>NZ_JBHSOZ010000001.1:0-1132 GCF_042656525.1 Thalassorhabdus alkalitolerans
GCCGAACACGGAAGTTAAGCTCTTCAGCGCCGATGATAATTGGGGGGCAACTCCCTGTGAAAGTAGGACGTTGCCAGGCGTACTCTAGGAGGATTAGCTCAGCTGGGAGAGCACCTGCCTTACAAGCAGGGGGTCGGCGGTTCGATCCCGTCATCCTCCACCATATTATGCCGGTCTAGCTCAATTGGTAGAGCAACTGACTTGTAATCAGTAGGTTGGGGGTTCAAGTCCTCTGGCCGGCACCATTATTTACCTTCTGCACTGAAGGTTTTTATATGCCATAATGTCGTGAGCCATTAGCTCAGTTGGTAGAGCATCTGACTTTTAATCAGAGGGTCGGAGGTTCGAATCCTCCATGGCTCACCATTCAATTTAACAGAATAACATTGCGGAAGTAGTTCAGTGGTAGAACACCACCTTGCCAAGGTGGGGGTCGCGGGTTCGAATCCCGTCTTCCGCTCCATAAGCGCCCGTAGCTCAATTGGATAGAGCGTCTGACTACGGATCAGAAGGTTAGGGGTTCGACTCCTCTCGGGCGCGCCATTTTATTTTTTGGGGCCTTAGCTCAGCTGGGAGAGCGCCTGCCTTGCACGCAGGAGGTCAGCGGTTCGATCCCGCTAGGCTCCACCAATTATTTATAAAAAAGTTATTGACACAGAAATAATAACTTGATATTATAATTGTTGTCGCTTTACAAAAAAAGTGAAGTTGTCCTTTGAAAATCGAATGAAAGTCAAACGTCAGTTAATTTCTATTAAAGTAAGTTAAGTTAGTTTCAAACATCTTCATTTTATCGGAGAGTTTGATCCTGGCTCAGGACGAACGCTGGCGGCGTGCCTAATACATGCAAGTCGAGCGCAGGAAGCAAGCTGCGCCCTTCGGGGCAAAGCTTGTGGAATGAGCGGCGGACGGGTGAGTAACACGTGGGCAACCTGCCTTACAGACTGGGATAACCCCGGGAAACCGGGGCTAATACCGGATAACCAAGAAGATCACATGATCTTCTTGTAAAAGTTGGGATTTATCCTAACACTGTGAGATGGGCCCGCGGCGCATTAGCTAGTTGGTGAGGTAACGGCTCACCAAGGCGACGATGCGTAGCCGACCTGAGAGGGTGATCGGCCACACTGGG
>NZ_JBHSOZ010000002.1:0-556340 GCF_042656525.1 Thalassorhabdus alkalitolerans
GCGGTTACAACGACCTTCACCGTTCGGGACTTTAACCCTAGAGTTTATACCCATGCCGGGCACACAATAAGAGGAGTTTACCAAGAATCTCGGTAAACTCCTCTTTCATTCTGATCCTAGAATGGATTCTTTCCTTTTTTGAGGACTAGGGCTGGTCCGCCAAGAAGGAACAAGTAACGATTATCAATCATTTTTTTCATGAAATTAGCAGAATTGCCGTACAGTTTTTTATTCCCTACAACTCCAATGGCTTCTTTTCCACCCAATGAAGCGACGGTTCCTTTAATTTCCGGAGTAAACTCATGCAAAGCATCGTCTTTAATAAGTGCCTTAAGGTTTTTCGCGACTACTGCAGCCTGCTGCATTGCAATTTGAGCAGTTGGAGGATAAGGACGGTTAATTTCTTCATTAATAATTAATGCACAGTCACCGATAATGAAGACATCATCATGTTCCGGTGCTCTAAGATCCTTTTCAACTTTCACACGGCCTCTCATAGCTTCAAAGCCGGATTTCTCGATAACAGGGTTTCCGCGTACACCTGTAGCCCACACGACCGTACCTGCTTTAATTTCTTCTCCGCTTTTTAAGACGACGCCTTCAGAAGTCACTTCACTGATAGGAGTGTTAATTTTAAATTCTACGCCACGGTTTTCAAGAAGATTCATGCCATACTCAACAAGCTCAGGGTCAAAGCCTGGTAGTGCTGTTGGTGCAGCTTCAATGACATACATTTTTACTTTATTTCTAGGTATATCGTATTCCTGGCATAACTCGGGCACACGTTCACTTAACTCCCCGATAAACTCAATACCGGTAAACCCAGCTCCTGCTACAATAAACGTCAAGCTTGAATCATCCGGCTCTTCTTCATTGTTATATTTTGCAAATTGGTACTCAATGTGATCTTTAATTTGGCGAACACCATCAACAGTCCATTTACTGAAAGCGTGTTCAAACACTCCCGGTACTCCAAAAGTCTCAGGTACAGCTCCTAATCCGATAACTAGATAATCATAATCAATGTCACCTTTGCCTTTTAAAGCCACTTTCTTTTCTTCACGCTTTACTTCCACCACTTCATCTTGCACGAAATTCACTTTGCTCATGTTAAGAACGTCACTGATTTTCATGCGTGTTTTTTCAGGGTGAAGAGTTCCTGCTGCCGGTTCATGAAGCCAGGTTGTTTGGTAGTGGTAGTCATGCTTGTTAACTAAAGTCACGTTTGCCTCGTTAGCGTCTAACTCTTTGTTCAAGCGAGTTGCTGTAATCATCCCAGCATATCCCGCCCCTAAAATTACGATATTTGGTTTACGTGCCACTTTGATCACATCTCCATTTTCCTATGAATATTTTCATTACTCTGCTCTCTCTGCCCATATTACATGTAAGTATAGGGTTGATCTCTCTTTTTAAGTCTTATCCTTCGCACTTGTGAATCGTTTCACGTACAAAAGCGCAAAAAGATAATTTTTCGCAAAATGGTCACAAATCACACCTAATATGATATTTGTTTTTCGGGCTTTTTTCAACCGTTTTTTTAAACTTCCACTATTCTCTAATTTTTTTGTTCTCAAGTGCTAACACTAAAACCATTCATATTTGACTTCTATCGTATCGTTCCTCTTTTAAGCCTTCTATTGTGCGTCTTCCTTTTAATAAAAGGTCTATACGCTTATAATGGCAATAAGTATGACAATAGAAAGAAAAGATTTGTGAATCGTCAGCGGAGGTGGCAATTGTGAAAGAAGATCAGGAACTATATGATATAACCATTATAGGAGGCGGGCCAACAGGACTCTTTACAGCTTTCTACGGTGGAATGCGCCAGGCAAAAGTGAAAATTATCGAAAGCATGCCTCAATTAGGCGGTCAGCTGTCGGCTCTTTATCCAGAAAAATATATTTACGATGTTGCCGGCTTCCCAAAAGTCCGTGCACAGGAACTTGTGGATAACCTTATTGCCCAAATGAATCCATTTAATCCTACAGTCGTCCTTGAACAAGCAGTAGAAGACGTGGAACAGCTTGGCGATAAGACATACAAAGTGAAAACAGATAAAGAAATCCATCACACTCGTACTATCATCATTACCGCAGGGGTGGGAGCGTTCAAGCCAAGAAAGCTTGAAGTTGATGGGGCTGAAGAATATGAAGGATCCAATCTTCATTACTTCGTCCAGGATATTAAGAAGTTCGCAGGTCAAAAAGTAATGATTTGCGGCGGAGGAGACTCTGCTGTTGACTGGGCTAATATGCTCGATCCGATTGCTGACGTTACTCTTGTTCACCGCAGAAGCAAATTCCGCGCCCATGAACATAGTGTTCAGGAGCTCGAAAACTCTGGAGTTAATATTTTAACGCCATTTGCTATTAAAGAGCTTAAGGGAAAAGGAGGCAAAGTCAACCAGGTTGTCTTAAAAGAAGTTAAAGGAGACAGAGAACAAACTGTAGATGTTGACGTTTTGATCGTTAATTTTGGTTTTATTTCTTCTCTCGGCCCAATTAAAGAATGGGGCTTAGAAATCGAAAAGAATGCCATTAAAGTTAATACTAAAATGGAAACAAACCTTAAAGGAATATACGCTGCAGGAGACGTGACGACATATGATGGGAAAGTCAAACTTATTGCTTCCGGCTTTGGAGAAGCTCCCACAGCAGTCAACAACGCTAAAGCATATATGGATCCAGGGGCTAAGGTTCAGCCTGGACACAGTTCACATATGTTCTAAATAAAATAAAGGATTCCGCCTTAAAGCGGGATCCTTTATTTTGTCCATCCAGGCTCATATGTATAAATGACTTTCCCGTAGTGCCCGGCTCTTCCACGAAATGCCTGAAAGTCATCCTGAGCTACCAGGACTTCTCTAAATGACAGAAAATGTTCCTTTGTAACTAAAAGTTCTTCCTTCTCACCTGTCCGCATTTTCTCTAGCTCTTCTTTTGCTTCCTGTTCGTTCACATCTACCCCTCCTTGTCTTCACAATTTAGTTAAACAGTTAATTTCTCAACCATACATAGTAAAAAAGCCTTTCAACAGAACTGTTCTGCTGAAAGGCTTCAGATCTCTTTTGCCTCATCTTCACACCATATTTAGCAATCTTCAGGTGTGCCCGCGTTAGCAGCTGTCCGGAAAGAACTTCCACAGCCGCAGCTTGCTATGGCGTTAGGATTATCTATTGTAAATCCGCCGCCCATCATGTTTTCTTTATAATCAATCTGCAAGCCTTTAATAACAGGCGCGCTTTCTTCATCTACAAGTACTTGCAAGCCATCAATTTCAAGCTCAGTATCTCCTTCTTGGGCTTCATTGTCAAAACCCATTCCATAAGATAAACCGCTGCATCCGCCACCTTTAACACCGATGCGGAGCTTCAGGCTTTCGCCTTCTTCTTCCATCATTTGCTTAACACGGTTAATTGCTGCTTCTGAAATATTAATCAATGGATACCCTCCTTTAAGGATTTCCAGCTGCTTTTACTGCAAGCTTTGAAAACCAAAGTTCTTAACACATATATGATTAAGGTAAGTGTATCGTTTTTAGATAACAGATTCAACCCAAACGATTTATACCATCTGACAATCAGTTAAATTTGAATTTACTTTTTGTTCTTTTGCCATTTCCATCAGCAGATTGTGCTTTGCATCAACTTGTTTGCTGTAATGAAGAACAATGGGGTGATGAATTCCATGTGTAAGAGCAGCGCTCACCATCTTCTCACGCAACTTTTCCAATTGAACTTGTTGCTTTTCGTAACTGGCTTTTTCTTTCATCTACTCTCACCCCTTCATTAATCTTCCTTTCTGTTAACAAAGTTATCCACTAATACACTAATTTTATATTAATTTCCATAAAAGTACAATTATAAAATTGGGAAGGAGACGTTTGTTTTTACGAATTTCCATAAAGTAATATTTCGTATCTCTACTCATCTCTCTTTTATTTCCCTGCCTTGAAATGTATAATGTGTTTATACATCTTATTATACTATCTCATTGTTATATACCTTATTTATTATCTCTATACATTGCATAAGAATATATCTTTTTTATTTTATTTAAAACGGAGGTTTATCATGTCTCTCATCCTCAATGATACCAACTTGAAAGAAATTGCCGATAAAGTTCATAGTGGTGAACGCTTATCTATAGAAGATGGCCTTTACTTATACGATACTCCAGACCTGCTTGGAGTAGCTCAGCTTGCAAACCAGGTAACAGAAAAGAAAAACGGAAACAACGTCTACTTTATTGAAAATATGTACATTAACCCGACCAATGTTTGCGAAGCTAATTGCGGTTTTTGCGGGTTTAAGCGCAAACCTGGACAGGAAGGCGCTTATACAATGGATGAAGAAGCCTTACTTAAGTATGTGGAGGAACGGTGGAACGACAATATTCAAGAGTTTCATATTGTCGGAGGTCACAACACCGAAGTCGGTTTTGATTATTATCTTGACACCATAAGGTCTCTTAAAAAACATTACCCTCAGGCAGCCATCAAAGCTTATACAGGTGCTGAAATTGAGTTTTTCTCACGAATTTCCGGTCTCTCAATGCGTGAAGTTCTTCAGGAATTACAAAAGGCCGGCTTAGATACACTTCCAGGAGGAGGAGCAGAAATCCTCACGGAGCGTTACCGTGCAAAAATGAGCCCTGACAAGGCATCCACTGACCAGTGGCTGGAGGCCCATGAGATTGCTCATGAACTCGGAATGAAAACTCATGCAACTATGTTATACGGCTCTATTGAGTCCTTTGAAGAACGCTTGATTCACATGGACCGTCTGCGCCAGCTTCAAGACAAAACCAATGGCTTTATGGTGTTTATTCCTCTTGCCATGCAGCCAAGAACAGTGAATGCCAGCTGGACAAGAAGAACCACTGCTTTTGATGATATGAGAACCGTTGCTATTTCCCGTTTAATGCTTGATAACTTTGACCACATTAAAGCGTACTGGATCAACATTGGTCCACAGCTTACTCAGATGGCTCTTACCTTCGGAGCTGATGATATACACGGAACATTAATTGAAGAACGTATTTCTCATTCTGTAGGAGCGTTAACGTCTCAAGGACTAACAAGAAAAGAACTGGTTCACTTCATTAAAGGGGCCAACAAAAAGCCGATTGAACGTGATACCTTCTATAATGTGATTAAAGAATATTAAGCCTATCGAGGGTGTCCCTAAAGTTTATCTTATGGGTCGCCCTCTTTTTAATACCGGGGGGGATAATACCCAGCTGCTTACTAACCATATGTACGACTTTCTTTTCGGCTCGTATTATTAGTTCTGAAGAGAGCAGCCAAAAAAAGAACGCTGCTTATGCAGCGTCCTTTTTAAATAGCTGTACTATAAGTTCCCTCACACACTGTAACCGCGGGTCCTGTCATCAGGATGTGTCCGTCCTCCGCCCAGGTTATTTGGAGATCACCGCCCAAAAGATGCACAGTTACTTCTTCTCCTTTTTTAGATTTACCATTTAAGACGGAAGCAACGACAGCTGCACATGCCCCGGTGCCGCAGGCCTGTGTAATACCGGATCCTCTTTCCCATACCCTGAAATGGATCTCATTTTCACTCACTTGTTCTACAAATTCAATGTTTGCCCATTCCGGGAACATGGAGTCCTTTTCAAGGGCTGGTCCAATTGTTTCAACAGGAGCTTCATTAATGTCATCCACAAAAAAGACGGCATGAGGATTTCCCATGGACACGCCTGTCATGTACACTTTCCTGCCCATAACCTCTACTTCTTCATTGATCGTTTCTTCTTCAGGATTACCTGTCATAGGAAGATCCTTCTTTTTCAGACGGGGAGGTCCCATGTTAATCGTTACTAACTCCACCGTTCCGTCTTTTTGATGAACTTCAGCATTAACAAGACCTCCTAACGTTTCTATCGTGAATTGCTCTTCACTTACATAGCCTTTTTCAAAGGCAAACTTAGCTACACATCTTAAGCCATTTCCACAATTTCTGGCTTCGGATCCATCAGCATTAAATATTCGCATTTTCACATCTGCACTCTCAGAGGGGCCAACCAGTATCAAACCGTCTGAACCGATGCCTTTATTTTTATCAGCAACTGCAATGGCAAGGTAAGAAAGCTTATCCTCCTCCAGTTCCTCTTCAAAAAGATCTACATAAATATAACTGTTTCCCAGCCCGTGCATCTTTGTAAATTTCATCTTCATTCCTCATTTCCGCAAGTGGTCAGTTGTCCAGAAATAATCCTCATCCGCTTTCAGGATAATCATTTTTGTATGACAGCATGGCAGAACCATGTTTGTTTTGATTTCCTCTTTTGCCCGTTCTAAATCCTCTTCACTCATATGGGTGAGGACGTTGTGCTGGTGACAATAAGGGCACTCATGAAGATAAATATCCTCCATCATTTTGTCATAAGGCCACGTATTTTCAAAAGGTATCAGCTTCATCTTCCTGCCCTCCTTTTCTTGAAAGTATAACGGAGAAAATAAACTGTGCCAACAGGGGAAGCGCCGGTGCTTAGAGTAATTCCATACTAATTTCCGTATTTTTTGCTTACCCTGTCGCTGAACGCCTGTTTTGCAGCATAAAGAGGAACTTTGTCAAAAAAAAGCGCCTTCTTATACGAAGGGCGCCTAAATTAAAACATTGGATTTTCCTCTAAATACTGGTAAACATTTTGGACTAATTCAGTAGTGCTTTCTCCTGTCACTACTTCTCCATTCACTAAAGCAAACATGTCCATTGCACATTGTCCACAGTTTCCAAGACAGCCGTATTCTATAATATCAAGGTTAGGGTCCTTTTCCAGCTCTTCCATCGCCTTATGAGTACCGCTGGCCAAATTACTTAAACAAAATTCTATAATTGGTCTCAATTTATACTCACCTCTTTACTACTCTCAAATTATCCTACCCTTAGGTCAAGAATAAGTCAATCCATCTCTCCTTTTCCTTAATTTGAAGAAGACGTAAGAATCTAAGGAGCAAGAAGTTACGAAGTTTGTTGTAAAATTGACATAAAATCGTTATAATTTAACTGACTAAGGTCACTTTTTACATAGCAAGAAGGATTGGGAATAAAGACTGGAACTGAAATCATTTATTTTTTACCTCAACATACCTTTTAGGCTTTTTGTGAAAACGCCTCAAAAATTTTACCGTTTTCCTTTTTATTTTTGCCTGGAATGGGAATGGAGAGATATACCAATGAAACGTTCGGAGAAAAAAGAACAGACAAGAAAGAAAATAATTAAAGAAGCTGTGAATCTTTTTCGTGAGAAGGGTTTCGAGCAAACAACCGTCCAGGAAATCACGGAAGCAGCAGAGGTGGCAAAAGGCACCTTCTTTAACCATTTTCCAACTAAAGAATCAGTAATGCAGGCTTTGGCAGAGCAGCGCCTCGATCAGGTGGATCAATATATACATAGGTACGGATTGTACCGTATGTCCTTATCCTCTCAAATAAGGGCTCATCTAAATTATTTATTAGGGGATTATAATATAAATCCAGTACTGACCCGGCAAGTCTGGAGACACGTTGTGGAAAGCGATTCGTTATTATTGAGAAGATGGGAACAGCTTCTTGAGCAGGGAATGAAACGCGGAGAATTAAACACCTCCATAAACGTGTCGAGATGGAGCCATATTATTAATAGTCATTTTTATTATCATTTAGCGACATGTGAAGAGCCTACAAGGGAAAAGTTTCTGAATCAGCTTATTCCCTTTATGCAAACAAGTTTAAAAGCCATTACAGAGAAAAGGGGAGTTCAGTCTATGAAAAAGCTTGTCATCTTAGGCGGTGGCTATGGTGGAATGAGAATAATGCAACGGTTATTACCAAATGATTTACCTGACGATGTAGAATTAATTTTAATAGATAAACTGCCGTATCACTGTATGAAGACCGAATATTATGCCTTGGCAGCGGGTACTGAATCGGACCAGGAGATACGTGTGCCTTTTCCAGATCACGAACGGCTCAACCTCCACTATGGCACTGTTGAATCCATTGACCTTCAGAACAGAGTCCTACACTTTGAGGGCGATGATACGCTGGAATATGATTACTTAATTATTGGCGTTGGAAGTGAAGATAAATATCACGGTGTTCCTGGCGCAGAGGACTATACATACAGCATCCAAAGTATGGAGGAAACGCGGAGAACTTACGAAGCTCTGAGTAATCTTCCTCCACGATCTGATGTGTCCATTGTCGGTGCAGGATTAAGCGGAGTAGAACTTGCGAGTGAGTTGCGTGAGAGCCGTTCCGACTTAAATATTAAATTGTTTGACCGGGGCGATACAATTCTTCCTATGTTCCCTCAACGTCTAAGTACTTATGTGCAAAATTGGTTTATTAAACATGATGTGGAGGTTATTAGTAACTCTAACATTACTCGCGTTGAACAAGGAGCGTTATACAATCATGAGGACCGGATTGAGTCCCAGGCCATTATATGGACTGCCGGCATTCAGCCTGGTAAGGTTGTACGTGAGCTTGACACTGAAAAGGATAAATCGGGAAGAGTTGTTTTAACACCACATCATCACTTGCCACAGGATGAAAACGTCTTTGTGGTAGGAGACTGTGCAAGCCTCCCTCATGCCCCAAGCGCCCAGCTTGCTGAAGGCCAGGGAGAACAGATTGCCATGGTACTGAAAAAGAGATGGAACAATGAGTCCATCCCTGAAACCTTGCCAACTATCAAACTAAAAGGGGTTTTAGGCTCCCTGGGGAAAAAGCATGGATTTGGGCTTATGGGTGATAAGGCTGCAGTAACCGGAAGAGTTGCGCGTCTGTTAAAAAGCGGTGTTCTCTGGATGTATAAGCATCACTCCGGAGTATAATCAAGCCTGGTTTAGTGGGATAAAGTAAGACATGGCTTCTCTGCCATGTCTTTTTTACTTTAGGACTGGTACAGCTCTTCGATCTTTTTAGAAATTCGGTTTAATCGTGGATCCCCTTCTGCAACAATTTCATTTTCAATTGTTACTAAAGGGTACAATAAGTCATTTTCAAAAATCTGCTTTGCGACTTCTTTGTCTATCCCTTCCCCAGGGTTTTCAATGTCAACATAGAAAAATTCAAAGTCCCGCTCCGGGTACTTCCTTGTTAAAGCAGCTTCAAGCCACTCTTTCGTCTCCAATGCAGAAGGCATATTAATACAGCTTGGACATTTCTTTTCGGCACCGTACACTTTAATAGTAAGAACTTTGCTCATATGATTTCCCCTCACCCTAAACGTTTTTTTCTGAAAAAGGAATGATTATAAAGTTTTAACCCTTTTTTATTGTATCTAACATCTTTAGATAGTAAAATGTTTTATAAGTCACTCAGCTCATAGATTTTTTCATCTGTGGATATTATAATAGAAGTATAGAAAGGAGTTGTTCTTAATGCCAGAAACAACTGACATGCACGCACAAGTGCAAGAAGTATTAGAAAAATTACGCCCGTTCTTGCTTCGTGACGGCGGTGACGTGGAACTAGTAGACGTTGAGGATGGAATTGTTAAAGTACGCCTATTGGGTGCTTGCGGATCTTGCCCTTCTTCTACAATTACGTTGAAAGCCGGTATTGAGCGTGCCCTTCTTGAAGAAGTACCTGGGGTAGTAGAGATCGAGCAAGTATTTTAATATATGAACAGAAAAGGTCAGGCCGAGAAGGCCTGGCCTTTTTTTGGTGCCTGGCACCTCGCAGAACATCCGGCCTTTGAAACATTTATCATTGATTCTTCCCCCTTGCCGCACCAAGCCTTCTGTCTGTTTCTCCTTTGTTACACGCAACTGAGGTGCCAGGCACCCTGAACACAAAAGACCAGCTGTCTACCCTGACAGCTGGTCTTTTGTTTATTAAGAAACTGTGATGTTTTTACGGTTTTTTACGTATTTAACAGTTGAACCAAATGGGGCAGGCCTAGCTGTTTCAACATTAAATTGCGGAAAATCCTCTTGTAAAGCTCTTTGAACTTCAGCTCCCTTTCCGAAAGGAGCAAGACAAATAATTGTAGGACCTGCACCACTTAATGCTGCTCCGTACGCTCCGTAGTCTTTGACATTTTTCAGTATATCAGTGAGTCCCGGAATAAGCTTGGAACGGTATGGATGGTGAAACACATCTCTGCCCATCATTTTACCAAGCAGAGCCCAATCCTCTTTTAATAAAGCAGCTACCAGGACGTTGCTTAAGCTGCTACCCTTAATCGCTTGATGAAACTCCAGCTGGCGAGGGAGAATACCTCTGGCTTCTTTTGTCATCAGCTCGTTATCGGGAACCATAAGGACGATATCAACATCCGGAACTCCACAAGGAACAATATCAGTGTTGTCCGGAGAATGAGTTCCCACGATTAAACCGCCATACAAACAAGGGCCTACATTATCAGGGTGGCCTTCCCACAGACTGGCAAGGCGAAGCTTTTCAGCTTTTGTCAGTTCTGTTCCAAGCATTTGATCAGCAAGTTCAATAGCAGCAATAATAGCTGCGGCACTGCTTCCAAGTCCTCTGGCTAAAGGAATATCGCTGATCATATGAACATGGCAAGGGGGAAGCTCACGGTCCATTTTCCGTGCCACATACTCTGCAACTTCATAAATCACATTATCTTTGCCGGTTGGGACGCCTTCAAGCACCTTTGATTCCGTGGAAAAATGCCACTCATCTGCTTTCTCAACTTCTAGCGTAATATAGCGGTCAACAGCTAATCCAATCGAATCAAATCCAGGCCCGAGATTAGCAGAGCTGGCAGGTACTCTAATCACCAGCATATCACTTTCCATGAGCTACACCTCCTCTAATATGTTCTAAAAATGCCTCCTCCTTGTTTGGAAGAACAGTTGGTTTTACAGTTACCGTATCAATGGCTGTACTTGGATCTTTTAAGCCATTTCCAGTCAGCACGCATACAACCTGCGAACCTTTCTTTACGTCCCCGCTCTTAATTTTCTTCGTCAAGCCGGCAATGGAGGCACATGAAGCTGGTTCAGCAAAGATTCCTTCCTTTTGAGCAAGGAGCTGGTAGGCTTCTAAAATTTCTTCATCGGTCACCATGTCAATTTCACCATTTGACTCTTCTGCAGCGTTTACTGCCTGGGACCAGCTGGCCGGGTTCCCAATCCGAATAGCTGTTGCAATGGTTTCAGGTTCTTTAATAACTTCATTTTTCACAATGGCTGCAGCACCTTCCGCTTCAAATCCTCTCATTTTTGGAAGGCCTGTCCCTTTTTGCTCATCATATTCTTTGAAGCCTTTCCAGTAGGCCGTGATATTCCCCGCATTTCCAACAGGGATAGAAAGTACATCAGGGGCTTTCCCTAATACATCGCAGATTTCAAAGGCAGCTGTTTTTTGTCCTTCAATTCTGTACGGATTCACGGAATTTACGAGAGTCACAGCTTCTTTTTCGCTGATGGAACGAACAATATCCAGAGCATTGTCAAAGTTTCCTTGAATTTCAAACACTTCAGCACCGTACATCACAGCCTGCGCCAATTTTCCTAAAGCGATCTTCCCTTCAGGAATCACTACAATACAACGCAGTCCAGCACGAGCACCATAGGCAGCAGCTGCAGCAGAAGTATTCCCCGTGGAGGCACAAATAATTGCTTTACTGCCTTCTTCTTTTGCTTTAGCGACGGCCATTACCATCCCTCTATCCTTAAAAGAACCTGTCGGGTTCGCTCCTTCAACTTTCACATATGCCTCTACCCCCCACTCCTCTGAAAGAGTTTCAAGGTGGATCAGCGGGGTGTTCCCTTCATTAAGTGAAAGCGTTGGTGTTTTTTCATTGACCGGCAAATAATCTTTGTATGTGTGAAGCAAACCTTTCCAGCTGCTCATCTTAGTTTCCTCCCTCAACTCGATAAGTACTTTTAACGTCCAGTACAATATCAAGCTCCTCTAATTTCTTGTAGATTTCTTCATAAGTTGCACGAGTAGTCTGATGAGTGATGATCACTACTTCCGCTGTTTCTTCTCCTTTTATCGGCCATTGAAGTAACTTTTCAAAGCTGACGTCATGCTTGGAAAATAAAGAAGTCAAGGTAGCAAATGTGCCGGTTTCATCTTTGACATGAAGTCGCAGGAAATATTTAGCTTTAGATTCTTCATCTGATTTCATTTCTTTGCTGTGCAAAGGCCCGGTAATACTTCTTCCATTGACTCCAAGCTTCATGTTTTTCACAACGGTAACCAGGTCAGAAACTACCGCTGTAGCGGTTGGCAGTGAACCAGCTCCAGGACCGTAAAACATTGTTTCACCTACAGCCTCTCCGTAAACGTAGACAGCATTGTATTCGTCATTGACGGAAGCAAGAGGGTGAGAATTAGGAATAAGTGTCGGCTGTACTGTAAGCTCAAGCTTTCCTTCATCGCGCTGGGCTAAACCAATAAGCTTAATAGTATAACCAAGCTGCTCACAATACTCGATGTCTTCCAAAGTAACAGTTGTAATTCCTCTGACCACTACATCTTCCAAATCCACATTGGTTGCAAAACTTAAGTTTGCTAAAATGGTGATTTTTCTGGCTGCATCAAGTCCCTCGACATCAGAGGTAGGGTCACTTTCGGCAAAGCCCAGTTCTTTGGCTTCTGCAAGAACTTCTTCATAAGACCTGCCTTCCTGGCTCATCTTTGTCAAAATATAATTAGTAGTGCCATTAACTATACCCATAATTTTTGTAATGCGGTCTGAGGAAAGGCCTTCTACAAGGCTGCGAATAACAGGAATGCCGCCTGCTACACTCGCTTCATAAAAAATGTCACATTGGTTTTCCGAGGCAGCCTTTAACAATTCCGGCCCGTAAAGTGCCATTAAGTCCTTATTAGCAGTTACGATGTGCTTTTTCTGCTGAAGGGCTTTAAGAATGTATTCTCTGGCTTCATGAATACCGCCCATCACTTCAATGACAACATCCACATCAGGATCTGAAATAACCTCGTCAGGTGAAGTGGTTAACTTATCTGTGTCAATCTCTATTGATCTTTGTTTTTCTACGTCCTTAACAAGAACCTTCTCTATTGTAATAGGACTCCCTACTTGGTGTTGAAGCTCTTCCTGGTGTTCCTTAATAATTTGGATCACACCGCTTCCTACCGTCCCTAACCCAAGTAATCCTATACCAACTCTGCTATTCATGGTCTCCCCACTCCTTACTTCATCTATCTCTGCTTTCCTTTTTTCCATTGATGCAAATAATTTATATCATCACACATAACTTAAATCATTGTCAATTTTATGCGGAATGGAAAGAGTGTATATAAGAGACGAACAATTGTCTCACTATAATGGACATTATAGAATTTTCCCGTACTTTTTACAAGAGGGTAGACACTTTTCTCACTTTTTGTTAACTAAAAATATCCTGGCCATTTCTATCTCACTTTCTTTTCCTCTACGTAATGTAAGAGCCATATAAAAAAAGAGGGGCTATCGCAGCCGTCCCTCTCTTTGAAGAATCCAATCTATTTTCCCAGGCCAATTCCGTCCCAGGTTCCTTCCAAGTTTCCCGAGCTGCTCAAGGTAAGTACCTTCTCGTTCCCATATCTCCTCAACACTCCATTCCATTTCTTTGCCAACAGTGGAGCTTTCATACATATAGTGCTTTTCCACCCGCTCAATATATAAATAAGGAAATACAAGCCTCCCAAACACCATCATCCAATCCTGGTCTGTAAACGCATTGTGCTGAAGGTAGTGGTGTAAAAAGGACTCTATTCGCTGAGTTGGCTCCTGCTGAAAAAACGCCTCTCTCAGCCATTCTGCCACATCTCTTGCAGGGTGGTCGTAAAGCCATTCGGACGGCAGTTTCACTTCAGTTCTTTCCGGGTCCACTGTCAGCCAAGTTCCCTCTGTAAAACGAAAGTGGCTTATTGATCCACCTTCTTTTGCTGAATACTCCCGACCGCTCTCCATCTCCCTAAGCCATTGAATTGCATTTTCAGTTAATCCCAGGTAATAGGGAAACGTTAAAACGAACCAGCGGTCAAAGGAAGTAAAGTCAGTTTGCTGGCTTACTTTTGCGTACCAGCTTTCCAGCTGGTCAATTCTCATCTCCCACCACTGACTCCATCTCATGCCAAACGATACAGTCGAGGAATCCGAAGCATTACCCAGATGACTCCCTTGTTTATGAAACATCCCCAGGGAAGAGCCGGTTTCTGTCATGTGACCGACTGTTCTTTCCTCCTCGGGAATATAAAACAGCATTCTTTCTTCGCCATCAATCGGAATCGTTTCACGGCCATTAACGGATTGAACAAACTGCGCAACCTGTATGCCGCCGTTTTGTTTCAGCATTTCCGCCCAGGAAATTTTTTCTTTCAGGCTTCCTCTTCCTGTTTCCAGTTTCGGCACAAAAATGTATGTTCCGCTGTCAGCTGAAAACCCTTCGTACATACCAGCCTGGAACCTTTCTCTGCAGTACAGCCCGTATCCGTCATATACATTCCTTTCAAACAAAGCCCGGTCACCTCTCCTTTTTAGTTCATATAATAGTTTATGACCCATACACGGAAACCTTTCACAAAGAAGGGATATCCTCTCTGCTTTAAGACACACTAAGAGAGCAGAGTCTTGTAAATTCCGGAGAACAAAAGAATAAAAAAGACAGGTGATATAAATGGTTTATCAGCACCATCCTCTTAAAGAAACAGCAATTTCATTACTAAAAGAAAGAGGAGTCACGACGGATAAGATCGCTGAATTAGTACATTTTCTTCAATCTCAATACTTCCCAGAACTTACGATGGAAGCGTGCAAAGCCAACGTGGAGCATGTACTGGGAAAACGGGAGGTGCAAAACGCTATTATTACAGGGATAGAGCTGGATCGATTAACTGAAAAAAAAGCAATAACCGAGCCGCTGCAGGAAATCTTAGAAAACGACGAAGGCTTGTATGGCATTGATGAGATTATTGCTCTTTCAATTGTTAATGTTTACGGCTCTATTGGTTTTACAAACTACGGTTATATCGACAAAGTGAAACCAGGGATCCTGAAAAAACTTAATGATAAATCCACTGGTGAATGTCATACTTTTCTCGATGACATTGTCGGGGCTATTGCAGCTGCAGCTTCAAGCAGACTCGCCCACCGTGCAGCCAATGTAGAATAATTTTTTAAAAGCCGGAAGCCTTCTGGACCCCTTAATTTTGCCAAGCCGGGATCACCGGTTCCAATCATGGCAACGGTGAAGGGGACCTCTTAAATGTATGGCCTCCTGCACAAGTTGGAACGAGGCTGGTACAAAAAAGCAGAAAACCGACCCATTTTTTGAATGGTTCGGTTTTCTGCTTTAGCGGTTCATGAAGACAGATCTGTGTCAAAATGTTTATTTTTTAACCTTGCTTTGTCAATGTCTCTGTCTTTTTAAATCTTCCATTCCTTTAAGGAAGAAACAACATGTGTCGGCTGCTCCTGTTTTTCCTTTAATTGCTCTGCAGTCGTAACACCCGTGTGCACCATTAATGTATCAATGCCTCCATTGATACCTGCCAGGATATCGGTATCATAGTTATCACCGACCATCAGAACCTCTTCTTTAGACAAGTTTATTCTTTCCAGGGCTTGCTCGACAATAATGGATTCCGGTTTTCCAATCACTGTCGGCTCTACACCTGTGGAAAGAGAAATAACTGACACAAAAGAACCATTTCCAGGCAGCAGACCTCTTTCAGATGGCAGCGACACATCCTTGTTTGTCGCAATAAAACGAGCCCCATTTCTTACAGCCAGTGCTGCTTTGGCAAGCTTTTCATATGTAATGCTCCGGTCTATCCCCATCACTACAAACCCTGGTTGATCTTCTTCATAAGTGATGCCCGCCTGCTCAAGAGCCTTTTGGATACCATCTTCACCAATGACGTAGGCGGATTGTTTTTCCCTTTGCTCAGTTAAATAAGATGCGGTAGCCATACTAGATGTAAAGACATGTTTTGTTTCACAGGGAATGCCCATGTTTTGAAGTTTTTGTGCTACGCTTTCTGGAGTTTCTGATGAATTGTTTGTCACAAACAAGTAAGGAAGATTCTGCTCTTTTAAAGAGCTTACAAATTCTACTGCTTCGGGTATGATCTCTTTTCCTCTGTACACAGTGCCATCTAAATCGATTAAGTATCCCTTGTATGCCGTCATCTATCTCTTCCTTTCTGATCTGCTATGTGTCGAACCTGATGGGAGCTGGCCAGTAATTGCATCACCAGTCATCAGCGCTCCCATACCCACTAGAGCTCTCTATAAAAAAAGCTGTTGGTTTTAAAGCCTTTCTATTCTTTTTTTCTTTTTTCCGTAATGCTTTCCCCGCCAAGCCCCCAATTATCGGTGCTGATTTCATTAATTTGAATATCCACCGGCTCATCTCCATGCCCAAGAACTTCCTTTAAAATGCGAATACCTTCTTTTCGTAAGGTATCTTTTTCATCCTCGGTCGGGCGTCCTTTTTCTCTTGTCACCTGATATAAAAGGGCGGTGTTGCCCCTATTTGCTGACTCTTCGTTATTTTCGTGGATGACAACGAGTGTAGTAGCAGGATTTTTCCCCAATGTGTCTTTGAGTACTTCTGTAAACCTTCTGATTAACTGGTTCTTTTTGTTTACAGACAGTCCGTTATGTTGCGCCTTTAATGCAAGGCTCACATATGGCATTTACTTTCCCTCCTTGTTTTCATTTTCAGGGAGAAAAGCAGAAACCGGTCCTAATTCTTTTTCTAAGTATGACCTGACGTGGCCTGGAAAGGCATGCACGACTTCTATGTTTTTCTCCAGCACCTGTTGAAAGTGATGATGATCTATCTTTGTGTAGCTTGATACGAGATCTTTTCGCAGCCGTATCACTTCTTTAAACGATTCCGCCTCGTTTTCAGGAATGACTTTTTCGTCGTTTAATATATCCAAAATATCTTCATAACTGCCTGGGTCCCTCATGATAAAGCCGTCAATCATCTGGTTTCCTACATCAATGAAAGCTTCAATGAAACCATGAGTAATACGCTCTAAGGCTAATTTTCCAACCTCAGAGTCAGTAAGGGTATTTGATTGAAACACTTGACGTAACTCTTCTATATATATAAGGTTGTTTTCAATTTGGTTTCGATCCACAAAATACATTGTCTCCCCCGCTCTCTTATTGATTTATGTACTAGTATAGCATAACTTTTTTGCTCACCTAGCCCCCTCATTTATACAAGCGGCTCATTGACATTACGTACGCGGGACAAAATTATGGTAGGATAGACATGACTTCTTTCACTAACAAATAAACCATTTTATTAAATAAAGTTCGGAGGGTATCAAAGTGGAGCGAGAGTTAGCATTAGAGATTGTACGTGTTACAGAAGCTGCTGCCTTAGCCTCAGCACAATGGCTTGGCCGCGGATTAAAGATTGAAGCAGATGACGCTGCAACAACTGCCATGAGAACCATGTTTGATTCTGTCAGCTGTAAGGGGACAGTTGTGATTGGAGAAGGAGAACTTGATGAAGCACCAATGCTTTACATAGGAGAGGAAGTTGGAAACGGCAACGGTCCTGAAGTCGATATAGCTGTTGATCCACTTGAAGGGACAAACATTGTTGCCAAAGGACACCCTAACGCTATGGCGGTCATTGCTGTAGCTGATAGAGGAACACTTCTTCATGCTCCGGATATGTATATGGAAAAAATCGTGGTTGGCCCAAAAGCTGCCGGCCTTGTTCGTATTGATGATCCTATTGAAAAAACAATTGATATTATAGCCAAAATGAATAATAAGCGTGTTCGTGACCTTACTGTTATTATCCAAGAACGTGAACGTCATGATGAAATAGTGGAACGAGTACGAAAAAAAGGAGCAAGAGTCAAGCTGTTTGGAGATGGTGATGTAGGAGCCTCCATTGCAACTGCCCTGCCCCAAACGGGAATTGACTTATTTGTGGGTACAGGCGGCGCGCCTGAGGGTGTTATTTCCGCTGCCGCTATCAAAGCATTGGGAGGAGACATGCAGGCTCGCCTAGTACCATCAAATGAAGAAGAAGAGCAGCGATGCCGGGATATGGGACTTGAAGATCCTACCCAGGTGCTCCAGCTCAATGACCTTGTAAAAGGTGATGATGCCATCTTTGCAGCATCAGGGGTTTCATCCGGGGAACTCCTGCAAGGTGTCCGCTTTCTAGGTGGAGACCTGGCCGAAACAGATTCTATCGTCATGCGTGCCAAAACCCGAACAGTCCGATATATTAAAGCACATCACCACCTGGAGAATAAGCCTCACCTTATTATGGAGGAAGAGTAGATTCTCTTCTTTCCCTCATAAAGGAGGATATTAGATGTCAGAAGAAAGATTTTTTCTATATGACGATATCGAAGAAACAAAAACGAGGTTTGTAAGCTTCATGGGTGAAAGCCAACGCTTCGACCTGGCAATCATTTCAAGCGGCCGTCATTACGGAAAACAAATTGTCCTTGATATGCAATCAAACCGTTTTGCCATTGTTGGATCCGATGATTTAGAGGAACCGGGATATATTGAGTACGCCTACCGTTTAAATGAAGAAGAAGCTTCTGAACTCCGCTCTTTCTTATATGAAGTTGTATAAAAAAGGTTAACGAAGCCTTCAGCAAGTACTTGCTGAAGGCTTCTTTTTTTGACATAAGAAAAGTGTCTCCTTGGAAGGCCTATATTCCCCAAGGATCAGTCTCTCCTTACCTTGATGAATAATTTCATTCATCCTGACTAACTAATAAGAATAAAAAGATGGAGGAGGCTGCTGCTATGAAGAAACAATCGCTTTCTGAAAAGAGGGACCCGTATTATACAGATCCCTCAAACCATGAAAAACAACGAACCGATGAACAAGCGGGCACAGGCAAGGGCACCTGGCCGGATGAACCATATAGAGACCTTGAGTATGAACGAGCAAATCATCCCCCTGCCACTTCTTAACCAAAGGCTTGTTACATTCAACTGCCTCTAAATGTTCAAGCGCGATGTCCATTCATGGTTCATTCCATTATTCACGCTGTCTTTCTATACCTCAAGCATGTCTTAGCTGCCATGGGGACACAACCCTGGGAGATCTCCAGCTCTGCTATCCCCGAAGACGTCTCGCGCTTTTATCTACAATCAAAAGGCTTTTAAAAATTCTCCTTTACCAGAGCCTAACTAAAAAAATCCGGACCCTAGTCGGAGTTCCGGATTTTTCTCAAGACAAAATAAGCACAGCCAAAATTGCAGTATTCATATATATATTCATCTAATGTACTAATTTTTGTATCAAATGTCGCCTTTTTGTGGGTATCTTCAAAAAAGCCTCTCAGTCGAAGCTGGCTATGCCCCCAGTCTCCAACGATGTAGTCATACTTATTTAATACTTCACTGTACCGGCCGATAAACTCTTCCTCATTCCAGCCGTTCCTGAAATCATTAATCACTTCATATTGCTGGTTTTGAATGCTTACCACACTTCTCACCTCGCTTACCTTTGTCTATTGTACCACAATCTATTCATTGCTAAAATTTTTGATTTCATTAATTATTGCAACTTTCCATTACAGCTCAATGTCTCCTCATTAATGCTGAGTCCTAGTATTTACCATCATGTTTTTCTGAGCTGAGAAGAATACTACAAGTAAGGAGGTGTTTCAGATGAAAAAAGGAGTTTTAACCGCTGCTGTTTTATCTGGCTGTCTTATGCTGGGCGGCTGTGGTCAAATGTTCGGGGAAGAAGCTCAGCCCAACCCTCTTCAGGTACATGAGCCGGAGAATCACCTTAATTACGTCACCGACGAAACCCAGGGAGATCCTCAGCACTTTGGGATGGTAAGGCATAAGAAAAACGAAGAAGCACTCGAACACACGCCAAAAACAACAGATTATATAAATCGCCAGCAGTCTGCTGAAGGGATTAGTCAAATGCTTGTCAAAACCACACCGGTAGAGGAAGCATGTGTTCTTGTTACAAACCATCATGTATTAGTTGCATATGACACAGAACGGGACGACCGGGATGTTGTAGCTCAGCAGACCAAGATGGTGGCAGAAGCAATGGTGCCCTACTATTATGAAGTCTATATCACAGATAACCCAGCGATGATGGAAGACATTGAGCGTTTTCAAACCGTAGGCCCACAAACAAGAGATATTCAAAAAGTCCTCTCCCAAACAATTGAAGATATGGTGGAATCAACAGAACAGCCACCATCCACAAAGTATTTGGATAACAGATTTGATGCAGAAGAAGACGGAGAATTAGCAAGAACCGCTCCCATTCAATAAATAGGAGCGGTTCTTTTTCAAGACAGAAAAGGAATCCCTTTAAAATTGCTGTTCTGCCTGATATTTTTGAGCTTCTTCATTCACCTGTGCTTCGTTAACCTGTTCATCTGCATGATAAGACGAACGAACAAGCGGTCCGGCTTCACAGTGCTTAAATCCTTTGGACATAGCAATTTCTCTTAGCTCGGCAAACTCATCTGGATGGTAATATTTCTGAACCTTCAGATGCTTTTTAGATGGCTGCAAATATTGTCCGATTGTCATAATATCCACATCATGTGCCCGCAGATCGTCCATTGTTTCAATAATTTCTTCTTTTGTTTCCCCTAGACCAATCATCAAGCTGGATTTTGTCGGGATGTCAGAATGCAGCTCTTTTGCGTAGCGCAGGAATTCAAGTGAACGATCATAGGTAGCCCGTGCTCTTACTCTTGGTGTAAGGCGTCTTACCGTTTCGATATTATGATTTAAAATATTTGGCCGTGCTTCCATTAGAGTTTTTAAATTCTCTTCCATTCCCATCATATCAGAAGGCAGCACTTCAATCGTACAGAATGGGTTCCGCCGGCGTACTGCACGGACAGTTTCCGCAAACACAGCTGCTCCGCCATCCTTTAAATCGTCGCGGGCTACTGCTGTAATTACTGCATGTTTAAGCCCCATTTGCTCAACAGACTCTGCTACTCGTTCTGGTTCATCCCAATCCAATTCAGTAGGCAGGCCCGTTTTTACTGCACAAAAACGACAGGCTCTTGTACATACATCGCCAAGAATCATAAAGGTAGCCGTTTTTCGTTCTGCCCAGCACTCATGAATATTAGGGCACTTTGCCTCCTCACACACGGTATGGAGGTTTTTTTCACGCATCATCTTCTTTAAGCCTTTATAGGATTCGTTTGTATTAAGCTTAATCTTCAACCATTCTGGTTTCCGAATGTATTCTTCTTGCTTAGCCAAGCTTCATCACTCCAGTAAATTGTACTGTTTTGGAGGAAAGGCAGAGCGCTATGTAAACGTAATGGAACTCTCTGCTTCCTGTTCTTTTTATACTTTAACACGTTCAGAACTTTTCTACCAAACATCCTGTTTGTTTCCAATGATTGTCTTTATCTTTTTTATATAAATAGGTCACACTAACAAGCAGATACCGTTTCTGAAAGGTAGGAGTCTAGATATGAAACGATTTTTCCTTATTTTTATATCAGCTATAATCATTTGTCTTTCTTTGCCTCTCCATCAAGGTATTGCAGCAGAAGAAATGTCAGCTGATGATATTTATAAAGGACGTATGACCCTTTATAAACAGATGGAAGCTGTTACTTACGTTCCCTGGTACTGGCTGGCAGCCGTGGACGCTTATGAAAGAGGAATACGGCGGGCCAGAAAAGACAGAGAAGAAACGGAAGGACTTATCAGCATTTTTTATGCTCCCAAAGAGTGGGCGGGGCCGTTAAACCCTGATTGGGAAGATGAAGACCCTTACTCATTAGCTTTATTTGAAGGGATTGGTCTTGATGGAGATCAGGATGGAAAGGCTTCCCGGGTAAACGACATGGATATCTTATTTACCTTTGCCAGCTATTTAGCCTCTTACGGCCATGATGACGATAATATAGAAATCGGCTTGTGGGATTACTATCAGCGGGACCAGGCAGTCAATATCATTAAAGGCCATGCAGATCTATATAAGAAACATCAAAAACTTGACCTCGATGATCGGGTTTTCCCTGTCCCTTTAAACTATAACTATAGTTACCGCAGTACTTGGGGAGATCGCAGAGGCTGGGGCGGAAGAAGAATACATGAAGGAACCGATATTTTTGCAGGGTACAACACGCCGGTTCGCTCTACCACATATGGTGTCGTGGAACTAAAAGGCTGGAACAGGTTTGGAGGCTGGCGGATTGGAATCAGGGACAACAACAATGTGTATCATTACTACGCACATTTAAGCGGTTTTGAAAAGGACATTAAAAAAGGGACACTTGTTGAACCAGGTACTGTTATTGGGTATGTTGGAAGCTCCGGATACGGAAAGCCGGGCACCCAGGGAAAATTCCCTCCTCACCTCCATTACGGGATGTATAGGGATAATGGCTACACTGAATGGTCTTTTGACCCGTACCCAAACCTTCGTTCCTGGGAAAAACAAGAAAGAAGAAAAAAATAAAGCAGGGGAGAAAAGCTCCCCTGCTTTTTTAACGATTATTTTTTGATACTCTGCGGGCGTGGATTATGCTTCCTGCCATACCGCCCCAGATAATCATCATCCCTAAAATCATCATAAACAGTGCGCTGCCAGTCATAGCTATCAACCCTCCCTTTCTTGCGAATCAACTTCATCAATTATGTCACGACTTCTCCAGCGGATTGCCATAAAGACAAACCCTGCAATGATTGCGAAAGCAGCTACAGCCCAACCGCCCCAAAGAATAAATGCATCTGAATATCCTTCATAGTTACCGGTTTCTGTATCAAACAGACCAAGCAGGTTTGTTCTGAAGAGATCAAACATCATGTACCCTAAAACAACTGGTGTAATGACGCCTAAACAAACCTTCCACCAAAGACCAAGACGGATATCCGAAATACCATTGGCGTGATCCTGAAACACATTAAGCTTACGCATGATCCACGCTATAGCAATGACCTGGACGAGGCCAATAAAGGCTACACCAAACTGGTTAATAAAGTAATCTGCAGCATCGAGGAAGAACAATCCACCTTGCGTAGCAAAGACCAAGGAGATCAATGCTGCAATCCCTCCGCCAATCGTTACAGCCTTTGCTCTGGAAATTCCAAACTTCTCAGAGATCCCTTTGACGTAGGTTTCAGAAATTGAGATTAAAGATGATAAACCTGCAAGGACAAGTGAGGCAAAGAACAAAAAGCCAAACAGCCCGTTTAAAGCCGGAAACTCATTTATTATCATTGGAAAGACCACAAAAGCAAGGCCAATACCACCGGCTACCACTTCAGATACACCAACACCTGCCTGCATGGCCATAAAACCAAGGGCAGCAAATACTCCAATACCTGCAAGTAATTCAAAGCTTGAATTACTAAATCCTGTAATAAAAGCATTGTTGGTGATGTCAGATTTCTTTGGTAAATAACTGGAATACGTGATCATAATGGCAAAGGCTATCGACAAACTAAAGAATATTTGACCGTATGCCGCGACCCACACACTTCCAGATGTAATGGTTTCAAAGTTAGGTTCGAAAAATGCCTGGAGACCGTCTACCGCTCCTGGTAGCGTAACCGCACGAATAACTATAATTAAGAATAAGACAACAAGTGTTGGAATAAAAATACGGTTAGCCCACTCAATCCCTTTTTGAACCCCTCTAAATAACACACCAAGTGTTACGACCCAGACAATAATTAACGGTATTAATACACCAGGGACAAAGCTTCCTACCTGTCCGGGCACCTCGGCAAGGTTTAAGTAGTCCCCGAATAAAAATCCTTCAGTATCTTCTCCCCATGTCTGGTTAATGGCGAAAACACTGTAAGACATTGCCCAAGCAATAATGACAGCGTAGTAGGTTGAAATGACAAACGAGACAAATACAGCCCACCATCCGATCCATTCTGCCTTTCTGTTCATCCGCGCATAACTCAGCGGTGCAGATCCGCGATACTTATGACCGATAGTAAATTCCAGAATCAACAACGGAATACCTGCAGTTAACAATGCAAATAAATAAGGAATAAAGAATGCTCCGCCGCCATTTTCGTATGCTACTGCCGGGAACCGCCAAATGTTGCCCAGGCCAATAGCCGAACCTACGGCCGCTAAAATAAAACCTGCTCTAGTTCCCCACTGCTCTCTCATGGGAACCTTCCCCCTTCATCTCTTTTTAGATTGGTTACTACAATAAAGAATATTCAGAAAAATATAAGTTAGACTAGATGTATTATCTTCTTTTTCCACCCTTGCACAGCGTTTGAGTTGTGAACTTCCCTCCTTTTCGACTTTTTTTGACAATTCGTTATCTCATTATATTTTTTATTAGGACTATTGTCAAAACGTTTTTTTCTAAATCACTTGTTGTTTGTGAAATATACCTTACTCTTCCTCCTTACAAATGTTCTATGTAAATAATACCTTTCCTCTTTTTTTTCAAAAAAAAGGAAAGCAATAATAAGTTATTTGATTGCAAAAGTGAGAGACGCCTGTGAGATTGCTCGCTCCAAGGATTATCCAAGGTGTTTTTACGAGGAATCTAAGGCCATGCCGGCGGCCTAAAAGGCACCGTGAATACGAATGAAGAGCACGTGAGCGGCTGAGGCGCTTGTACCTTTAGATGCTTATGGAGCGTCTGGTAACAGATATCAAAACCAAAAAAAGAGAGTTTTCCGCAAAAGCTTACGCTTTTGGGACACTCTCTGAAAATATCTTCTATGGTTTTCTTTTTAGTCAGGGACTATTTCCATCTCCTGATCAGGAACTTCAAGAATTTCTTCCTCATTCTCTTCACTAGGATGAATAATATCTTCAAGATCCTTTTCCTGTATGATTGCCGGTGCCGGCATATCACCTTGCCCGTGATTGTAGAAATCCGGAACCTGACCGGAAACAAACACCATGCCAATAGGAATTGAGGTTGGAACCACCGCGTCATCAGTGGCAAAAGGGATAACGACTTTGACGTCTACTTCCAGATCAAGGGAAACCCTTATATATGTGTTATTGATCCCTGACTCATAAATGGACTCAGTCATCGTTGCTTTCACATCACCAATCGCTGTAAAACGTACAGGAACCTTAGGGCCCAAATGAGCGAGCAGGGCATTATTAGTCGCCTGCCCAAGGGGGATCATATGAATAATACCGTTTTCAGTAAAAGTTTCTTTATCAAACTCCATCTCTATTCCATCCGGGAGACCTAAATCCTCAATTTTGCCCTCTTCTACCATTTTTAAATACTTTTGTACCCTTAACGTAGCTTCAGAAAGCACCCTGTTTGAAACCTGAGGATTAAAGCCTACGGACGTAATATTTCCCTGGTTATCCTTCTCAATGACCATGAGCTCTTCCATATCAATGTTTTCTACAATTTTCTTTGAAATGGCATCATTTATAGCCTGAGTGGCAATTTTTTGTGTTTCTGTTTTTGCAATCGCAATTAAGGTTGGACGGATCCCCTGATCCACCAGCCACAACCCCTGGATTGTGAGCGCAATAAAGATTATTGACGAAAGCAAAAAGACATACCGAAATGGGAGGGGTCCTTTTTGTCTTTTCCATCTTCTGTTTTTCCCCATAAAAATGCCCCCTTTGCCTACTTTATGTGTATGCAAGAGGGGACGGGGTATATACTTATCCTTTTTTCGTTCCTTCCGTGGAGCATAAAAGGGAAGAAATCCCTTTACCCTAGCCTTTCCTTTTATAAGTCAGAAACCGGTGTGGATACTTATTTTTCTCATCCACTGTTCCTTCCTTTTCCTCGATAAGCTTCCATTCTTCCTCATTCCACTCTGGAAAGTAGGTATCGCCATCAAATTTCTCATCTATTATTGTAAGGTATAATTTTTCAGCTTCCGGAAAGAGCTCCTCAAACACCTTGGCTCCTCCAATTACAAAAACCTCTCCATGATCATCTCCGTAGTTATGAACGTCCTCAGGGGAATGAATGATTTCACACCCTTCTGCTGTATAGTTCTCATCTTTGGTTAAAATAACGTTTGTCCTTTTTGGAAGAGGTTTTCCAATTGATTCAAAGGTTTTTCTTCCCATGACAATAGGTGATTCAATCGTCGTCTCTTTGAAGTGCTTTAAATCGGCCGGCAGGTACCATGGCAGCTTATTGTCTTTCCCAATAACTCCTTGCTTGTCCATCGCTACAATAAACGAAATCATACAGAAACTTCTCCTTTAATGTGTGGATGAGGGTCGTACCCTTTTAAAATAAAATCATCAATAGTAAAATCAAATATCGATTTTACGTCTGGATTTATTTCCATTGTCGGGAGGGGACGAGGGTCTCTTGTTAATTGAAGCTGAATTTGTTCTACATGATTTAAATAAATATGCGCATCCCCAAAGGTATGGATAAATTCATGTGCCTCCAGGTCACAAACCTGGGCAATCATTTTTGTTAAGAGAGCATATGATGCAATGTTAAAGGGAACACCCAGAAACACATCGGCGCTCCGCTGATACAGCTGGCAGGAAAGCTTGCCATCTACAACGTAGAATTGAAACAGGCAGTGGCAGGGAGCCAGAGCCATATCCTCTATTTCAGCAACGTTCCATGCATTAACAATTAATCTCCTGGAATCAGGATTATTCTTAATTTGGTCAATCACTTCAGATATTTGGTCAACCGTCCGTCCGTTTGCTCCCTCCCAGGATCTCCATTGCTTTCCGTATATAGGACCAAGCTCACCATCTTCATCAGCCCACTCATTCCAAATTCTTACGTTATTATCCTGCAGATATTTCACGTTGGTGTCCCCTTTTAAAAACCAGAGGAGTTCATGGATGATAGAACGGAGATGGAGCTTCTTCGTTGTAATAACCGGGAACCCTTCTTGTAGATTAAACCTGGTTTGATAGCCAAAGGTGCTTATTGTTCCTGTTCCTGTCCTGTCTTCTTTTTCCGTTCCATTGTCTAAGATGTGCCGACATAGGTCCAAATATTGCTGCATGCCTTGTTCCGCCTTTCTGTTAAATCATTACTTCCCATTGTAACACCTGCCAGAGATTTTTTCCCTACTCTTACTCTCCCTGTTTTACACAAAGTCTCGCAGAATTTTGTCAGACCCCATACGCTTGCAAGAAGGCCTCCTACTGTAAATAAAGAAAAATCCAGCTTACCAGACAGACAAAGAGAGTCCGTTTGTTGATCGTAAAAAGGCTTGTCCACCGCCAAGAGGAAACCGTTACAAGCGAGAAACGAATGTCATGCCTGCCTCTTTAAAAGGGCATAACAAAACAGGAAACCACCGTGCTTTCCTAAAAGAAAAGACCGGTTTCAATAAACCGGTCAGTTTTATTCATACCATTTTAAGCAGTGCTTCTTTACCTGGCATACCTTTTGTAATGCCCATCTTTTCAGCTTCTACTGTAACGGATTCAAGAGGAGCTTCCAGAAGCTCTTCTATGCTCCTGACTCCCACGGCTCGGCCAGCTATGACTTTTCGATCTTTTAACTTGGCGTTTAATAAGCCTACGTCCAGTGCTCCGCACATAATATATCCTTTTTCATTCGTCACTGCCATTAGTTTGGTCTTCGGTAAGTCTACAGTGACAGCTTTAAAGAGTTTTCCTTGTATTTCAACAGGCTCCATTTTCATCATTATTTAACGCCCCCCTCCTATACACCTCTCGCCCCTACTATATGCAGAGTACTCATCTCTCGTGCCATCAGAGAAGGTGTTTTCAAAAGAGAAAGGTTCTATGCGTAATCTTTTAATGTTTTTGCCAGAATATCTCTCATTAGCTCCGGCATGAAGTATTCCTTATATTCAGCCTGGGACAGTCCAGGGTACAAGGGACCAAACGTAAACATGTCAGCAGTCGCTACCGAGTAATACTCCTGTAATTCGATAGCTTTGCCATTGATGTAGATACCATCTACACGCGTCTGCCCATTGCTTCCAGGTGTGGTATGGACTTCCATTCCGCTGAAAGCCATTCTCCCCAGCATCTCTCCGCGAAAACCGAATCCTTTTAATGGAAGGTGGATCATTTTTTCTGTAAATGCTGCATGGATTGTTTCCTTTAATACTGCTCCCTTAACTTTTACGATACAAGGATTGATTGGGTGGGGACAGAGCCGATGAAGCTCTCTTCTCGTAATCACACCTGGAGATAATGATTCAAGAAGCAGCCCTGAATTAATCATCGCTAGTTCAGTTCCGCACCATTCTCGCACACCTGTTGCCAGCATATCGGCAAACTGTGAAGGTTCTGTCCATGAAATTTCCAATGGCTGCTTAAGTTCAACAATGGGAGTTTCCATAACCTTACTTGATTCTATCTGCAGCTCTTCCATAAGTACTTGCGTCTCTTCACACATAGGATGATGGCTGACCTCTATGGCTCCTCCTTCCTTGTGTTTCACCCTTTTTGTTTCCTCGTCAACAAGCAAACGTATCTGTCCCGCATAGTAACCGTGCTTTCCGCACTGAGCCACTAGTGTGCCATTGATATTCTGTGCTGTTTTTAGAAGATTATGAGTATGAGCGCCAAGGATTACATCTATATCCTTATGTTCCCGGGCAATTTTCTCATCATTATGATAGCCAAGATGAGACAAGAGAATAATAATATCAGCCTTTTGCTTCACCTCGCTCACTAGCGATGGTAATAGAGTCTCCGGGTCCTTTATCTGCCAGCCCAATTGGTCGTAGAATGGATAAAACGGAACTGTTACTCCAATAATGCCTATCACCGTATCATTTTCAACAGTTATGAAATCATAGGGCTTGGCCCAACTGGGGCGACTTCCATCCTTTTCAAACAAGTTAGCTGCGAGAACATTGAAGTCTGCATCATCATATAAATGATCCAAATCTTCTTTTGAAAAAGTGATTCCTTCATTGTTTCCTATGGTTACGTGGTGGATAGGCGTTTTATTCAGCAGCCTGACATTCCCCTTGCCTTTTGTTCCTTCTGTAATAGGGTGTACCCGGTCTGCGTGATCTCCTATATCAAAGAATAGAGCTGTTTCTTTACGAGTTTTATGATACTTATCCTGATGATTCAAAAATCCCGCAGCCAAAGGCCACTGAGATAAGTGACTGTGTAAATCGTTAGTATGGTAAATATAAATTGGATAGTCTGCCATAGCTTCACCGCCTTCGTTTTCAAATCATGCCCTTTCCCTTACACTCTTAGCCAGAGTCATGAGAGGGAGAGCAAAACAACAGCCATCCTTTCATTAGTGCTCTCAAGGACTCTTCCCACTTCCTTTATGATCTTCAAACAAGCTCAGCTGTTTTGGAGCCAGTCCTTCATAAGAGATTCCAGCCAGCTCCAAAAACGATTTTGCATTTGGTGCTGCATCTCCGCCAGAATTATTATTAAAGAGCATATAAATATCTTTGGTTTCGTCTTTTATTTTATCAATATTCTCCAGCCATTCGTTTAATTCATTCCTCGAATAATTATAAAGATAGCGAGTTTCTCTCCACTTATCTCCTTTGGCTGGCTTTTTCCACGCTTCATGGTTCCTTCCGTGAAGACGTATAAGAGTTTTTTCAGAATGAGTGGGGTGCAAAACAGTCGGCACGGAAGCTTCTCCAATTTGCGGCTCGTCACAAATGCTGTGAATCCACTCTTCACGCTCCATAAACTCTAAGGTCTTATTATAATATTCTGGTGAAAACCAGGTATTATTCCTAAATTCCAAAGCTGCCGGGAGTGTTCCTAATTTATCCTTTGTGTAGCGGAGGAACTCTACATTTTCTTTATTACAGTCGAACCAGGGTGGAAACTGGCAAAGTACCATCGCAAGCTTCCCGCTCTCAATGACCGGCTCTAGTGACTCAAGATATGCTTCGTACATTTCCTCTTTTGAAGCAAATGGGATCTCTTTTCGTTCATGTCCTGTCATGCCCTGATAAGCTTTCACAACAAATCTGAAATTATCTGGTGTTTCCCTCACCCATTTTTCATAGTTTCGTTGCGGTTGCACCGCGTAAAAAGATGCATCTACTTCAACAGTAGGAAAATGACTGCCGTACTCTTTTAATTTCTCACCTGGGCGCGTTCCCTTGCTGTAAAGGGTGTCATGATCCCCCCAGCCTGTGACTCCAACGTAAATCATAGATTGCCCCTCCAAATTAGCTGATTATCGTTCCCACTCATTTTCCCTTAGCAGTATAATACATACACCTGTTTTTTTAAATTGAAAGTCTTGAACATAAGAAAAAGCGAACCCATCTGGGTTCGCTTTTCCATGGCTGCCGTCATAATGGACTTACCCGATGGAACCTTCCATTTCAAAGCGGATAAGACGGTTCATCTCTACCGCATACTCCATTGGCAGTTCTTTTGTAAATGGTTCGATAAAGCCCATTACGATCATTTCTGTCGCTTCTTCTTCAGAAATTCCGCGGCTCATCAAATAAAATAACTGATCCTCTGACACTTTAGAAACTGTCGCTTCGTGCTCAAGAGTAATGTTGTTATTTAGAATTTCGTTGTAAGGAATTGTATCGGAGGTAGACTCGTTGTCCATGATAAGAGTATCACACTCAATCTTGGACTTGGATCCTTCAGACTTACGTCCAAAGTGAGCAATTCCGCGATACGTTACCTTACCGCCGTGTTTAGAAATTGATTTTGAGACGATGGTTGAAGAGCAATTCGGTGCTAAATGCATTACCTTTGCACCGGCATCCTGATGCTGCCCTTTCCCGGCAATGGCAATGGAAAGAATTGTACCTTTTGCTCCTTCGCCTTTCATAATGACAGCTGGATACTTCATCGTCAGCTTTGAACCGATATTACCGTCAACCCACTCCATGGTAGCACCAGCTTCAGCAACTGCACGCTTTGTTACCAGGTTAAAGATGTTAGGTGCCCAGTTCTGGATGGTTGTATAACGGCAGTAAGCGTCTTTTTTAACGATGATTTCAACCACTGCACTATGCAGAGAGTTTGTGGAATATACAGGCGCTGTACATCCTTCTACATAGTGTACAGAGCTGTCTTCATCCGCGATAATAAGCGTACGCTCAAACTGACCCATGTTCTCAGAGTTAATACGGAAATAAGCTTGTAGAGGTGTATCCGTTTTTACACCTTTTGGAACATAGATAAAGGATCCGCCGGACCACACAGCTGAATTCAAGGCAGCAAATTTGTTATCCGATGGAGGAATCACTGTGCCAAAGTGCTTACGGAAAATTTCTTCGTCCTCTTTCATCGCTGTATCCGTATCTTTAAAGATAATTCCTTGAGCTTCAAGGTCTTCTTGCATATTGTGATATACCACTTCTGATTCATACTGAGCGGAAACACCAGCAAGGTATTTCTGTTCTGCTTCAGGAATCCCCAATTTATCAAACGTGTTTTTAATTTCTTCCGGTACTTCATCCCAAGACTTTTCGGAACGCTCAGAAGGCTTAACATAATAAGTGATCTCATCGAACTTCAATTCTGCAAGATCTCCGCCCCACTGAGGCATAGGCATTTTGTAAAACTGCTCTAGAGACTTCAAGCGGAAGTTCAGCATCCATTCCGGCTCTTCTTTAATTTTTGAAATTTGACGGACTATTTCTTCAGTAAGCCCGCGCTCTGAACGATAAATCGATACGTCTTTGTCATGAAAGCCGTATTTATATTCGCCGATTTCAGGCATTTTCTTAGCCATGTGAAAACCCTCCTTAAAAGTAGCATGCGATGCATGCTTATAAAATCACAAGTCCCGAAGTCAGCCTTCTGTACCTAACTTTCTTCTTCAGGTACAAAACGCCTTCTTCCTATTCTTCTTCGTTATTTAATCCTTTTTCCATGGCCTTCCATGCTAAGGTTGCACATTTAATTCGTGCAGGAAACTTCTGAACCCCTTGAAGGGCTTCTATATCACCAAGGTCAAATTTTTCATCATCATAATCTTCTCCCTGCATCATCTTGGAGAAAATATCTGCTAGTTCAAGCGCTTCTTCGACAGGTCTTCCTTTAATTACTTCAGTCATCATCGAAGCAGAGGATAAACTGATCGAACAGCCTTCACCTGAAAACTTAGCTTCAGAAATCTTTCCATCCTCCACTTGCATTTGAAGTTCGATGCGGTCTCCGCATGTAGGATTATTCATGTTCACTGTTAACGTATCTCCCTCAATACCTCCGCGGTTTCGGGGATTCTTATAGTGATCCATGATGACTTGCCGGTATAGGGTATCTAGATTGTTACTATGCAAAGACATCACCGAAATACTCCTTTGTTTTTATTAGGCCTTTCACTAGAGCATCAACATCTTCTTCGGTGTTATATAAATAAAAGCTGGCACGGGCAGTTGCTGTCGCTTTCAGCCACCTCATCAGCGGCTGGGCACAATGATGGCCTGCCCGGACTGCTATTCCTTCAGAATCAAGAACTGTTGCCAGGTCATGAGGATGGACGTTGTCTACATTAAAAGTGACAATCCCCGCCCGTTTTTTCGGTCCATATATCTGCAATCCTTTCACTTCGTTTTGAAGCCTTTCGATTGCATAATTGACGAGCTTCGTTTCATGCTCTTCTATATTATCAAGCCCTATTTCGTTCAGAAAATCAATGGCTGCTGCCAGCCCAATGGCTCCTCCGATAATTGGGGTTCCACCTTCAAACTTCCACGGAAGCTCCTTCCAGGTAGATTCCTGCCAATCAACAAAATCAATCATTTCGCCGCCGAATTCAACGGGCTCCATGTTATTCAGCCACTGCTTTTTACCATACAATACCCCGATTCCAGTTGGCCCACACATCTTATGACCGGAAAATGCCAGGAAATCACAATCAATATCCTGCACATCCACTTTCATATGAGGAATGCTTTGTGCGCCATCTATTACGGATACTGCTCCTTTTTCGTGAGCAATAGACGTAATTTCTTTTACCGGATTGATTGTACCTAATACATTGGAAACCTGGATTACAGCTACAATCTTTGTGTTATCCGTAACCGTTTCCCTTACATCTTCAAGGGAAATGGATCCGTCTTCCTGCATAGGAATATACTTTAGAGTCGCTCCTGTAGCCTTAGCTGCCTGCTGCCAGGGAATGATATTACTATGATGCTCCATTTGTGTAATAACAATCTCATCGCCTTCTGAGAGGTTGTCGCGGGCGTAGCTTGAAGCTACCAGGTTGAGGGCAGCTGTTGCCCCCCTCGTAAACACGATCTCTTCTGTACTTTTGGCATTAATGAAAGCCCTGACCTTTTCCCTTGCTCCTTCATAGCCTTCAGTAGCCAGTGTTCCCAGGGTGTGGACACCACGGTGTACATTGGAGTTATACCGTCGGTAATAGTCATCCAACTTCTCAATCACCTGTACAGGCTTTTGAGAAGTGGCTGAGCTATCTAAATATACTAAAGGATGGCCATTGACCTCCTGATCCAAGATGGGAAACATCTTGCGGATTTCACGTACATCCATTAGTAAACCTTCCTTTCAATAAGTTCAGTAAGGCTGTTTCTTACAGATTCAATAGGCAGTTCGTTTACTACAGGTGCCAGGAAACCAAAAATAATCAAGCGTTCGGCTTCTGTCCGGGAGATTCCGCGGCTCATCATGTAGAACATTTGCATTGGATCAATTTGCCCTACTGATGCTGCGTGTCCTGCCGTAACATCATCTTCATCAATCAAGAGGATCGGGTTGGCGTCTCCCCGTGCTTTCTCGCTTAGCATAAGAACACGTTCTGTCTGTACTCCGTCAGACTTGGTTGCCCCATGCTCAATCTTTGTAATCCCATTGAAGATTGAGCTTGCTTTATCCTTCATGACCCCATGAGTCAAGATATACCCACGGGAATTCTTGCCGAAATGAACCATATTGGAAACAAAGTTCTGGCTCTGCTCCCCACGTCCGATGGTCACTGTTTTCGTGTCTCCATAGGATCCATCTCCAACGAGGAGAGTAATATTTTCAGAAACAGTATTTCCTTCGTTCATTTGGCCAAGCACCCAGTCAATTCTTCCATCCTTCTCTACGTGGCCACGACGGTTTGTGTAAGTGGTCACGCCTTTTTCAAAATTATCTACGCCGCAGAATGTAATGTTGGATCCGGGTCCTGCATATACTTCTGCTACATTATTTGCTACAGCAGCAGCTTCTTTATTAAATGACACGTAGTTCTCTAAAAATGTCACCTTGCTGTTATCTTCAGCAGCAACAATCACGTGGTTGAATAGAGCAGCTTCCCCGTCCTCTTGCCAGTTAATCGTTTGAAGAGGCACTGTGATCTCTACGTTCTTTGGCACATAGAGGAAGGTACCGCCGTTCATAAGAGCTACGTGAAGTGCAGTTAAGCGGTGCTCATCTACATCAACCGCTTTGCCCATAAAGTACTTTTTCACAAGCTCTTCATGGTTTTGAACGGCTGTCTGCATATCGGTAAAAATGACACCCTGCTCTTCTAAAGCACTGCTTACATTTTTATAAACCGGAACTCCGTCACGATAAACTATCACATTTTGTTCACCAGTGCTCTTATCGATAAGTTTTTGAATATTTTCATCAAGGTCTTCCACTTTATCAAAAGTTTCAGAAGGCTTGCCCTCATGTTTAAATTCAGTGAAATTCCATTTTGTAATGTTGGTCTTTTCCGGTTTTGGCAAACCAAGCTTTTCCGCAAGCTGGTAGGCAGCCACTCGTTGTGCAGTCAGCCACTCAGGTTCGCCCTTTCCTTTTGAAAAATCTCTGATATATTGTTCGTCGAACGTCAACTTAGTATCCACTGACATGATATAACCTCCTACGCTTGCGTTTCTTGGCCGACTTTTTCATCTTCAATGCCAAGCTCTTCTTTAATCCAGTCATAGCCTTCTGCTTCCAGGCGCTCAGCAAGTTCTGCCCCGCCGGTTTTCACAATACGTCCTTGCATCATGACATGGACTTTATCAGGAGTGATGTAGTTCAATAGACGCTGGTAGTGAGTGATAATTAAACAGCCAAACTCAGGCCCTCTCATGTCGTTAACTCCATTAGAAACGACTTTTAAGGCATCAATATCAAGACCAGAGTCAATTTCATCAAGAATAGCGATCTTTGGTTCAAGCATAAGAAGCTGAAGAATTTCGTTACGCTTTTTCTCCCCACCGGAAAAGCCTTCATTCAGGTAACGCTGGGAGAAAGCCTGGTCCATATCCAGAACGTCCATTTTTTCATCCATTTTGCGGATAAATTTCATAAGAGAGATTTCTTTTCCTTCTTCTCGGCCAGCATTAATGGCTGAACGCATGAAATCAGCATTTGTTACACCAGCGATTTCACTCGGATACTGCATAGCCAGGAAAAGCCCGGCTCTTGCACGCTCATCTACTTCCATATCCAAAACGTCTTCTCCGCCTAAAAAGACTTTACCGCTCGTAATTTCATATTTAGGATGCCCCATAATAGCAGAAGCGAGGGTAGATTTCCCCGTACCGTTAGGTCCCATAATTGCGTGTATTTCTCCACCGTTAATTTCAAGGTTAAAATCTTTAATAATTTCTTTTCCTTCAATAGCTACATGAAGATTTTCGATCTTAAGGTTAGGTGCTGACATCTAAAAATACCTCCATATTTATAAATATAATGGGTGACTTGCATACCCCTTATTCTCAATCTATTATCATTATAATTTTATAACAAATCCAAACTAAGTTCAAGGAGTTACCACTATCCCTGTGTTGTTAAACATAATCTTTACCTAGTTTACCTTGAATAACTACTATGTTACAACTATCGCGGCCAAGAAGTTTCATCGTACCATATGTCCTGAAGATTGAATATATTTAAAAAAGTTCTCACTATGTGCCTTCCTGCCCGAAGGTGAGGATTTATTCTATGTTTATAAGCACGTATTTTTTTATTGTAACAAATCTTTGCAAAAAAGGAGAGAAGCGTTTAAGAAACCTGTCAGCTGTTCCTTCATGTTTAAGGCAGAAAGGGACGTAAAAGAACAGAGGGGCGCCGCCGCTCTGTTCTGTTTATACGCTCACTCTCACAACCATTTTTCCCTAGGACCCTTCACCTTACAGAAAAGGCTGTGTTGAAAATTTTGCGCAAGTAAACATGTAACCGGGACACCCCTTGCCCTTCTTGTAACATGACTGCCAAGAAAAGGCGTTCAAATTAGTGAGTATTTTGCTGAAGGTCCTGAATGGCTTCTTGTACGAGAGTCACTGCCTGACTCATGGCAGCCCCGCCTCCAAAGGCAGCGGTCACTCCTAAGGCTTCTAATATCTCCTTTTCACTGCATCCCTGATCGAGACATCCCTGTGTATGATAAATAATACAATACTCATCTTGTGAATATACACTCAGGCCCAGAGCAATCAGCTGTTTTTCTTTTTGAGACAATTCCCCTTCTTCAAAACACGCTTCAGTAAAAGCATTATATTTACGCGCAATATGAGGAATCTGCTCAGTAAAGTGTCCTAAACCCGCTTTGTAGTCATGCAATGCTTGTTGAATAAGTGATGTTTCCTGGTTATCCTGCGATTGATTCATTATCGTTCTCCTCCTTAATCTCCATATCAAACTTTAGGGTTTACAAAAATTCCATGTTCATACACAAAGAGCTCTTTTTCTGTAAGCCTGTGCCTTCCCTTTATTCTTCACTCTCAGGCACATACAGCCCCTGCCTTTTTGAGTAAGGAAGGACCTTACCGTTTCTTTACCATACATATAAAATAAAAGAATACGTTTAATAAATTAATAATAAAAAATGCCGGCTCCTTCAAGGAACCGGCATTTCACTCTATTATTACTCGTTAACTGGGATAACAGACCCATCGTATTCTTCAAGAATAAAATCTTGAACTTCTTCAGAACGAAGCACTTCGACTAACGTTTGAATTGCTTCATTATCTTCATCGCCGCTGCGCACAGCAATCACATTCACATATGGGTTATCATCTGGAGATTCAATAGCAATAGCATCTTCAGCTGGTGATAAGCCGTGGTCGATCGCATAATTGGAGTTAATAAGAACAGCATCGCCTTCGTTATTATCAAAAGCCTGTGGAAGCATAGCTGCTTCTACGTTATCACGAAAATTGAGGTCTCTAGGGTTTTCTTCAATATCATCAATGGTAGCTTCCACACCTGCCCCTTCAGTTAAGGTGATAAGCCCTTCGTCTTCAAGCATTGATAAGATTCTTCCATGGTCAGCCACTGAGCTGCTCATGATAATTTCAGCACCTTCAGGCAGGTCATCTAAGCTGTCATACTCCTGAGAGTAAACACCAATCGGCTCAATATGGATTCCGCCGGCATTTTCAAAATCATAGCCATGCTCCTCAATTTGAGACTCAAGGTACGGGATGTGCTGGAAATAATTTGCGTCCAATTCTTCTTGATCAAGCGCCTGGTTAGGAACGATATAATCATTAAACGTTCTAATATCAAGAGTAATACCTTCTTCTTCAAGTTGATCAGATGCAAATTCTAAGATTTCAGCATGAGGGACATTCGAAGCTCCAATTGTGAGCTCCTGCTCCTCTTCCTCTGTAGCATCAGTATCATCTTCTTCAACGCCCTCTTCTGCTTCTTCTACATCAACCTCTGTGCCGTCTCCCTCACCATCTCCTGCAGTATCGTCCTCCTCGGCTGTGCCGCAGGCTGCCAGAACAAGTACTAATGCAAACACAGATAAAACATGCAATAAATACTTCATGTACGTTTCTCCTCCTTTATCTTTTATCAATTGTATGTGTAAGCCGATCGCCAATCCATTGTAGAACAAATACAATAATCAGGATGGCAATGGTAGCCACTAAGGTAACATCGGGATTATTCCGCTGGAAACCCTCCCGGAAAGCTAAATCTCCCAGTCCTCCTGCACCAATTACTCCAGCCATTGCGGTATAGCTTACTAAAGCTATAGCTGTTACTGTAATACCGGAAATCAATGCTGGCATGGACTCAGGCAATAAAACTTTGAAAATAATCTGCTGCTGATTTGCTCCCATAGACTGAGCCGCTTCAATGACACCTTTGTCAACTTCACGGAGTCCAATTTCAACCATACGGGCGTAAAATGGTGCTGCCCCGATAATAAGTGCCGGCAAGGCCGCGCTTGGCCCAAGCATTGTCCCTACTATAATGGTTGTCAGGGGGATCAGCAGGATAATTAATATAATGAAAGGAATAGACCTGAATAAATTTACAAAACCCGCAATAATGCTGTTTACAAACCTGTTTTCCCACAAGTTCCCCTTGCCCGTAAGGTAAAGGAGAAGTCCTAGTAAAATACCAAGAACAAACGTAGCTGCTACCGATACAAGACTCATATAAATCGTTTCTACGGTAGCATCCCACATCCGCTCCCAATGTACATTTGGAAACAGAGTCTCAATCATTAGTTAACACCTCCGCCTCCACTTGCTGCTCTTTAATAAACTGAAGAGCACTTTGCAAATTGCTTTCCGTTCCATCCAGACGGACAAACAATGTGCCATAGCTCCCTTCCCTTGTCTGTGAAATCTTTCCTTGAAGAATATTGACACTCACCTGGAACTTCTGGATGATTTCAGTCATCAAAGGCTGTTCGGCATCATCACCTACAAAGGTAAGCTTTAGGATGGGGCCGCCTTCTGTTCCCTTTAACAGTTCAGAAATTGCTTCCATTGTTTCTTCAGGTTCAGTAATTTGTTTTACAAATTCTTTGGTCATCTCTTGCTTAGGATTGCGGAATACATCAAGAACAGGGCCCTCTTCTACCACTTTTCCACCTTCCATAACCGCTACATGATGGCAGATTTTTCGAATGACATGCATCTCATGGGTAATCAGGACAATGGTCAGGCCAAGCTTTTGATTAATATCCACTAGTAAGTCCAGTATAGAATCTGTTGTCTTTGGATCAAGAGCGGACGTCGCCTCATCGCACAATAGCACTTTAGGGTTGTTCGCAAGAGCGCGGGCAATGCCTACTCTTTGCTTTTGCCCCCCGCTAAGCTGAGAAGGATAGGCATCCCCTCTTCCCTCCAGGCCAACTAGCTTAATAAGTTCGTTAACTCTTGACCGCCTTTCTTCTTTTGGTGTTCCGGCAATCTCTAAAGGAAAAGCAATATTTTCGGCAACCGTTCTGGACCAAAGCAGATTGAAATGCTGGAATATCATGCTGATCTCCTGCCTGGCTTTTCTTAATGACCTTCCTTTTAAGTTGGACATATTATTGCCGGCCACAGTAACCTCGCCTTCACTTGGTCGCTCAAGCATATTAAGCATCCGAATCAATGTACTTTTGCCGGCTCCACTGTACCCGATGACACCATAAATTTCGCCTTCTTCTATTGTAAGGTTGACCCCGTCAACCGCAGTGACCGTTCCACTTTTTGTACTAAAAATCTTTTTTAAGTTTTTTAACGTAATCATATAGACCACCCTTGGGTATTTTAAATCCTATTTCACTTATCTGGAAACTTAGTTCCCTTTCCGTTATAAGCACTTGATTTCCAGGAACCAAGTGCACCTTAAATGAAGAAGCTTTCTGCAGCTTCTTTATTAATTTTCTTTTAAGTAACAAACACCGCAGAAACGAAAAAAACCTTCTGCTTATCAGTGAGCAGAAAGGTCCTGTATATGCGCCTTTCTCTCATCTTGCAACGCTCAGCGGGCATTGCAGGAATTGGCACCTTATCAACTCACATTGACGGTTGCCGGGCTTCAACGGGCCTTTCCCTCCACCACTCTTGATAAGAGCATTAAATTATTTTCTACAATATTCAACACTAAATTGAATATTAGCACGGGAAATAGAGAGTGTCAATACAATGACAAGGTGGGTTATTTTACCGGGTCAGGTGCCTGGCACCACAGCCTATTGTAATATATTTCCCCCTCTATCTAAGGGGTTAGGCCTGATTTATGTTACTTCAAGGTCTTGGTGCCTGACACCAATTAAAAAAGCACCCTTTTACAGGGTGCTTATGTACCGTTGATTAGTCTTCGCTAACCATTTCCTCATACTCTTCAGCTGACATAAGTTGGTCAAGCTCACTTTTGTCGGATGGCTCAACAACAATCATCCATGCTTTTTCATAAGGTGAATCATTAACAAATTCAGGAGAATCGTCAAGGTCTTCGTTCACCTCTACTACTTTTCCGCTTACTGGCGCATACAATTCAGATACGGTTTTTACAGATTCAACGCTTCCAAAAGGCTCGTCTGCTTCTACTTCGTCTCCCTCTTCCGGAAGCTCTACAAAAACGATGTCTCCCAGCTCTGATTGTGCGAAGTCAGTAATTCCAATGCGGACTTTGCCGTCTTCCTCTTTTACCCACTCATGTTCCTCTGAATACTTTAATTCTTTTGGCAGATTCATAATTATCCCTCCATTTCAACTTCTTTTTTGAAAGCAGGCTGCCCTGGCAGGCATTACCTCTTCCATAATTCCTCAAATTGCTCTTCTTTAAACCCTACTGACACCTTTGTTCCGTCGGTTACAATTGGGCGTTTGAGGAGCATACCGTCTGAAGCCAGAATATCCAGAAGCTCGTCCTCACCCGCTGTCTTCACCTTATCCTTTAGGCCAAGTTCACGGTATTTCTTGCCGCTCGTATTAAAAAACTTCCGAAGCTCAAGTCCGCTCTTTTCATAGAGCTCCTTGATCCGGTCACGGCTGGGAGGATCTTCGACGATATGGTACTCATTATAATCGATACCATGCTCTTCTATCCAACGTTTTGCTTTTCGGCATGTGCCGCATGAAGGATACCCATAATACGTCAGGCTCATTTTTACTTTCTCCCCTTTTTGATAAAATCCCTCTTTATTATATCCTATCTTTTGAAAGAAAGAGAAATAAGTAAGTTTGTATGTAGGAACCTGGAAAAGAACTAAGTAAAAAGCTTGTTAAATGGACAAAGAAGCCCCATAGGGACTTCTTTGCCTCACTTAGCAGAGAGGAGATTACCTTTCAAAGAAAGGAGATATATTATATTGAGGTTATAAAACCCCAAATTGAATAACAAAGTTACACAACGTATTTTTCTTCTTTGAGTACACGCTCAGCAATTTCACGCTTTTTCGTTACCACATTGATTGGAGTATGACGAACCAGCTTCCGTAAAATGCCCAGCATGGACCGAAGCGTATCGCCTTCTTCCATGTGAACCAGAGATTCTTTTGCATTGGCTTCAATCCGGTTCATCGCTTCCTGACAGAACACTTGGGTTAGCAAAAGCTTGTTGCCCTCTTTGCTTTCGCCATTTTTATTGATTGCTTTTTCTGTTCTGAGGATGACAGACTCCATGGCATAGATATCACTTACAATGTCAGCAACATTTATCAGAAGCTCTTGCTCTTTTTCCAAGTCTTGAGCATACTTTTGAGCTCCATTTCCTGCCACCATGAGGAAGATCTTTTTCGCATTGCCAAGGAGATATTTCTCTTGTTCCAAAGCAGCATCACCAGGCTCTTCCGGCATCATCATCATAAGCTCTTCCTGAAGCCCCTGAGCTTTCTCAAGGAGAGGCAGCTCTCCTTTCATTGCTTTTCTCATAATGGTGCCAGGCACCAGCATACGGTTTATTTCATTTGTGCCTTCAAATATGCGGTTGATGCGGGAATCACGGTAGGCACGTTCTACTTCATATTCGGCCATAAAGCCATAGCCCCCGTGAATTTGAACAGCTTCATCAACCACATAATCCAAAACCTCGGATCCGAAGAATTTATTCAAGGAGCATTCAATGGCGTATTCTGCAATTGATGTAGCAACCTTTCCTCCGTCTTCCTGTTCTTCATCTGTGAGTTTGCCAAGCTGCTCTTCAAAAAGCCCGCCTGTGCGGTAAATGGAACTTTCAGCCGCGTAAGTCTGCACAGCCATCGTTCCAAGCTTTTCCTGAATGGCAGTAAATTTTCCGATCGGAGTTTTAAACTGCTTGCGCTCATTCGCATAGGCAGCCGCAAGCTCAATCCCGCGTTTTGAACCTCCTACACATCCTACCCCGAGCTTATAACGCCCTACATTTAAAATATTAAATGCAATCACGTGTCCACGGCCGATTTCTCCAAGCACATTCTCGGCCGGAACCTTTGCATCTTCCAAAATTAAGGTACGCGTAGAAGAACCTTTAATCCCCATTTTCTTTTCCTCTGGTCCGGTGCTTACCCCGTCATACTCTTTTTCTACAATAAACGCAGTGAATTTTTCTCCATCAATTTTTGCGTATACCACAAAGATATCAGCAAAAGCGGAGTTCGTGATCCATTGCTTTTCCCCGTTTAGAATGTAATGAGTACCTTCTTCATTTAATACTGCAGTGGTCTTCGCTCCAAGAGCATCTGAACCAGAACTCGGCTCTGTAAGAGCGTAGGCTGCAATTTTTTCTCCAGACGAGAGCGGAGGTAAATATTTTTTCTTTTGCTCTTCATTTCCAAAAAACACGATAGGCAGAGAACCAATTCCAACATGTGCCCCGTGGCTTAAAGAAAAGGCTCCAGCACGGGAGAATTTTTCTGTGATAAGAGAGGAACTGATTTTGTCCAACCCAAGCCCTTCATACTTCTCGGGTACATCTGCTCCCAACAGTCCAAGCTCTCCCGCTTTAGTCAGCAGGTTGCGCGAAATGTCGAACTGGTGATTCTCTATTTCATCGATGTGAGGGACAACCTCCCCCACAACAAACTCTTCTGTCGTTTTTGCTATCATTTTATGCTCTTCACTAAAATCCTCTGGTGTGAATACCTGGTCAGCTCTTACTTCTTCAATTAAAAATCCTCCGCCTTTAACCCCTAACTCTGTAGTGCTGCTCATTTTCATACCCCCATCTATATATTAAATAAGCTCAAAGACTCCAGCTGCACCCATTCCTCCGCCAATGCACATAGTAACAACGCCAAACTGTTCACCACGGCGTTTCATTTCATGAATAAGGCTTAATGTTAACTTTGTACCTGAACAGCCAAGAGGATGCCCAAGTGCAATTGCCCCGCCGTTTACGTTGACTTTATCGTAGTCTAAACCAAGCTTGCGAATAACATGGAGAGACTGAGATGCAAAGGCTTCATTCAACTCAAACAGCCCAATATCGGAAAGGTCAAGTCCCGCTTGCTTTACAGCCTTTGGAATGGCTTCCACAGGCCCTACTCCCATGATTTCCGGGCGAACACCAGCCACTGCAAAAGATTTGAATTTGACTAACGGAGTTAATCCGTCCGCTTCTGCTTTTTCACGATTCATAACAAGGACAGAAGCTGCTCCATCACTCATTTGTGAAGCGTTCCCCGCTGTAACTGAGCCTTTTGGGTGAAAAGCGGGACGCAGTTTCGCAAGCGTTTCTTTTGTCGTGCCTTCCCTTACACCTTCATCTCTGGAAAATGTCACTGCTTTTTCCTGCAGCTTATGGTCTGCCCCTACTGAACGCATGGTGACTTCCACAGGAACAATTTCTTCGTCAAATTTCCCTTCTTTTATTGCACGAGCTGCCCGATTATGACTTTCAGCTGCAAACTCATCCTGGTCTTCACGGCTGACATCAAATTCCTTGGCTACTTGTTCTGCCGTGTAACCCATCCCCATGTAATATTCAGGCATTTCCTCTACGATGGCAGGGTTAGGAGAAATCACGTGCCCCCCCATCGGGATTAGACTCATAGACTCAGCACCGCCAGCAATAATAGTTTCAGAGTTTCCTAGCATAATTCGCTCGGCGGCATAAGCGATGCTTTGCAGACCAGACGAACAATACCTATTTATAGTTATCGCAGGTACGTTAACAGGAAGGCCGGCCAGCGCAGAAATGTTACGTGCAAGGTTCATACCTTGTTCCGCCTCAGGCATGGCACAGCCAATAATTACATCTTCTACTTGCGATGCATCGAAATTATTTGCTCGTTTTAAGGTTTCCTTTATGGTTAAAGCGCCAAAATCATCAGGGCGCATGGTAGCAAGTGTTCCTTTTTTTGCTTTTCCGACCGGGGTACGTGCCCCAGCCACAATCACCGCTTCCTTCAAGACCCTTCCCTCCATTCTTCATATATAGTCTAGTTACGTAACGGCTTCCCTTTTGTCAGCATGTGCTGCATTCTTTGCTGGGTTTTTGGCTCTCCCACCAGGCTTAAGAAAGCTTCACGTTCAAGGTCAAGCAGGTACTGTTCATCTACTTCAGTTCCTTTGGCTATGCGGCCTCCAGCTAACACGAATGCCAGCTTTTGGGCAATTTTCACGTCGTGGTCAGAAACCATTCCTCCATACTGCATGGTTTTTGCTCCGAGCAGCATTGCAGCATACCCAGATTCCCCAACTACCGGAATCTTTTTACGCTGCGGCGGACGGTAGCCCGTGTCATGTAAAAAGATGGCATGCTGTTTTGCATTGTGGATCGTATGATCTCCATTAAAAGTTACACCATCTCGGGAGCTTAAAAATCCATTTTTTCTGGCTTCATCAGCTGAGGTGGAAACCTTCGCCATAGCAATTTTTTCAAACGTATCATTTGCCACAGCCTGTAAGTCAATTTGTGCACCTTCCGGCAGGCTTTCAATTCCACGGAGATAAAGCTCTTTGTTACCTCCGCCGCCAGGAATTAATCCCACCCCAACTTCAACAAGACCCATGTAAGTCTCTGAAGAGGCTTGAATGCTTGCTGATGGAAGACAGATTTCCGTTCCACCTCCGAGAGTCATTCCATGGGGAGCAGTCACAACCGGACGGTTTGCATACCTGATCCTTGCCATCGTCTTTTGGAATTGGCGAATCACCATGTCGATTTCAAAAAAGCCGCCGTCTTGCGCTTCCATTAAAATCATCATCAGGTTAGCACCCACACAGAAATTCTTCCCGTGGTTCCCAATAACCAGTCCTTTGTAGTTCTTTTCTACTTCATCGATGGATTTGTTAATCATCTGCAGCACATCAGGACCGATAGAATTATTTGGAGAATGGAATTCCAGACAAGCTACCTCGTCACCAATATCAATGAGTGAAGCCCCATTATTCTTCATGATGACATTTGAGTCATCGGATTTAAGCGTTTTCAAATTAATTGCTTTTTTATTCTTTACGATCTGTTTGTATTCTCCGTTATGGTAAAACTCTTCTTTGCCACGGTAAAAAGATGTATGACCATTCTGAAGCATCTCCTTCACCCATGCAGGAACACTTCTTCCCTCTCCCTCCATCTTTTCAACAGATTTTTCCAAACCAATGGCATCCCACGTTTCAAACGGACCCATTTCCCATCCAAATCCCCATTTGATCGCTTGATCAATGGCAAGAACATCATTTGCAATTTCATCAGCTTTTTCAGCTGAATATATAAGCACTGGTGCAAGTACACTCCATATAAACTGACCCGCTTTATCATCTGCATATACAAGGACTTTCAATTTATCAGGGAGCTTTTTTGCCTGTTTTGCTTGTTCAGTTGCTGCTGTTTTCAGCTTTTTTCTTGGGACATACTCGAAGCTTTCGGGCTCAAGCTCTAATATCTCACTGCCTTTTTCACCCTTCTTCTTCACAAAGAACCCTTGCCCTGCCTTGCTTCCGATCCAGCCTCTCTCCGCCATATCTTTCATAAATTGTGGAGGATCAAAGGTTTCTTTTTCTTCTCCTTCCACCTGGTCATATACATTTTTTGCAACGTGCAGAAATGTATCTAATCCAACCACATCAAGTGTGCGGAAAGTTGCACTTTTCGGCCGTCCGATTGCCGGACCTGTAATGGAATCAACTTCCCCGACAGAAAATCCGGATTTCAACATTTCCTGAACAGTAACAAGAAGCCCATAAGTTCCTATACGATTTCCTATGAAGTTAGGGGTATCTTTCGCTTCCACTACTCCTTTCCCAAGTGTATTTTCGGCAAATTCCTTCATAAAGGAAAGCACTTCTTCACTCGTATCTTTCGTAGGAATGATCTCAAGAAGCTTTAAGTAACGAGGGGGGTTAAAAAAGTGCGTACCCAGGAAGTTAGATCTGAACTCAGGTGAGCAGTCTTCAGACATTGCTTCTATAGAAATTCCTGAAGTATTTGAGCTGACAATTGTACCTGGTGTGATGTTAGCTTCTACTTCAGCAAAAACTTTTTTCTTAATATCAAGGTTTTCAACGACAACTTCAATCACCCAGTCAACCTCTGATAACCGTTTCATATCATCTTCCATGTTTCCGGGTTCAATAAGAGTAATATTTTCTTTTACAGTAAGGGGAGCGGGCTTTTGCTTTAACAGCTTCTTCACAGCTGTGGCACTCAACCGATTCTTTACCTGTTTATGGTCGATCTCCAGGCCTTTTTCTTTTTCTTCATTTGTAAGTTCCTTTGGCGCAATGTCCAATAGAAGGACAGGTATTCCAATGTTTGCAAGATGTGCTGCAATGCCCGATCCCATAACTCCTGAACCGAGAACAGCGACTTTGTTAATGCTGCCTTTCATCGTCTTCCTCCCTCTCCTTGAATGAATACTCATTCATAATATAGACAAAAAAATTAACCACTTTCTGAATGGCTGTTCATTTCTATCCTTACTATAAATTATATTCCTGATTATATCAATACTGTGCTTACAGAAAATTATTTTTTTTTGAGTCCTTTAACAAAGAAAGTGGTTTTTCTTGTTATCATCAAGAAAATTGTTTCTAATTCACTTTTATAATTTTTTTGTATAGCTTCTTCCTTCATTTCTCAAACTAAATACGTGTTTATATAAAAAGGAGGTTGTTTTATGCAGCAGCAAAGCGAACAAAATCAGCAGCAGGTAATGCCTCAGCCGCCGAATGTCGTTACGACAAAGGACGAAATTTACATTACTGACATGTTGTCATGGAATCTTTTAGCCGCCAAAAAGTCCCATTATTTCGCTCAACAGTGTACGGACACTGATGTTAAGAGCGCACTCGAAAGTGTCTCACAAATGCACGTACGCCACTATCAGCAAATTCTTTCTCACCTTCAATCTAACAATCAGCCTATTCAACCTACTCAATAAGGAGGCAGTACACATATGACACAGCAAAGCAAGATACAAAATCCGGAAACTCAAGTTCCTAAGTCCCCTGCCATGAATGACCGGGATTTCCTAAATGATATTTTGACTACGGAAAAGTATATGACTTCCTCATACAGTATCGCTTTAAATGAGGCAAGCCATGAATCTCTTTATCAGGACCTGGCTGCCATTATGAATGAAACTCAGGATTCACAGCGCCACTTATTCAATGTGATGTTCGAAAAAGGGTGGTACAGCTTTGATGCCGCTCAGCAAAGTTCATTACAACAGAGCTTTCAGCAGTTCACCGGTTATAACAACCAGCTGCCTAGCGGCGGGTTGACTCAATAAGATAAAGAAAGTCGTGCAAACAGCGGCGAACGTCAGACTGTATGCAGACAAAAGCAGCCCTTCTGCATCGCTCTTTGGTATGGTGGGAGCGGAAGAAGGGCTGTCCTGCTTATTGATCTTCTTTCCCTTTCTTTCTATTAGCTTCATTCAGCCTTTTGATTTCCCCAGTCAATTCTCTCATGTTTTCCTTTGCATCCGGGTAAGACTCAATCCAATGTCTTGTTAATGGAGGCATGTTTTTAGAAATATGCATATAAAGGGCCCATGTTTCCACTTTTTTCTTAAGCTCCGGAGTACTTTCCCCAAGCAAGAGTTCAGTGTATTTCTCTAGTAATCCATCCACCTGTTCTTGAAATTGTTTATCCATTTTCTCCTCCTCCTTTCACTTTACTTTTCTACACACTTAAATACACCTTTTGTTCAAACACCTGACAAATAGTTCTCTGTAATTTTATAAAATTGTGGTAAAATAGTGCTAGATTTTATTTTTTTTATTGGGGGAGACACCATGAAAAATGAGCTCTCAAGGTTAAAAAGCAGGCTCCAGCATAACGCCCACGGCCTTGCAGAAGTAATCACTGAAAAAATTGACAAGCAAAAAGCAATAGAAACAAATGACAGTTCCAGCGCTCTCTTTCATGTGCGTTTCGAATTAATCAACCTTATTGCTGAAGGCCTTGTTGCTTCGAAAAAAGAATTAAACAACGATATAAGAGAGTGGGCTGACAAAGCAGGGATGCTGGCTGTACAGGAAGATCGCTCCTTGTCCGAAGCTTTATCAAGCTTATCCCTCTTTCGGAAAGTGATCTGTAAAGAAGCAGAAAAAGAGATTAAAGACAACAACCTGTCCTATGGATTAGCTTTTAAAATCACTGATATGATATGTGATCTGATAGATATCACTACCATTGCTTACAGCGAACAATATATCAATTATTATAGTGAAGAGCTTGAAAAAGCCACTATCCAAATACAGGAAGACCAGCAGCTGATTAAAGATTTATCCGCTCCTATTATTCCATCAATTGTTCCGAACACGATCCTTATCCCACTTACAGGGCAATTGAACGCTGAAAGAATAGAACAAATTCGTGAGAAAGTAGTTAACAACATCAAAGCCTATAATGCCGACACTGCAATCATCGACTTTACAGGAATTCATTTAAAAGATCAGGAAGACTTTTCACTGGTTGAAATTGCACGTCAGATTGATTTAATTACCACCTCTCTCGGTTTAATGGGAGTAGAAACGATTTATGTAGGCTTTTCCACTCATTTGGCCCAGGAAATTGTAGGAAGCGGTGTTCAGATTAAAGCCAAGACTTTTTCAAATTTCCGTCTTGGGCTTCAGTATCTCAGTGCAAAAAAAGGCTACAAGCTGACATCGATATGAAAAAAGGGTGAGCCCCCGTGGGCCACCCTTTTGCATGTTGCAGCCGAATCAGCTTTTGCTTTCTTTTTTCACAGCAGCTTCCAACGACTGAATAAATGTAATATTTAAATGAACGTCAAGCTCATGAAGCCGCTTAGCCTGTTTAGGAGTCACTCCGGTAATTACTACCTTCTTCCCCATGTAAGTAAGAGACTGAAACATGTTTTTTAGCACCAGCAGCCCCTCTCCCTTTATTTCTCCAATAGCTGTAAAATCAAATAAGAGGTTAGTTACTGGCCGTTCGAAAGAAGCCGTAAGAATTTTTTCTCGAATAATGTTCATTTTGTCCTCATGAACCTCACCATACAAAGGTATGAGTGCCAAATCTTCGGTAACCTCTATAAAGGGTGCTGAAAGCCTATCATTTTCAATCAATGCTTGCTCAAGCTTTTCTTTTTCCTTTAATAGTTCAAAGTTAGTATCCTGAAGGCGAGTTCTAAGCTCAGCCAGCATATCAGTAACCCTGCTTATCGACTCTTCTTTTATTTGAATAAAGACTTTCCCGTGCAGCTCGCTTTCCCAGCCTGCATATAAATCAGCCAGCAACACTTGTTCTTTCTGATTAATAACGTTTATTTCCAGCTTCCTTTTCCCCTGATCCGGGTGCACTTGCTGCTTCACCTTATCTCTGCTCTCCCCCTCAATCACATCCAGCAATGAGAAGTTGACATTGAATTGCTCTTCGGCTTCGGGAGAGCAGCCAAGAATTTGAAGGTTTTTATCTATTAAAAAGATAGGAATCGGCAATTGCTCGTTAACTTGTTGCATTCATGTCTCCTTCTCTCCCATTATCAAGCCAATATTGCAGGCTTCTTAAATCTTCTAACACTATCACTTTTTTTTCTGAATAAGAATCAAGGTCATGCTTTTTTGTCATCCGACCGCCAATAATAATTACAGGCTCAAAATCCACTTCCTGAAAAGCTTGTAAAAATTCTTTCAGCTTTGGCAGACGATATGAAAGGGCAGCTGATACGCCTATCACTTCCGGTTTCCATTCATTTATAAACTGCAGCGCATGATGTAAAGGGAGGTTCGGACCCAAATACCGGACCGTCCACCCTTGATCTTTAAACACGGAAGCAGCCATCTTCAATCCTAGATAATGCTGCTCTTCCTCTACTCCTAACAACATAACCTTTTTTTCGTCAGGGAGGGTTGTTTTATCTCTGAAATAAAGATTTTCCATTTGTGAGATAACCATATCACATATCCCGGTAGCCAAGTGTTCATCAGCTACTGATATTTTATTCAATTCCCATAACTCGCCAATATGATACATAGCAGGAGTGATCATATCTTCATAAAGGGAAAGCTTATTATCATCGTTACATAATTCTTGCAAGTACTCCAGGGCTTGCTTTTCTTTTCCCTCCAGGAACAGCTGGGCCAGCTTTTCTGGTTGTGGGCTCACATCCGTCACCTCTGCTTTCTCAGCTGTTTTTCAACAATTGGATAGCTTGCTGCAGATACATAAGAAAGGCTTGTTCTCTTTCCTTATCCACTTTTCCAGGAATTGCTTTTACGAGCCTTTCAAAATTGTCTATGATTAAGTAAGTTCCGACATTCCGGCTGGTTAACACGTTTTCCAGCCACTTGGTGTAGTCAAGAAAAACGGTAATGTCCCTTAATTCATACGTTGTTTCTAAGTGATCAAGGTGATGATAGTTGTCTTCCTCTGTTTTTATCCTGCCATGTTCCCCAAACTTTTCCCATAAATATGGGTATGCTTGGTAAATAGCCTCTGACACTTCTTTTACAATCTTTTCTTTTGTTTCGTTGCTCATTCAGCTACTACCTTATACTGGCCGACTTTTGGAACGATCGAAGCCAGTTCTTTATCCGGATATTTCTTTTCCAGTTCATGAATCTTCTTATATTCATCACTTGTTACCCAAGAGAGATAATCAGCTTTACTCTCCCATTCTAGATGGACTGTCAGCTCTCCTGGCTTCTTATCATTTTGTAAAAGCTGAAATGTTCGAAACCCTTTAGCCTTGTCGACTGCTCGCGAGCGATTTCGATAGATATCTATTACTTCATCAGCCTTTTCACTTGGTACAGTAACAGTTGAGGTGACAATGTACATGAAAAATCTCCTTTATTCTATCTTCTCTATTGTATTTCCCATTCTATCACGTAATACTATATGTTGCAGAAAGAACCCTTTCGTGGAGTTGTGCAGAAATCTACACATAAAAAAACCGAGGATTTCTCCCCGGTTATTTTTCCCTATTTTAACGGACTTTTTATATAGTGCTCCTCTTGTTCACTAGCCTTTCTCTGTTCAAGGTGCTGTGTAATCAGAACACCGTATAGCATAGAAAATACGAAGCCGCCAAATCCGACAGATTGGAGTATAATTTGTGCTGTTTCAGTAAACTGATAAGCACCTATAAAAAATAAAAAACCAAACGACATCATCATTAATAAAGCCCAAAACAATGGTTGTTCTTTCATGGTAGTCATCCTTTCTTTCAAAAATTTATTATATGAACAGTTGTTCTCTGCAAAAAAGATGTATTTTATATTTCCTTAGAATGCATCTGTTAAACCTTTTCTTCTAAAAACAAAATATTCCTTAATTAAACTAATAGAATTTTTAATATTCTAAAAAATCAGTATAATTTTGAGGTTTTTTGTGGTTAGATATCTGTTGGTAGAGATAAATCGTTCATAGACTTTCATTTGTCCATCGAGTGTAAATGGAAAAAAACGGAACAAAAAATTAAGTTATTTCTAATAATAATACAGGAATATTATATATAGGTCAATAATATATTTCGACTTTTTTGTGACTTCTTTTAATCGTTGATAAAAAATGGCACTCCCAGGAAGCTTAATCGATCGTTTCATAAATAAAAAAAGGACCCTATTATCAACTTACAATAATTGGACCCATCTTTTCCTTTATTAAACTGTGTAGTCCAAGCCTTTTAGCTCTTCATATATTCATTATTTAACAGCCATAACATCATAGAGATCCGTTCTTCTTTCTATATCCATGCAAAAAAATTCAGATTTACATTTACGCTGGAACGCCCGGTTTACATGCCCTGTTACTATGTCTGTTTGCTTGAATGGCCCCTGGCTGGCAAGTTGACCGTCTGGAAGAAAAAATACTGACTCACCAAAGAAATCCAAAACTTCACTTTGACCTGTATGGTTCACCGCTGCTACAAAAAGAGACTGATCTATTGCCCGTGCGGCAGCAAACTGTTTAAAAGCATACTGATAAGGCATTTCCCAGGCAGACGGAGCCACAAGAAGGTGAGACCCCTTTTTTTGAAGAAGTCGAGCCATTTCTGGAAAAGCTAAATCCCAGCATATCATTAACCCTAAAGTCCCTAACTCTGTTTCGACTGTCTGTATGTTTGAGCCTGGTTTAAAATAAGCCTTCTCCAAAGCTGTCACATGCACCTTCCTGTATGTGGCAGCCCTTTCCCCAAGGGGCGTAACTACGTTAATAGAATTGTAGAGTCTGTTTTCCCCAGGTTCTGCTGTCTCTGGAAAACCGTAAATGATATATACATTTTTCCTTTTAGCGAGTGAAGATACTTTTTCAAAGGTTTCTCCTTCTCTTGATTCTCCTTGTTCAAGAATCGTAGCATCCAGAAAGTATCCTGTGGCAGACATTTCCGGAAAAACAAGAAGTTCTGCCTGGGGATATTTTCTGCTACATTCGTGTACCCGTTCCTCCATAAGCTTGTAGTTTTTTTCCTTATCACCAAGAAAAAAGGAATCCTGAATCAATGCAACTTGTGAGGATTGCATCACGCTGATTTGCTCCTTTCAGAAAAATCGGTTCTATTTTTTACTGTATACTTCCCTCTCATTAACCCCCAGTAAAGGAGACCTGATACAAGGAAGGTCAAGATCGTGGAGCCGATAGCAAGCGGTGAAATATAAGTGAAGTAAAGAGCAAATCCAGCTCCAAGGATATAGGCAACATAAGAATAGATATTTATTCCGTTTTTATACATGTAGCTTCCTTTTTCATTTTCCACAATTTCTTCGGCATCATATCGTCCTTTTTTCAAAATATAATAATCGGTTAGGACAATAGCAAAAATCGGGATATAAAGAGTGGCAATTAACAATATAAAGTCAAAGAAATTAGCCATTAGAGCCTCTTTGAGAAGAGCTCCTAACACAGTTATTATTCCCAGGCCCAAAGCCGCTTTCCAGAAATCCACCTTTGGGATAATGTTTAGCAAGGACATATTCGCGCTGTATAAGGCCATTGCGTTTGTAGAAAGAACTGAAAAGAATACGACAATGGCTGCGATGAGTCCAAACCCATGCTGTGCCAGTAAAACAGTAGGATCGTAGGTTTGTTCCATTCCTTGCAGAATACTGAATCCCCCAACAGCCGCTCCAAGTCCCAGAGCCAGCGTTGAGGCAATAACATACCCTCCGTATGTGGCCGCCATAGCTCCTTTTTCACTTCTTGCTCCTCTGTTGTAGTCACTGACGGACGACATCCAGGAAAAAGCGGTCGCTACTACAATATCAAAGGCTATGATTGCCGTTATTTCAGGATTTTGACTAATTTGCATTTGGATCAAATCATTTACGTTATAAAGGTTGAAAAGTTGAAAGAAAACAACAAAAGCTAAGGTCAGCATGGCAAGAGAAATAAACTTTTGGGTGGTCTCAATTCCCCTCAGCCCATAGATCACAATAAAAATAACTAACAACTGTGTCAAAATAGTAAAAAGATTTATGTTACTATAGCCGGTGATAGTAGAAACAGCATAATCCAGGCTTAACCCAGCCATATACGCTTGAATCCAGCACCACCCTACAAGCACAATAGTATTAGCTACCGCTGGTAAAATTGCTCCCTTTTGGCCAAAAGCTCCTCTTGTAATTACCATGGTAGGAAGACCGGTCCGCGTGCCGATTCTTCCCATTAAAGCTAGAGGAATCGCACCGATTGCAGAACCGACGATACTCACCATCACAGCCTGGCCAAATGAAATGTTAGGGATAAACAGCATACCCGTTAAAATAGTAGTGATAACAAAATTTGCTGCCACCCATATTGCTAAAATCCCCCAAAAAGGCACCCTTTGTTCGGCCTTTTTTAATGGCCTGATGTCATCGGATCCAATTCGTTTTTGTTTTTCTGGCATATTCATCCCATCCTGTCTGTAGTATTCCTCTCCTACACACTACTCCTTTGGATTCAACCTTTTTCTGTATTTATCTTTTAAATTGATACCACCCAAGAGAATCAATACTGACACTTTTATTAACGTGCTTGTATTCAGTAAAGCTTATCAACCCTTCCGGACCTAGTTCCCGTCCAATCCCGCTTTGCTTCACTCCTCCCCAGGGAGCATCCACATACGGAGTGTGATAGCTGTTAATCCAAATAATCCCCGCTTCCAGTCTCTCTGCAATCCACCTCCCACGCTCGGAACTTTCTGTGAAGATTCCTGCCGCCAGTCCATAATTTGTGCCATTAGCCAACTCTACTGCCTCTTCTTTTGTTTCAAAGGATTGAAGAGTAATGACAGGCCCAAATATTTCTTCCTGTACAATTTCCATTGATTGATCTACCTCTTCAAATACAGCAGGCTCTATGAAGTACCCTTTCTTTTCAGCTAATACTTTTCCGCCGTATAGTAAGGAAGCTCCCCCTTCTAGCCCTTTTTCTATATAGGCAGTGACCTTTTTTACATGCGACTCACTAATCAGCGGGCCGAATTCTGTGCCTTCTTTCAGCGGGTCTCCAATGTTTACCTGGCTGATTTTTTCAAGGAGAACTTTTTTAAAAGGATCATATATATCCTGATGAAGGAGGAGACGAGGAGCTGCCACACATACTTCCCCTTGATTAAACAAGGCCCCAAACACTGCCCATTCTGCTGTTTTTTCTATGTCAACATCATTCCAAACAATCAGCGGTGACTTTCCGCCTAACTCAAGGGAAACCTTTTTTAGATCCTCCGCACATCTCTGGTAAATTCTTTTTCCAGTTTCCACACTTCCTGTAAAGGAAATTTTTTTGACCATTGGGTTTTCAACAATCGCTTGTCCAACCTCTCTGCCGCCAATCACAAAATTAAAAATCCCATCGGGTATTCCAGCTTCTATTAACGCCTTTGTGAACTCTATCATACTCATTGGGGTCAACTCAGACGGCTTGAAAACAACTGCGTTACCAGCTGCCAATGCCGGAGCCAGCTTCCATACTCCTAACAGCAAAGGGAAATTCCAAGGGACTATCAAACCACATACTCCGATTGGTTCACTCTTTATCTCGCTTTCCGTGCCATCCTCCATTTTCAGGGTTTTGGAAAGTGAGTCAGGAATCAAACCAGCATAGTATCTGAGACAATGGACCACGTCTTCGACGTCCACCCTCGCTTCTTTTATTGGCTTGCCAGTATCAATTGATTCTATTGTGGCGACTTTTTCAGCCTTCTCCTCAAGAATACTGGCAGCTTTCTCAAGAACCTTTTTTCTTAACTTAAAATTATAACGCCAGCTATTGCTGCTGAAGGCAAGGTATGCCGATTCAGCGGCTTTCTTAACTTGAAGATCATCTGCTTCAAACACGGTTTCTTCTATTTCTGCCGTTGCTGGATTCTTAATTTCCAACCTTTTTCCATTTCCTTGTTCCCACTCACCGTTTATCCAATTGTGGCCCATTCCTTTTTCCTGCCTTTTATAGAAATATTTGTTAGATTTTTCAGTCTTTTATATAGAAATAGAAGACATCTGATAAAACAAAGCTCACTATCTACTATTGAATACCCTTTTGGAAGTTTCTTTTTCCAGTGATAGGAAAGGGCCCGGCTCTGGTCAAGCCAGGCTTCTCATCCTGTTATTGTTTAATAGATAAAGAGGTATACTTAATCTCAAGGTATTCTTCAATTCCATAGTACCCGCCTTCACGGCCAAGACCGCTTTCTTTAAAGCCGCCAAAGGGCGCCTGAGGGACCGATGGCAGACCATCATTGACCCCTACAATACCGTATTCCAGGTTTTCACTGATACGAAGCGCTTCTGAGAGATCCTCTGTGAACAAATAAGCAGCCAGGCCAAAGTCAGTATCATTGGCCTTCTCCACTACTTCCTCCTCTGTATCAAAAATGGAAATTGGTGCGACCGGCCCAAATGTTTCTTCATTCATGCAAAGCATATCCCCCGTCGCACCTTTAATAATCGTAGGGGCAAAATAATAGCCTGATTGCTCAGAAAGCGATACCCCGCCTGTCACAATTTCAGCTCCACTATTTTTTGCTTCTTCTACATGCCGTTGTACTTTTTCTAGTGCCTGCTGATTAATAAGGGGACCAATGTGAACACCTTCCTCTAATCCTGGTCCTACTTTTAACTGCTCTACAGCAAGCTTAAGCTTCTCAGTAAATTCCCCCGCGACAGAGCGATGCACATAAATTCTGTTTGAGCACACGCATGTCTGTCCTGCATTTCTGAATTTGGACTTTACTGTTTCCTGTACGGCTGTGTCTACATCAGCCTTCCCCATAACGATTAAAGGGGCTTGTCCGCCAAGCTCCAATGAAAGCTTTTTGACCGTATCAGCTGCCCCACGCATTAACAGCTTCCCGACTTCCGTGGAACCAGTAAAGCTAACTTTTCTTACTCGTTTGTCACTCAGCCACTGCTCGCCTATTTCTTTCGGGTTACCAGTTACGAGGTTAATCACACCTGGTGGAAATCCGGCTTCTTCAGCAAGCTCTACAAGCTTTAAAGCCGTCAGAGGCGTTTCTTCAGCAGGCTTGATCACAACCGTACACCCTGCCGCAAGAGCCGGCGCGGCCTTTCTCGTAATCATTGCAGCTGGAAAGTTCCAGGGTGTAATAATAGCTGCCACCCCTACAGGTTGTTTTTGAACAAAAATTCGTTTGTTAGGAGCAGAGGCTGGAATGATATCCCCATACACTCTTTTTCCTTCTTCTGCATACCACTGGATAAAAGAATTGGCATATCCCACTTCTCCTAGAGCTTCCTGATAAGGCTTCCCCTGCTCTTTCGTCATGCAGACTGCCAGGTCTTCTTTATGCTTTTCAATCAGCTCAAACCACTTTGTCAGTAGAAGAGACCGCTCTCCTGCTGTGGTTTTTGACCATGTCTTAAATGCTTTATAAGCTGATTCTGCAGCCTCCTCGGCTTCTTTTTTTCCACCGGAGGGAACGGAGGCGATTTCCTGCTGGTCTGCCGGGTTATAGACTGTAATATAATCCTGTGTATCTCCTGTTATCCATTTTCCGTTAATATACATTTTTTCTGCCATTATTCGTCTTCCTTTCTTACTCGCTTTCCAGTGCTCGTTTGAGGGACTCTTTAATGATTTCCAAACCTTCTTCAAATTGTTCGTCCGTAATCACAAGAGGCATTAGCACTCGGATGACATTTCCATAAGCACCTGCGCTTAATAAAAGAAGGCCTTGTTTTTGCGCTTCGGATATCACCTTAGCTGTCAGTTCTTTGTCTGGAGTTTTAGACATTTTATCTTTTACAAGCTCCATCGCACACATCGCTCCAAGACCACGCACATCGCCAACACACTCGTATTCTTCTTTCAAAGCAGAAAAGAATTCGATCGTCCGCTCTCCAATCCTTTTCGCCCGCTCGTTCAGGTTCTCTTCTTCTATAATATCGAGCACAGCAAGGGCTGCCTGGCACCCTAACGGACTTCCGCTGTATGTTCCTCCAAGTTCTCCAGGCCCGGCTGCATCCATTACTTCTTTTCGTCCGATCACACCACTGATCGGAACTCCCGCTCCCATTGATTTTGAGATAGTGAGAAGATCCGGAGCTACATCGAAATGGTTAATGCCAAAGTAATCTCCCGTTCTTGCAAACCCTGCTTGAATTTCATCAGAAACAAATAATATATCCTGCTTTTTGCAGTAGTCAAACACTCCTTTGACAAAGTGTTTTCCTGGAACAATGAAACCTCCTTCCCCTTGAACAGGCTCCATTACAACTGCGGCTACCTGATCCGGTGAAATCTCTCCTTCGATGACGTTGATAAACTCTTTGACCATATACTCTTCATAGGCTTCATCAGAAATTTCCTCGGGCTTGCGGTAGTGATACGGATACGGAGCGCGGTACACTTCAGGAGCAAAGGGTCCAAATTCATACTTATAAGGCTTCACTTTCCCTGTCATACTCATAGTCATCAATGTTCTGCCATGGAATCCTCTGGAAAAGGTCACAACAGCAGGCTTTTTGCTGTACTTTCTTGCGATTTTCACCGCATTTTCAACCGCTTCTGCCCCGCTGTTTAAAAACATGACCTTTTTTTCGTGCTCTCCGGGTGCCAGCGCAGCAAGCTTCTCAGCCAGAGTAATATACGACTCATACATCATGACGTTAAAGCCCGTATGAATAAACTGCTCAGCCTGCTTGTTAATGGCTTCCACTACTTTTGGATGGCTGTGGCCGACATTGATGGTTCCAATCGCCCCGGCAAAGTCTATAAATGTGTTGCCGTCCACATCCTCCACCAAAGCTCCTGCTGCTTTATGAGCAAAGGTAGGAATCCCGTAAGATACTCCATCAGGAATAATTTGCTTCCTACGCTCCAGTATGGATAGAGCTTTTTCTCCTGGCAGACTTGTTTTTACGTTGGCATTGGCTGCTGTACGGTTCATATACTAAACACTTCCTCTCTCTAAATACGACGATACCTCTTGATTATTTCTATTTATTTTGCACTCTCTGAAACCGAATTTTCTTTTTCCGCTTGTTTCTTCAAGGCGACCAGGCTGATCATTTCGTAAGCCACGGATGATGCAAGCGCTGCTGTTATCTCCCCCTGATCATAAGCCGGAAGCACCTCAACCAGGTCAAATCCTTTAATGTTCAGCCCTTTCAAACCCCTTACATACTCCAACGCTTCAAAGCTGTTCGGACCTGCCACTTCCGGTGTACCGGTACCAGGAGCAAAAGCAGGATCGACAAAATCAATATCATAGGAAACGAAAACCGGACGTCCACTGTCCCCTACACGCTTGCGGATTCGTTTCAATACCTCCTGATAACCGATCTTGTGGACCTCGCTCATAGGAATCACTTCAAAGCCCAGGTCTTCAGGGTCTGTTAAGTCTTCCGGCGTATAAAGAGGACCTCTCATTCCAACCTGAATGGAATGGGCTGTATCAATCAATCCTTCTTCCACCGCCCGGCGGAACGGAGTTCCATGCATGTATTTTTCGCCAAAATAGTTATCCCACGTGTCGCTGTGGGAATCAAAATGAACGAGGGACACCGGTCCGTATACTTTAGCCATCGCACGCAGGTTCCCTAAAGAGATGGAGTGATCCCCTCCAAGAATAATGGGGACTACTCCTTTTTCAAGAAGAGGAGTTAACCCTTCAACCATATTGTCGTAAGAACGGTGGATGTTCCCTGGAACAATATCAATGTCTCCATAATCCACCCCTGAACAGTACTCAAATATATTAATCTTTTGATCAGGATTATAAGGACGAAGAAGCACAGAAAAATTCCGGATATGCTGAGGGCCGTAACGTGCTCCGACCCGGTTGGATACCGCCGTATCAAAAGGAACACCAAGAACGGCAAAATCAATATTATCTGTTGTGCGCACCTCTTCTAATCTCATAAATGTACGTACTCCCGTAAATCTAGGGGATCTCGATGAATCTTTTGGCTGGTACATAGTATCTCTCCTTCTTTGTTGTATGTATTAGATATCTGTGATGCTTAAAATATATGCAAATTCTGTGCCAACTTTTTTAGGCGCAGTACTTTTTTAAGATATGGCAGACAGCGCTTTAATCCCCTGCTGTCCGCCATAAGAAATACTAAAAGAATAGGATATGTGCCATCGCCACGATAATGGGGAGCGTGATAATTGTTCTTTGCAAGAATACAATGATAAGATCCCATAGATTTAAAGGAATTTTTGAACGAAGCAGAAGTATTCCGACTTCAGACATATAAACGAGCTGTGTCATTGATAATGCAGCGATAACAAAACGGGTCAGTTCACTTTCAATTCCGCTTCCTATTACTGCAGGCAAGAACATGTCAGCAAACCCAACAATCATAGCGGGGGCAGCTTGTGCAGCTTCAGGAATAGCCATCAGCTCCAGTACAGGCACCAATGGATAAGAAAGGTACTGAAACAACGGGGTGAACTCTGCAATCATCAAAGCAATCGTGCCTAGAGCCATGACAAGGGGAATCAGTCCCAGCCAAATATCGAGGACATTTTTCACCCCGTTTTTAACAAGACTTCCTGCACTCTTTACTTCCGACGCCTTATGAACTGCTTTTTCCGCTGCCCATTGCAGGCGCGACCGGTCTGAAGGAACCTCTTCAGAAATCTGCTTCCCCACAGGACCATAATAGGTTTCTTCTTTCCTCGATAATGGCGGAATTCGAGGACATATAACGGCGGCAACAAGCCCTGCAACTAAAACAGTAATGTAAAATTGAATAAACATATGCTGCATACCGATAAAACTGATAACAACTAGGCTGAAAGCAATGGATGCGACTGAAAAATTTGTAGCTATGACAGACGCTTCCCGCTTCGTGTAATACCCTTGTTCATATTGCTGAGTCGTAATAAGCACCCCTACCGTTCCACTTCCCATCCATGAGGCCATGGCATCAATGGAAGAACGTCCCGGAAGTTTAAATAAAGGTCTCATCAGCTTCCGAACCATCGTTCCAATAAACTCCATTAACCCAAACTGCAAAAGAAGGGGCATAAAAAACCCGGCGATCAAAAACCATGTTGTTAAAACAGGGACCAGATCATACAACACAGTGCCGCCGGAAACTGGCGACCATATAAATTCCGGCCCAACCTGAAGCAGAGTGAGGATAGCAAACATGGCGCCAAGAATCCTCATTGAAAACCAGAATGCCCCTACGTCAAAAAGTGCTGTAAAAAAGGATGAATCCGCCATCCAGGCTGGCTTGGAAACCTTGGCAGCTGTCGTTAAAATAACAGACAGAACTAAAACACCAGTCATAAACAACGGCAGTGCCGAAGCAAAATAATTCTGAAGAGCTTCCGCTAAAATTCCAATTCCTATCGTCCACTGGCCATTATAGGGAACCGGAATGAGAAACAGCATAAGGCTTATGATAGAGACAAGTAAGGATTTCGCTTTGTTTGCCGGCGTCCACCATTCTTTCTTGTCCCTCTCTGCCCCCTCTGGCACTTGTTCTTTTTCTAATGCTTGCACAAAAATCACCTCTTAGAATTCTTTGCTTGTATACTAATGCAATTTTCGTGCCAAACTTCAGTTTATTTTATATTTTTTCAGTTTTCTGGCTACTGTAGGCTGACTTGTCCCAAGTTTTTCAGCTATTTTTACGGTCGTCTTATGTTTGATGTATGCCTCTTGTAATATTGTTTTTTCATAGTCTTCTATCAGCTCTGTCAACGATTTGCTGTTTTCCTGAAACACTGCAGGGCCTTTTTGCTTTTTATTCATGCTCTGAAGATGCTCTTTCGTAATTTTATTGGAAGAGGAAGTTACGATTAACCTTTCTAAAACATTCATAAGCTCCCGCACATTCCCTTTCCACTCTTTATTGCAAAGCTCTTGCATAACTTGGGGTTCCAGCTCTTTTTTCCCTCCGTATTTCTTCCCGAACGAATCTACCAGGTAATGTATGAGAGGAATAATATCGGATGCACGTTCCCGCAGTGGAGGGATCGTAATAGGAACCACATTTAAGCGAAAGTAAAGGTCCTCTCGGAACTTCTTCTCTTCTACCAGCTCTTCCAAAGGACGGTTGGTAGCTGAGATAAGGCGGAAATTGACCTTTCTCTGTTTATTTCCTCCCACCCTGTAAAATGTTTTTTCCTGGATAAACTTTAATACCTTTACTTGATGAGCAAGGGAGAGTTCCCCGATTTCATCTAAAAACAAAGTCCCCCCTTCCGCCAGTTCTGCAAAGCCTATTTTTCCTTTTTGGCTTGAACCGGTAAAAGCTCCAGCTTCATACCCAAAAAATTCTGCTTCAAACAATGAATCAGGTATGGCGCCGCAGTTCACTTCAATAAATGGCTCTTTTCTTCGAGGGCTTTCTTGATGAATCATTTTTGCCAGCTGGGTCTTCCCTACTCCCGATTCGCCTAGCAGGAGAACGTTAACATCTACGGAAGCTACTTGATGAGCCACATCAAGGCAGCTTTTCATTTCAGGTGAGTGAGCAATAAAGCCGTGTTCCTGGAAATAACGATTTCTGAGAATTTGTATTTCATTTTTCACTCTTTCCATTTCATCTTCCATTTCTCCTAAATAATCCTTCATGTTAGCCAGCTCTGTTACATCATGAGAATAGGTCGCAATTCTCCAAAGCCTTCCTTTTTCATCAAAGACCGGCACACCAGTGACAAGAAACTTCTTATTTTCCTTAGCTGTTTGAATAATCGTTACACGCTCTTTTTTTTCTTTCACTAAAGGAGTCACAATTGGGGTAAAGACTCCTTGTTTTTCTAATTCATAGACTGACTCTCCAATGATATCTTTCTCTTCAAGGCCGTAAAGCTGTTTCATCGCATGACTCACTCTAAGAATGAGCCCTTTTGCATCAGTCACTAGAAAGTCATCGAGCAATGATTGCAGTATAGCTTCATTTTCTTCTAACCGTGATCCTTTTTTCATGTAAACCACCTTTAGTATTCATATTTGAATAGGCTATAACTACTTAGTTCTCAAAAAGTTCTTATCATTACACTTAGTATACTTCATTCATTTTTGAATAGATTATTCATATGTGAATAATAATGTGAGGAAAGCTCACATGCAAATAAAAAGCAACATAAAAAAAAGCGTATCCCCAAATCTACTTCTGAGGACACGCTCTATTTATATCTATTCTTCTTCTGCGATATTTACAAAGATATCTTCAGTGGAAGGCTGTTCATCAATATAACCAGTTTCAGCCAGCCATTCAATGGTTTCCTCCCAGGATTCTTCGGACTGGCTGCCAAAAGGTTCTCCTTCCTCCTCCATAAGAGAAAGCAAAATGTCCAGACTTTCTTCCTCTACTTCGCGGACAAGAGGAAAGTTTTCCTGGTCTTCATGCCCAAAAAGAATATCCAGGCTTTCATCGGGATTCTCTTTCATGTATTCATAACCCCGGCTGGCAGCTTCCCAAAAACGGTGAATGACGTCTTCATTTTCTTCAAAGTTATCTTCATTTGTAACCATCACCAGCTCGTAAAATGCCGGCACTCCGTAATCTACTGGATCAAAATAGCCAACTTCGTGTCCCTGATGCTCCAGTACAGGGACTTCATGGTTGATGTAGGCCCCGATAACTGCATCAGCCCGTTCTGTCACAATGGAAGAACCAAGTTCAAACCCGACATCAATCAGCTCTACTTCTTCAATGTTTCCCCCGTCCTCTGTAACCATCGTTTCAATAAGAGGTTCATTTACCGGTATACCAGGATATCCTACCTGCCTTCCTTCTAAATCACTTGGTGACTCTATTCCCGAGTCCTCCAGGTAGACGATATGGTTGAGAGGAGAACGGACAATAGCTGCAACAGAAATCACGGGGATTCCTTCGTTCCTTGCTGTAATCACATCAGGCTGGTATGTAATGCCAAGAGTTACTTCCCCTGTAGCAGCTAAATTCAGAGGGTCTGTAGGATTGGCTGGAAAAATGAGATCCACCTCTACACCTTCCTCTGCAAAATATCCCTGTTCCTGAGCTGCATATAAGTAACTGTGCACTGCGTTAGGATACCAGTCGAGCATAACCTCTATTTGCTCCAGCTCATTTGATTCTTCTCCTGCCTGCCGTTCCTCTTCCTCTCCATTGTTTGTCACTTCTTCCGGACTCTCAGTGTCTTCTTCTCCCTGTCCATTACACCCAGCCATCAGAAAGAGAGAAAGAGCTGAAGCTCCGGCCAGTGACCTGGTGAGCAGTTTTCTTTTTGTCATTTTACATTCCTCCATTTTGTTGTGGCTGCTTCTATTAGTTTAATGCTCAGAAATAATAGAATCCCGAGGACAGATAACAGCACAATCGGGGCAAATACACCGGCTCCGTCCATTTGTGTCATCATTCTGCGGCTGAAATATCCAAGTCCCGCGCTCGCTCCCAGCCACTCTCCAATAGCTGCACCGATTACGCTTAACGTAACGGCCACCTTCATTCCTGAAAAAAAGTAAGGAAGGGCGGAAGGCACCTGGACTTTGAAAAAAATCTGTCTGGATGAAGCTCCCATCGTTTTCAATAAGTCTTCAATTTCCCTGCTTGTCGATCGCAATCCGTCAAATGAACTGACGGTAATAGGAAAGAATGTTATCAGTACCGTAACAGCAACTTTGCTCCATATGTCATATCCAAACCAGAGGACAAAAATTGGAGCCAGAGCTATAATCGGAATCGTTTGAGAGGCTATAACGATTGGATAAAAAGTCCTTTCGGCCAACCGGCTCCTGGACATAAGGACAGCCAGGCCCGTTCCAAATACAACTGAAATGCAAAGTCCTATCAGGATAATTTGCAATGTGGCCCACAGGTGCACAGTAAATAACACATCTCTTAATTCCCAAAGTCTGCTTAAAATACCAGAAGGCGCAGGGAGGATATAGGGTTTATCGTAAATCCTTGCGCCTATTTCCCAGCCCATAATGAAAAGCAATGCTAGTATCCCGGCTCCTCCATACGACACCCAGCTTTTTAACCTGGCGGAAATCATAGCTCTATCCTTGCCCTCATCTTTTGCAGAAGTCTCTGTTTAAGCTCCATAAAAACAGGGCTGCTTCTGCTTTCTTCTGTTCTTGGTCTGGGAAGAGTGACATCAATAGTCTCAAATTCTGTTTGTATTGGCGGAGGAGTGAGCATAAGAATTCGATCAGATAAAAAGATTGCTTCTTCCACATCATGAGTGATAAATATAATGGTCTTTTCCCACTTTTGCCACTGCAGTAAGAGCCACTCCTGCATCATAAAACGAGTCATAGAATCGAGTGCGCTGAAAGGCTCATCTAATAGAAGAATATCAGCTCCTCCAAGGATGGCCCGTAAAAAGGAGACTCTCTGCCTCATTCCGCCGGAGAGCTGCTGAGGATACACATTTTCTTTTCCTTCAAGGCCAAATTCCTTCATGTGAGAGAGCACCTGTTTCTTTGCTTCTTTTCTAGATACTCCTTGCAGCTCCATAGGCAGCACACCATTTTCCAAAACCGTCCTCCAGGGCAGCAGGAGATCCTGCTGCGGCATGTATCCTACTTTTCCCAGCCTGTTTTTTTCTTCTTTTTGAGAAATAGAGATGCTTCCGGTATCAGGCTGTTCCAGTCCTGTTGCCAGACGGAAAAAAGTAGATTTTCCAGAGCCGCTTGGACCGAGTATGCTTACAAATTCCTTTTCTTTGACGCTGACCGTGATGTTTTCAAAGATAGACAAAGAAGATGGAGGTCTTCCTTTGTAAGAAAAGGATACATTGGAAAAAGAAAGATGATCCCTTGCGGCTTTACTACTCATCTGCCGGCCACATCTCCTGGTTGTAGGCCATGTCCCAGAACATAAATTCAAATCGGGTTGTATTTAAGAAAATATCCTCAATCCGAGCTAACTCATGTTCAGGTTTTCCTTCTGTTAAATCGTCAAGAAGATCAATGGTCCACTTTGCTAATTCCTGAAATTCATCGTCCGCATACATGCTGATCCAGTCACCGTAAAATTCATGCTCAGCGGCTCCCGGTATTTTGCTTAATTCTTTTCCAATCTCCGCATAGCTCCACATGCATGGAAGCAGGGCGGCCACTAACTCTGCCAGCCCTTCGTTCTGACCGACATGAAGCATGTAATGAGAATAAGAAAGTGTCATTGCAGCAGGCTCTGCGTTTTCCAGCTCTTCTTCAGAAATATCGAACTTCTTTGCATATTGACGGTGAAGACTCATTTCAGTATTCAGCGTTGAATCAAGAAGTTCAGCAAATTTCCCCATCGTTTTTAGATCGTTAGCTTTTACGGTGCCGATTGCAAAGAGTTTAGAGTAATCTATTAAATATAAATAATCCTGGATCATATAGTAGCGGAACTTTTCCTTATCAAGTGATCCGTTTCCCATTCCTTGCACAAAAGGGTGTTCATGATTCTTTTTCCAAATTGGCTGGACCTTTTCGTATAAGCGTTCACTAAATTTCATTTGCATTCATCCTTTCTATTTTTCTTTATGACACCACTCGTATATCAGAGTAATCATGACCTTTGTAAATTGAACTATCTGTTCGATCTCAACAGATTCATTAACTGCATGGGCGTTATATAAGTCACCAGGACCATAAATAACAGTCGGAATGCCCGCATCCCCAAGCCAGCCCCCATCAGTTACGGTAGGCGACATCCCTGTTTCAGGGATGGTCTGAAAGATTCGCTGATGAGCCTGTTTCACCGCAGCCACTTCTTTGGATTCAGGGTCAATATCCAGTGAAGGGAAGATTTCCCCCCGGTCCTCAATCATCGACTTGCCACCCCAGCGAAAAAGCGGCGGATGCTCCCTCAGCCAAGGATCAGATTCGGCCACTTTTAATAAATGCTCTTCTACTTCTTTAGCAACCTGTTCATGATTCTCATCCGGGTAAAAATGAACCGTAATCCATAATCGGCACTCATCAGCCACAAAGGCGGCATGTCTTCCCCCTTCAATCACAGAGGGGTTAATGGTAGTCATACCAGGGGGGAAACCAGGATAGGATTTTGTTACAGCCCAGTGCCGTTCAAGCTCCTGCAAGCCCTGAATGATTTTCGTCATTTTTTCAATGGCACTAGCTGCGTATAGACCGCCCCCTGCGTGAATCATATTCCGGCGAGTAGCATCGTGATAGGTTTGGGGGCTCTTTATTGTAACCCAGCCGGTAATCACTCCTCCCTGCCCTTGAATGTGAAGATCACTTGTATCCACAACTACTGCCAAATCAGCCTTATACCCCCGTTCACAGCATTCAAGGGTACCTGCTTCCCCTACTTCCTCACCAATTACCGATTGAAAAATCAGGTCGCCAGGCAAGCTGATTCCCTGCTCGCGAAGAAGTTGTACGGCAAAAAGAGCTCCTCCCATTCCGCCTTTCATATCTGCTGTCCCTCTCCCGTATAACCGCCCGTCTTCTACAACAGGAGTAAAAGGGTCATGTTTCCATTGAGTTAGATCTTCCCCGACTTCCGCCACATCCATATGACCATTAATAATTAAACTGTTGGCTTTACCAGAATGGGTTCCTTTTAATGTCCCTACTACGTTCGGGTCGTCAGGAAACACATCCCACATGTCAACCTCAAACCCCAGGCTGTTTAACTTTGATGCTATGTAGTGCTGTGCCTCTTTTGTGTTGCGGGCAGGCGGACTGGGGGTTTGGAAACGTATAAGGTCACCTACCTGTTCAATTAATTCTTCTTTTCTCCTGTCTACCTGCTCTAAAATTTGCGTAATTGTTTCGTGCAACATCTTCACTCCTTCCTCTCTCATGAAAAGGTCTGGTCTGGTCTGGTCTGGTCTGGTCTTGACTGGACATTAGTAATTTCACCCATTAAAAAAACCACTCTAGGAAAAGAGTGGCCGCATATACGAAGTAATATATACAAAGACTGCCAGGTACAGGGAGTATACCTGTACTATCAGGCTTGTCTTAACGCCACTTCCCTCCGCTAGTATTACCTAGTTCAGGTGATAGGGTTTAGACCATACGGTCATTCTCAGCTTTTTCAAAGCACCCCTAGTGGTTTCTGTGTATTCTGTTTTTTTATGCCTTACTATAAAAATACCATACTTTCCTTTAAAAGTTAGAGTATTCTTTAAAATTTTCCTTTTTAAATTTATGAAGCTCGTGTCACCTTTAACTGAGAAGCTTTTGCTTTTTCTCCGAGAGAACTGAGCTTAAGAGAACAAAATAAACCAGCGATAAAGGTTACAAGACTTATGAGGAAAAGAAACATACTTCCTTCTATTCCAGGAAAGACAACGAATATAGAGCCAGTGACCAGACCGGTCATTACTGCATATGTTCCTATCTTATAATTTCTGATCAGTTTCTTTATAATTTTGCTTGTAATGATTAAACCAAGAGCAATTCCTGCCCCTACGACAATAATGACAGGGATGTTAATCGTAGAAATGGCGTTAAGAACAGTCGGGTAAATTCCTATTAATAAAAAGACAAAAGAACCACTGACTCCAGGCAAGATCATTGCACTGCTTGCTGCCCATCCTCCGAAAAATAACAGAAGATAGTCCATTGCAGTTAAATTAGACATCACCGCAGACATTTCTTCATCCCTTATGAAGGCTGTGGAAGCCACAATGGCTGCAGCTGCAAGCAGGAGAGCTATGTGTTTTCCTTTAAAGGTCTTTTTATAATCAACTTCTTTTAAAAGAAAAGGAATGATCCCTATAATCAACCCAAGAAAAAAGAAAAACGTTGGCTGAGGGTAATCAGCCAGGAGCCATTCAATGAGTCGGCTCATAGAAAGCAATGCAAGCACCACACCTGTTCCTAAAGGAATTAAAAACATGAGATGCTTCTTCCACTCCCTGGAAAATATCCCGTCTATTGCGGCTATTAAACGATAATAGACTCCCACGAGCAAAGCGATCGTACCCCCGCTTACTCCCGGGATCAAGTCACTTATGCCCATTAGTACACCGGGCACGATATTCCGCCAATTTAACACTGTACATTCTCCTTCTGTAAAACTACTTTCATAGTTGAGTGATTGAGTGTAACATCACTCATGCAAAAATACGCTGCTCTTTATTTTAGCACTAACTTTCCCCGCTTCCTATGTCTTTATCACGAATTTTCATCTACGGTGCCTGGCACCCTTTGCTACTGTAATATTTCAAACCGCTGCACTACCTGATTCTCCAGTATTTCACTGATTCTTTTGTTACAACAGCCTCAGGGTGCCAGGCACCCATGAAAACCCCCTGAAAGAAAAAAAGCCGGCTCAATTTTCATTGGGCCGACCTTTTCCTTTATTCTAGCATTTGTGCTGCTTCATTTACCATTTCCTGAACAGATGTAAGACCGCCGCCGGAAAGATACCAGAATTCTGGATCTAAATAAAGGATTTTATCATTTTTGTATGCTTCTGTTGTTTGAACAAGCTCATTTTCAATGACATTTGTTAGAGATGATTCATCTCCATCACCAACAGCTGCTCCTCTATCAATCACAAACATATAATCTGGGTTGTTTTCTGAAATATACTCATAAGAAATACTTTGTCCATGAGTGGATGATTCGATATTTTCATCTACTGGCTCAAATCCAAAGTTATCGTGAATCATTCCATAACGAGAGGATGGTCCGTATGCACTTACGCTTCCTTCATTGGCCAGTACCACAAGTGATTTCCCGTCATCAGCTGTTGCATCTTCATTCAACGCCTCAATAGATTGATGGACTTCAGCCAAAGCTTCCTCTGCTTCTGCTTCTTTTTCAAAGATTTCAGCCAGTACTTCAACATTTTCTTCGAACGATTCTACATACCTGCCAGTATCTACACCTGAATAGATAGTTGGAGCAATAGAAGAAAATTCATCATAATTGTCTGATTGACGGCCGGAAATAATGATAAGCTCCGGATCAAGGGCATGAACAGTTTCAAAATCTGCTTCTACTAGTGTCCCTACGTTTTCATACTCTTCTCCAGCATACTCAGAAAGGTACTCAGGAACCTTGCCCCCTTGAGGGATCCCAGTAATGCCTTCCACACCTAACGTGTCCAACGTATCAAGCACACCAAAGTCAAAGACAACAACTGATTCAGGGTTCTTTGGCACAACAGTTTCACCGAGCTCATGGGTTACAGTGATTTCAGAAGCTTCCTCTGCTTCTGCTTTTTCATTTTCTTCTGCTGCCTCTTCCTCTGCTTCTCCTTCGTCCACAGCTCCCGATGCTTCCTCAGATTCTCCGTCAGTTCCGCACGCTGCTAATACAAGCAATAGCAAAGCGGTTAACAAAAATAAGGATAATTTCTTCATCTCTCTTCTACACCTCTTCTAAGTAAAATTTATCAGCCTATGATATAAGGTGAAACCAACCATGCCTGCAGCTTGCCCTTTAGATGCCTCTCGCCTCTCCTCCTTTAATGCGTTATGTTTTAAAGCAATTATGTGTAATACACACAGATTTTGTTGTTATTGATTTCTTTAATGTCCACATCCATATCATAAATTTGCTTCAACGCACAGGAGTCGATAATGTCATCTTTTTTGCCAATTCCAGCAATCTTTCCATCTTTCATTGCAACGATGTTGTCAGAGTAGCAAGAGGCAAAATTAATATCATGCAGCACAATAACTATGGTTTTCCCCAGATCATTTACAAGCTTTCGAAGGATTTTCATAATTTGTACGGAGTGTTTCATGTCAAGGTTGTTCAATGGCTCATCTAACAGAATATATTCCGTATCCTGGGCAAGGACCATAGAGATATACGCTCGCTGTCTCTGACCGCCGCTTAGCTGATCAAGATACTTATCTTCAATTTCTGTGAGCCCCATATATTCAATTGCTTCGTCAATAAATCGATGGTCTTCTCTTTTAAGCCTCCCCTGAGAGTAGGGGAATCGGCCAAAGGCTACAAGCTCTCTTACTGTGAGCCTGATGCCGACATTGTTGGACTGCTTTAAGATAGAGATTTTCTTAGCCAACTCTTTGCTCTGCCAGTTTTCTACCTTTTCATCATCTATCAAAATTTCACCAGCATCTTTTGCAATCAAACGGCTGATTGTGGAAAGAAGAGTACTTTTTCCGGCCCCATTTGGACCGATAAAGGAAGTAATCTTTTGTTTCTCAATGGTAAGGGATACATCTTCTACTACTGTTTTTTCACCATACTTTTTTGAAACGCTGTTTACTGTGACCATTTTTTACTCTCCTTTAATAAAAGATAAATGAAATAAGTACCGCCAACTAGATTAATTACTACACTGATAGGCACGGAAAAGCCAAGAACTCTTTCAACAACGAGCTGTCCTCCGACCAAAGCAACGATACTGATGAGAATGGAACCAATAATTAGATAGCCATGTCTGTATGTGTTAATGAAGGAGTACGCGACGTTAACCACCAGCAGTCCTAAAAATGTAATTGGCCCGACAAGTGCTGTGGCTACAGAAATTAGGATAACCACTACGATTAGTAACCTTTTCACTACATAATCATAATTAACTCCCAGGTTGATCGCATGCTCTCTTCCAAGTGAAAGTACATTCAAGTATTTTGCAAACCTGGAAACATAGACAGCACACAACACTATCAAAATAGTTGAAAGATAAATCAGATCTGTTTTTACATTGTTAAAGCTGGCAAAGGAGCGATCCTGGACAATTTGGAACTCGTTGGGGTCTATCAGCATCTCCATGTAACCTGACAAGCTGGAAAAAAGGGTTCCAAAAATGATACCAAGCAGCAAAAGCAAGTATATATTCTGCTGATTCTTTTTAAAGAAAAGGCGATATAAAAGTGCTGAAAAAATCAACATTAACCCGACTGAAAGCAAAAAGTTAATATTGCTGCTCATTAAGGTGGACATTGAACCAAATACAAAAATGATAAAAGTCTGTATGAGCATGTAAAGGGAATCAAGCCCTAAAATACTTGGTGTTAAAATTCGGTTGTTTGTGATGGTTTGAAATATCAAGGTTGAAAAAGCAATCGCCGTCCCGGTAAGGATCATGGCGTACACAGCCACTCCTCGTCTAGGAAGGACGTAGTCCCAGTTGCTGCCCACATTTACAAAGACAAATGCCCCGATCAAAGCAGTACTGAGGATTGCGAGGATAACCAATCGTCCTTTAAATCCCATGTTTTTGTCTCCTCATCAGTAAGTAAATAAATATTGCGCTTCCTAATATCCCTACCGTCAGGCTGATCGAAACCTCGTAAGGATAGATAATCAAGCGGCCGATGATATCACAGGCCAATACAAAAACCGCTCCAAGGACCGCTGTATGAGATAGATTTTTTTTAATATTGTCTCCCTGATAGATGGATACAATATTAGGAATAATCAAGCCTAAAAATGGAATTACACCAACTGTCAATACGACTGATGCGGTGACCAGAGCTACAAGCATTAAACCTATGTTAACGACCTGCCTGTAATTTAACCCTAAATTCTTTGCAAAATCTTCTCCCATGCCAGCGACAGTAAAACGATCAGCATAAAAATAAGTTAAAGCAATAACCGGTACAGCTACGTAAAGAAGCTCATACTGGCCCCGGATAATAAGGGAAAAATCACCATGAAGAAAGGAAGATATACTTTGGATCAAATCAAATTGATAAGCAAAAAAAGTAGAAATGGAACTGAGAATACTACCAAACATCAGCCCGACAAGAGGAATGAAAATTGTGTCCTGGAATCTGATTTTATCCAGTATTTTCATAAATACATAGGTTCCCAGCAAGGCAAAGCCAAAAGCGAATATCAGCTGCTGCAGTAAACCAGCCGCGCCGAATAAAAGAATGGAAATTAAGATTCCCAGGCGGGCTGCGTCCATTGTACCTGCTGTCGTTGGTGACACAAATTTGTTCCGTGTCAGCTGCTGCATAATCAACCCGCAAATACTGATCCCCGCTCCGGCTATAAGAATACTTACGAGCCGAGGAATCCTGCTTGCCATCAGGATTTGCATCTCATACTCACTCAGATTAAATATGTTAAGTATGGACAGGCTTGACACTCCAACAAATAGTGATGTGATAGATAGAATAATAAGTAAAATAAGTAAGTATCTGAGCTTCATCGGTATGTCCCTTTATTGCCAAAATTTATTGCTTCTCGTTAATTGAACCCGCTCACATGAAATTGATAATCGTTTTCAATTAACTTCACAAGCAAAAGTTTACTCCTATTGAGAATGATTGTCAACTAGTTATGATAATCAATTTCAATTAGTAATTTACAGGAGACAGTCGAAAGGTAAAGTATAAAAGATAAACAGGGAGGAAAACGTTTTACGAGGAGGACTCAGTGGAAATATCTCTTTAACAACCAAAGGAGTACAGCCTATGAGACAAATCCCGTGGAAAAAACTAATAGAAACGTTCATCATTGGTGCGGCTGGCGGAGCCGCTTTTTATGCGCTGAATTTCCCTCTGCCCTGGCTGCTGGGATCATTATTGTTTGTTATGTTATGGCAGACACTCACAAAACGGCCAATGTATTCACCGAGTCCTTTAAAAAATACAGGATTTCTTATTATGGGTGGTTTCTTTGGATTGTACTTTTCTCTGGAAACGTTACTACGAACCACTTCTTATCTGCTTCCTTATCTTTTTCTGTCCTTGTTTTTAATTGTTATTAGTATTGGCATGAGCATTCTTTTTGCCAAATGGATCACGATTGACTCAAAGACGAGCATTTTAAGCACACTCCCAGGCGGGCTGAACACAATGGTAATATCGAGCGACAGTATAGGAGCGAAAACGTCATTAGTTACTATCTTTCAAACAATCAGGCGCTTAGCTGTTCTATTTATCGTTCCTTTTCTTATCGTGCATTTCTTTACCGATTCTGATGCTGATACAGATGATCGAGAAATGCCCGCTCCGGACTTTGACGGTGAAGGAAGCTACTTCTGGTATGCGATTCCCGTCGCTGCAGCAATTATGGTAAGAAAAAAAGGGCCGCTAAAGTTTCTCGCTTTTCCACTGCTATGTATATTTCTAATGAATGCGGGTGGAGTGCCTTTCCCCCCTCTGCACCAATCCTTATTAATTGCTGCTCAAGTAATGGTAGGAACGAGCCTTGGGAAAAATACAAATCTTGACCATTTAAAAGCAGGAGGAAAATACGGAATATTCTATTTCACCGCCTCACTTATTTTAATTGCAGTTTCCTTTGGCCTTGGGTATATTCTGACTCTTTTCACTGACCTCTCTCTTTCCACTGCCCTGATCAGTATGTCTCCAGGGGGGATTGTTGAGATGATTCTCCTGGCCGAGGATATCGATGCTGATCCGCCAGCTGTAATCACTCTTCAGTTAACCAGAATTATATTTATTATTTTATTGGTGGTTCCCATACTAAAATGGTATTTTAATCGTCGTGCTCCTTTTTCTTAAATACTTTTATGCAAAAAATAAAAGGGCTGTTTACAGCCCTTTTACTCGCAGGATATTCTTTTTATACAAGGACGAGATGAAATTCAGGAAGAATTCAGGAAGCCTTTTAGGAAACAATGGGCGGCTGTAATAATGATAGAAAGCATATCTCAAGTCACTCCACTGCCGGCAATCCTTTGTCTCTCTGAACCTGGCAAGGTCGATCACTTTCACTTCCCCTTTTGGGGTGACTAATATATTATTTAGATGAATATCAGACGGATTTAACCCTTTCTTCTTTACGTAAGAAATAACCTCATCAACTCCCTTAATCTGGTCGGAGGTCACAAGAACCCCTTCTGTTAAACAGGAAAACAAGGTTTTTCCCTCTATATAATCTACAACAAGATAATTATCTCCCCACTCATAAAGACAGGGAAAATAAGATTTCCCTTCCAGCAACTGATAAATTTCAGCTTCTTCTTTGGCTATGTGGGTATATTCGGGAAAAAATACTTTAATTACTTTGTCTGTCTCACGTATTCTGAAAGCAGCTGCACTTCGCCCAATGCCAATCACTTTTAATTCAGGAGCAAATGACTTAACAATATACATTCCCCTTTTATCCTTGGAAAATACTATACTACCTGCCAGGTCCTGAGCAGCCTTCACTGCAATCTCCTCCTCTATCAGGATATACAATATATATGTGACCATTTTATAAAAGCAACCCACAAACATTCTTTTCTTCCTATACCCGTTTTACGGTAAAAAGAAAAGACATCCTCACCGCCGAGGGTGATTATGTCTTATCATACCGACAAATTCACTTGATGCTGCAAGTAAATGTGTATTCTTCTTGTCAGAAATTTTTATCCGTATCACTGCTTCCTGCTTTTTTTGTTATGACGCACATCTTTTACCCGGTCGTTTGATCTAAAACTTCCCGTTTCGATAATCATCAAACGCTTGTTTGATTTCTTCGTGGGTATTCATCACAAAGGGTCCCTGGGCTGCAATTGGCTCCTTTACCGGTTCCCCGGCATAAAGCAGTACCTTCAGCTTCTCTCCCTTACTTTCCATGGAAACGGCAGTGCTTTCCCCTGTTCTTTCTCCTGCTTGTTCAAGCAGAAGAACGTCCCCTTTTCCTCCTGTTGTTTTGTCCTTTCCAAATGTCCCTTTTCCTTCTAAGATGAATAAAAATCCATTATAGCTCGCTGGTATTTCAGGGGCAGCCTTCGCATACTCATCAATCTCAAGCTCAAGCATCGTAATGGGTACATGGTTTTTTGTTGAAGCTTTCTGCCCCTTATACGTACCAGAAAATACACGTATCTTTACTCCGTCTTCTTCTATCACAGGCATATCCTTTTGATAAAGATCCTGATATCTCGGCTCTGTCATTTTTTCGGATGACGGCAGGTTTACCCAAAGCTGCAGGCTGTGTACCGTACTTCCTTCAACCGGCTCCTCTGCATGAATAATACCACTTCCCGCTGTCATCCATTGGACATCTCCTCCTTTAAGTACTCCTTGGCCGCCTTTATTATCCTTATGCTCCAGTTCCCCATCAATCACATACGTTACGGTTTCCATTCCTCGATGGGGATGGAATCCAAAGGTTCCCTTCTTGAACCAATCCTCTGCCATCAACAAAAAAGGATCAAATTCAGCCCAGTTCCCTGGCTCAAGTACCCATCCCTGCTTATGATTCTCTCCTTGCTGCCTGTGTGTGACACTCCAAACCTTATTAATTTTTCTTTCCATGCGTTCACGTCCTTTCTCTTTCCACTGTTAAGATTTACCCATTATTGTAGGCTATACACCTTTTCCCGTATAGGAAAACGCTCTCAACAAATATGGTACCTGACATTCACAATATGCTCACACTTGTTTTCTTGGTTTCTTATTTTTTTCATGGTAGAGTATAACCGTTAAGAAATTAAACTGTTAGGTTTCTTTACTGTTAATTTATTAAATTGATTAATAATATTTAATCTAAGGAGGGAGTCCATGAAAGAGCATCAAGAGCTATTTAAAGAAATGGCCGATTCACTTAAAAGAATCGAACGGGAGCTTATCAGAAAGATGCATATTCCAGATGTCAGCCTGACGAAACGCCAGGAAGCCATTATTATGTATATTTTCACCAATGAAAATGCCACAATGGCTGATATTGCAGCCAACTTTAATATTTCAAAAAGCGCTGTAAGCCAAGCATTAAATAAGCTTGAAGAGCAGGATATTATTGTACGGGCGATCAATAAAGACAACCGGAGGGAAATCAATTTAACTCCTGGGGAGGCAGGTGAAAAGTATAAGAAAGAAATTCAAAAGCTAGAGGAAATACTAGTGGAGAAGTATCTTTCTAAAATTGACCTGGACGAACTGAGACAGACTCGCAACCTGTTCTCCAAAATAGAAAATCTCATACTAGAAGAGGATCAAAAGAATGAACTCTAATCAAAGCAAATAAACCCTATCTCTAAAAGGAAGAGTGATAATACTTATGAAACTCTCTGATTTTTCGATTAGACGGCCTAAATTTACCATAGTAATCATGGTTTTGTTCCTTCTCTTAGGCCTTGTCTCGTTAAGCAGACTGCCACTGCAGCTTTTTCCTGACGTTGAAGCACCAGTAGCAGCAGTAGCAACAAGTTATCCCGGTGCGGGGCCACAGGAAGTTGTAAATGATGTTACTGAAGAACTGGAAAGTGATTTATCAACCATTTCCGGATTGAATAACATGACTTCTCAATCAACCGAAGGTTCTTCCATTATTATTCTTGAGTTTTCGTGGGATACCTCTATATCTGACGTAGAAAATGATATTATTACTACCATTACACAAGCTGACTTGCCTGATGGGGCCGGAAACCCTGCGTTTTTGCAGTTTGATCCCACCATGTTCCCAAGCATACAGCTTGCTGTCAGCTCTGATGGTGATGAAGTAATTGATTTTCAGGATGATGTATTTGACCTTCAACGTGAATTACAGCGTATAGAAGGTGTTGCTGATATAGAAGAAAACGGTTCTCTTGTAGAAGAGTACCAGGTCGTATTAGACGAAGAGGAACTAGAAGACGCCGGGGTCTCACAGGAAGACGTGGTCAATGTCATCCAAGGGCATAACATTGCAATGCCTGGTGGAGTCGTGCAAGATGATGAACGAAATATCACTACACGCGTTCTTAGTGAACTGACATCCGGGGAAGATATTGAGGAACTGGTCGTTACTGTGAACCCTGAGACAGGGGACGAGGTTACTATTGCAGATATTGCTTCTGTCTCCCTTGAAACAGAAGATAGGGAAGTCATTACCCGGGCTAATCAGGAAGCGGCTATGCAGCTGAATATGATGCAGGAATCTGAAGCCAATACCACACAGGTCGCAAGAGACTTTAACGACAGACTTGATGAACTTCTTGAAGAGGAACAATATGAAGACCTGGCAGTCATGACTTTGTACAGTGAAGGCGATTATATACAGGAAGCCATCGATAATGTAGTTCTCGCTCTTGTAGGCGGGGGAGTCCTTGCCATGGTGGTCCTGTTTGCATTCCTTAGAAACTTAAAAACACCATTAATAATCGGGATTGCCATACCATTTTCCATTATCGTGACCTTTGCGCTCTTTTTCTTTACCAACATTACGCTGAATATCATGACCCTTGGTGGTTTAGCGCTTGGAATCGGAATGCTGGTGGATAACTCCATTGTTGTCGTCGAAAACATTTACCGCCACCTTTCGATGAAAAAGACGCCAAAACAGGCGGCGTCCGATGGAACAAGGGAAGTAGCAGGAGCCATTACCGCTTCGACCTTAACGACTGTTTCTGTATTCCTTCCCATCGTATTTGTTACCGGTCTTGTGGGAGATTTGTTTGCTCCCCTCGCTATCGCTGTCGCCTTTAGTTTATTCGCTTCTCTCTTTGTCGCGCTTACCGTTGTGCCAATGATTGCAAGCAGAATTCTTAAGGCACCTGATGAAAACACAGAAGAAAAAAGAAGAAATTCCAGATTTATCAAAGGAGTTGAAAGGTCTGTATCCTGGGCGTTAAAACGCCGGATCGTTGTACTCCTCATTACCTTTATCCTCCTTGTAACAGGCGGTGCCGGTCTTACGGCCGTTGGAACTGATTTTATGCCTGATTCAGATGAAGGCCTCTTTGTTATAGAGGTGGAACTCGACCATGGCACAAACCTTGCCCGTACGCAGGAAACTGTGGAAGAAATTGAAGATCTCCTAGAAGATTACGATGAAGTTGAACATTATTTAAGTACAATTGGCTCTACTGCCCAAATGGGAGGTGTGTCTTCTAATTCTCACATTGCCGAGGTTATCGTAACAATGGTTCCAGGCAGTGATCGGGATGTCTCAACCTTTGAGTTTACAGAATCCATTGAACGTGAAATTGAAAATGCAGATGATGAAGCAGACATTCAGGTTATGGATATGGCTCAAGCCGGATTTGGCGAACCAAACACGTACCAGTTCAGCATTCATGATCCAAACTCAGAAAGACTGGAAGAAGTAACGGAGGAAATTGTCGCTGAGCTTGAAGATGAAAGCATTATCCGTAATGTGCAGACAAGCCTTGAAGACACTGCACCAGAGCTTCAAGTTCTCATAGATGAAGATGCAGCCTTAGAAGAGGGATTAGTCCCTGCTCAAATTGCCGAGATTGTTAATAACGCAACGAATGGGCAGACAGCAACAGCCATTGAAACTGAAGATAACGATATTTTTCAAGTCAATGTCCGTTACCAGGATGAAGTACTTGAAAGCATTGAGAACTTTGAAAACCTTTCGCTCCAAAACCAGGATGGAGAATATATCACGCTAGCTGATGTCGCAACCATTGAAGAAGGAGAGTCACCAGCTACAATTAATCGGGCTGACATGACACCAGCTGTGGATTTTGATGTGGTCTATGAATCATCCGGTACGCTTGGTGAAACTTCTGCTGTGGTAGCCGATATTCTTGACGACATCGAGCTGGACGACGAAGCAGAATTTGTCATCGGCGGAGACGAAGAGCTCATGAATGAAGCCTTTGAAAATATGGCGCTGGCCTTCGCATTAGGTCTGATTTTTATCTACCTTGTGATGGTTGCCCAATTTGAGTCCTTTAAGTATCCGTTTGTAATTATGTTTACTGTGCCACTCTTTGTTATTGGAGTAATGCTTGCCTTAACAGTTACTCAAACACCGATTAGTGTGATCGCCCTTATTGGTGTCATTGTCCTTGCAGGTATTGTTGTTAACAACGCAATCGTCCTGGTTGATTATATCAATCAGAAGAAAGAAAAAGGGTTACCTTCCCGTGAAGCTATTATTGAAGGGGTGAAAGACCGTACGAGACCAATCCTGATTACGGCTCTTACTACGATTCTTGGGGTTACTCCACTGGCTCTTGCTATCGGAGAAGGAACAGAAATGCAGCAGCCTATGGGGATTGTAGTGATCGGCGGACTTATCAGCAGTACTCTTCTTACTCTCTTTGTCATTCCTGTCATATACAGCCTGTTTGATAAAGAAACCCGCTCGATGAATAAGAAATTTGTCACTCCTGATGGGGAAATCGTTTATGCCAGAGATCTTAAGAAAAAAGAAGAAACAGGCAGTGAAGAGTATGAATTAAGTGAGCAGCAGGCTCTCCCTGAACCTGAACAGTCTTCTGTAGAGACAAGAGAAACTAGTGAAAGTGAAGATTATTCTAAAGATGAAATTGTTCACATCCTTGAAGAGCTAGTTAGACGCTCCAAGCAAAGAAATGATTCAAAAGAGGATAAAGATGAAGAAAAGTAAGGATTATTAAGTATATAAGAAGGGGGACCAAAAGGCTGACTTTTGGTCCCCCTTTCTTTTATTAAAAATCAGGATGTACCTTGGTTTGCTTTTCTCAGATCCTGCGGAGTGACAATAGTCTTTCCGATTAAGAGATTGCTTACTGAAGATAAAGATAATAGAATCTTTGCCGTAATAATAGAGCTTAGTACACAATAGACTGCAGCCAAAAGAAAGTATACCAGTGGATTCACGCCTTCAATAGGCGGCAGATAATAAAGAAACAGTGTATGAACCAAATATATATGAAAAGAATGTCTGCTGATTAAGGAAACAAACCAAGGCACCTTTCTTGCCTTCATCGTCAGCAAAATGATGAAGAAAATGACCCCGGTAGTATAAACCAGATTATCAATTCGCTTTGAGGAAACAACATCAATAATATCGCCCCTGACCAGGACCACCATCGCCAGGAATGCAGCAGTCGGCCAGATGAAAATTATTTTTTTATGCTTTTGAATTTTATTTTTCAAGAGTTCAAAATTACGTCCGCAATAATACCCTAAAACAAAATAAAAAATCCAGCCAATAAAGGGCACCCAATGGCCTCTAAGCCATATATACTCTCCCAGGGGAACAGCGGCCGGCTCGGTAAAATGAAATAATCCTAGATAAGCAGTATTGATGATAAAAGCCCAAAAAAGTACCTTCTTCGGATTCCACTTTCGCAGATGCTTTGTCAACAGAACATGGAGTAAATAAAACTGAAAAATAATTAAAATAAAGTAGCCCGTATAACCTCCCAAAAAGAGATTAAACAATACTTCTTCCCAAAAGCCCATGAAAGAATCACTTAAAACTAACGCAAATACTACAGCCATAAAAGCAAAGGGAACCAGTAAAAACTTTATTCTTTTTTTAAAAAAGTCTTTTGGAACCTGGTTAGGATAAGCGTGAGCAAGCAGTACCTCAGAAATAAAGATAAAAGCAGGCGTGCCAAAAAAAGCAGCAAACCGCAGAGCAATTAATAAATACTCTTCTGTTTGTGTTATAGAATGTTCATAATTATCCAAAGTTGTGTTCACGCTGTGAACCAGAACCACCGCTAAACAGGCCAGTGTTCTGATCCAGAATATTTCATTTATAACTGACCCATTTTTCAATCCCATGCAACCCCTTGTCTTCTCCTATACTTTTCTTTTTAGATCAATTAGTCTTTTTTCAAAAAAAATAAACAAGCCGAGCCTGCTTATTACGACCTTACATCCGCCCTGGAATCAAGTGAATAGAATACAATATTTCCTTTCACTTTATTTCCTATAAGTAAACTATAAACCTTAAGTATGAAGATCTTGTGAAGAGGAGTTTCTGGAAGATTTATTACCTAACAAAGAGCGGGATGTCCCAAAGTCTCTGAGACATCCCTAAAAATACAATCATTTTTATATGGTTAGCAATTTACAATAGAAACGGGCCCAGCAACACAACAATTAGAAAGATTGTTACAAATCGCAAGCCAATACCCAGCAATGCTGCACTCATTGCTTCCCTCTCATTAAGGTCAGAATTTGCAGCCCAAATGACAGGAATTTGGCCGAATACGGCAGACAATGGTAAGCCTGAGGAAGCCAGGATAAAAGATCCGATCACCAGTATTGGATCAAGAGAAGCCGCTACCTCTGTCAGTTCAGCCATTCCTAACGTTGGACTTGCAAGAATAGACAGTATCCCTGTTTCTGGATGAATGGATAAAGCTGATAAGAATATAGTTAATCCTGCCTCAATGCCTGACCAAATCCCAATGTAATTCAAAATGCCTATAAACATAAATACTACAGCGACGGCTGGAATGATAAGCAAAAATAATAGTTCCGCCCCCTCTCTTGCCGCGTTGAAAAGTGTCGGCAATGCCCTTGTTTTCGGGGTAAAAGAAGGCATATGAGAAAGCTCCACAGGTTTGGTGTCCCGGTATACGGTCTTTGATAAAAGAAAAGGCATGATAAGCACAGGCACCATCACTGCCAAAACCACTACAAGAAAAGCATTCACCCCGGCTGCTGTTAAAGCTACAATACCAAGCATGAATGTAGAAAAGGACTGTTGTGATTGAACCATCGTTGCCACAGCGATCTTTTGTTCAGCTTTTGTGGCGCCCGCTTTAACGAGGATAGGACCGGCGATTTTACCAGCAGCATTAATGTCTCCGAGAATATTATAAATACTGGGTACGACTACTGAAGAGTTCACTTTTGAAAATTTCATTAACGGCACAAAGATTCTCATTAATGCATCAGTAAATCCCAACCGTTCTAGTGTACGCCCGATAATTACACTAATAATTATGGCAACCCCGACCGTCCCGATTAAAAACGTGTCCACGACAACAGGAACCACACTATCAAGGATAGAATCAAACAGGCCGGCCAGCGTAGCTGGTGAAAATAAGAGAGTAAGCATGGAGGCGATTACTAAGGCTAAACCTGTGGCTTCAATGCCTGTCAGCTTTTTTCTCTCTATGGGAAAAGACAGGTTCTCAACTTCTTCTTCCAATGTTTTTTCTTCAAGTGCCTGTTGTTCTTCGGATCTGACCTTTGCATTTTCCATACTTATCCCTCCTATAAAATAACCTGTGTGGCTTTATTAACTAAATACTTTGAGGCCATACTTTCACCGTAGTCCTTCATATACTGGTTTCCCATCTCATGAAGAGAGGTGCTTGTGATTCTTTCTCTGAAGACGACCACTTCTACTTCGGGAAGCAGGCTGTCCAGGGCATAAGCTAATGGCAGCCCGTTTTCTAATATTTCCAGCGCATGAGAGTTCCCAACAATAAAATGAAGGCCCAGCTCCCTTGCCGTCTCTATTAACGGATGACCCTCATACACTCTGCTGATGGAAGCAAGAACCGTGTCCGCTTCTGGGTGCTCCTTGACAGCCTGTCGCAGATGATCCGGAGAAAAGCCTGTATGAGGGAAAATATGAAGAATATGTTCCACTGGGCTCTCTTCTTCTCCGATTAGGATTCTCCCTCTGGTAACCAGAGTCGTTTCTATCGTTGATTCTGCTTGTTTAATCACTTTTTCTCTGTTTGTGACCTCTTCCTCTTCTTTGAAATCCATGAAGGTATCCAGTCTTGACAGCATATCTCCTAATGTATTTACTTTGGGATAGGCTTGTCCGACAAATAAAACATTTCCGTGGAGACCGCCAAAACAGATCTCAGACCTGTACACCTTATGACCATGGAGAAAAGGAATACCAGGGTGAAGACCATGAAAGGATTCATGAAGCTCAAACACTGAAAGACCGTAAAGATCTAAATAATTTTTTAATGGGACTCCCCCTGAATTTGCAGCTTCTGCAATAGGGTGGTGGGCCACAATTGCATCAACACCTGTCGCACCCGCCAGCTCTATAGACCCTTCTGTCAGTGTCATGGTTACAGCCAGTTTGTTAATTTCCTTTTCTGGATTGCCGTAAATTAACCCTGGAATTTCGATGACTTCCTTCCCTGGAATATTAGAACTTTTCATGATTACAAAGGGATGATCTCCCCCTGTAATATCGTGGAGGGACTTCACCACTCTTCCTCCGGTGAGTGTATCCAACGCCTGAATCACATCTTTATTTTTTGTCATAATTTTTCTCCTCCCCAAAATGTTAATATTTTTTGGTCCTGTACGGTTTTTCACTGCTTTTTGGAAATTAAGAATTTATCCCTTCCTTTCTATTAAAGAATCCACGCCAAGGCTGCCAGAAAACTCTCTTGTTTTAGATAGGTGTTTTGTTTTGACACTCACAATGGAAAGCGGCTGGCTCTTTTTTCCATATAAAAAGCCGCCAACATTAAACCCACAGTCTTGCTGTGTGCTTAATGTTGACGGCTTTCCTGCACTCCTTTGAGTTCATTTGACCAGTCAACAGTCTATGCATTTGTCTTATACCTTCATAAACTGCTCCGTTAGATAATAACTTACTTCTCTTTCGAGAATGATAATGGTTCCTGAGTATTCGGTAGCAGGATCATAATCTTTAAGTATCGCATTTATTTTCATATTATATTTTTCTTCAATCGTCTTCTTTAGCTGAACTTTAAAATTTTCAATGATGGATAGGTCTGTTAACCTTGTGACAAGACGATTAGACTCATCAAGACATTTAAGAGAAGGAATTCTCTTATGATTGGCGAGTATAATGACTTTGTCCCCAAGAATTTCTACCTTCTGATGCTTAACGCCAATATCAAACAATTGACGGTTAATATCATTATAATCTTTTATTAATTCTTGTTTAAAATCTCCTAAATGATTCATAGATTTCCTCCCCCTTATCTACATTTGCCTCAGGAAGGTCATCACCCTTGCTTTACTTCTGCCTGGCAAGTATGATCCAGCTCGTTGAAAAACAACAGCAAAGAAATACGTTGCCTTTAAAAGTAAATTCTTTATAAGACAAGCTTACTTTAAAACCAGCAGAAGGTCAATGCAATTTGTTAAATATTCTGACAAATTATTATATTACCAGCCATTTCATGCATACTTTTGCCCTTTCTCTCCTTATAATGGTCTTGGGGAGAGTGACCGAACATGATACAACCCATGCTTTTACATAAAGCGATGAATAATGCACCATTTAATTCTACTGATTATCTGGCCGAACTTAAATTAGACGGCATTCGTATGATCATAACAAACATTGACCATAGAATTCGTCTCTATACACGAAATCAATTAGAAGTGACTGAGCAATTTCCAGAACTGCAGTCCCTTGTCCTCCCGCCCGGTACCACCATAGACGGTGAATTAATTGCGGCTGATGAGAAAGGACGGCCGGATTATGACCGTCTCATGGAGAGGTTCCACTCCGGGATTTGCTTTCCTGTTACGTTTACAGCCTTTGATGTGCTTCATTATAAAGGAAGAGACGTGACGAATTTAACTTTGATTGAAAGAAAAATGATTCTAATAGATGTTATTCCTCAGGACTCAACCTCTCTCACAAAAGTAAAGTACACAGCAGGGGAAGGTCCTGCATTGTTTGAAGCAGTAAAAGAAAGAATGCTGGAAGGCATTGTCCTGAAAGAAAAATATTCCAAATATATCCTTGGTCACCGAAGCTGTTTTTGGTTAAAAGTCATTAACCTTGAACGCACTGATGTGTGGGTTAACGGCTATCAAAAAAATGGATTTGGATTACACCTTGCTCATGAGGATGGATCGCCAGCGGGAATAGTAGAGACAGGCATGAGTCCAAAGGAAAAAGCAGCCTTTTATTATGCGGCCAATCAAATTACGCAAAAAGAAACAGAAGACGTGGTCTATCTGGAACCTGGCATTATACAGTGCCGTGTACTTCATCGTCCGAAAACGAACAGCGGAAAATTAAGAGCCCCTTCCTTTTCCCATTTCCTGTTTCAAAAGGAAGAGATTTATTGATTCATAAATAAAAAGAAAGGCCAGGAGCACTCCTGGCCTTTCTTTTATTCTTCTTCTAGTAATTCATCCAACTCTTCTTCTGATATTCCTTCTTGATCTTCTTCCTCCGTATCTTCCTGACGCTCTTCCTGAAGTTCAAAAAAGGCGTCCATTGCTTCTCGAGCAATTCTGTTAGCAGTTCCTGGGCTGCCTCCATCCTCATCAGTGTATACATATGGGACAACAACGCTAACTGCCACTTCTGGCTCATCATAAGGGGCATAGGCAACCAAAGCCTGGTTATTCCCGTCTACGGCATCACCCGTACTTTCTTCAATGATACGTACTTCCGCGGTTCCTGTTTTTCCAGCTGCTACATAGTCTGCATCTTCAAATTCGTCTCTGGCCGTTCCGTCCTCTCCATTCATAACACGCCAAAGTCCTTCTTGCACTCTATCTAAATGACTGGGGCTGACATCAATCTGGTTAAGAACATTAGGAGTGTGCTGCTGACGGACGGCTCCTAATTCATCAGTATCGCGACTCGGCTCCCTAATCTCATTTACAAGGTTAGGCTGAAGCCTGGACCCTCCGTTGGCAATAGTTGAAATATATTGCGTCAGCTGCAGGGGCGTGTACGTGTCATACTGTCCGAAGCTTAAATACAGCAAATTACCACCTGAATCGCTGTCCCCGGTAAGGCCTGAAGATTCCGATGGCAGGTCTATCCCGGTTTCCTCTCCCAGTCCAAACTGGCTGTAGTAATTTCTGAAGATTTGGTAGGAACCTCCTATGTTATCCCAGCAGCACTCTTCCTCATAGTCATAGCCCGCCATTCTCATTGCAATCTCTGCCATGTAGATATTGGATGACCGCTCAAGAGCTGTCAGGTCATTGATGTCTCCCATGTCTGTGACAGAGCTCATAGGAGGAGTATCCGGGAGAGAAATTTCCCGGTCTTCAAAAATGGTATTCGGCTCGATAATTTCTTCTTCGAGTCCGATCATCACAGACGCTGCTTTTACAGTAGATCCCATTTCATAGCTGCTTGAAATTGCTCCTAGGTGATCATCATAGCCCGCTACGGAAAGAAGTTCACCCGTATTGGGATCCATCATTACTACATACGCTTCTGCCTCATTGATAAAGCCTGATTCAGAGCCGCTGATTTCTTCTTCAATAATGTTTTCTATCTCTTGCTGCAGATCCATATCAACAGATAAGACAAGGTCTCTGCCACGCTGTCCTGCCTCTTCTTCTTGTGTGCCGTCCACATTCTCTTCTAACAGTCTTTTTTCCCCGCGCAGTTCTTCCTCATATTCAAGTTCCAGAAAGCTTCTGCCCACATCATCTGACCGTTCATATCCCCTCGCTAAATAATCATCAAGACTTTCGCTTGGAATAGCACCTGTACGGCCTAAAAATCGAGAAAAGCTGTCTTCATACATATATTTTCTTTGAGAATCCCGAAGCAAATCCACTCCTGGCAAATCATCAAGATGCTCGCCAATAACATGGGCAGATTCTTCATCAATGTCCTGCTTTATTCGGTGAGGCTCATCATAAAAACCTTGATTCATTTCTCTCCAGATGGCCGCAACTTGTGTCTCCTGTTCACTAAATCCTTCAACTTCCTCTTCAGGGATTCGATCCAGCAATACCTCATAGTATTCATCATCAGTAAGCTCTTGTATCTCTTCTTCACTTACAAGTTCCTGAGCCTCTTCTTCATTTGTCACAATCCAAAAATCCTGTAAATCTCTATCTGTTATTTCTTCTTCCTCTAAGTCTATTTCAATGACCTCGTTCAATTGTCGAGCAATCTCAATTCTTTCTTCATCCGAGACACCTGATCTATTCGTATAAGTAAGAGAAAGCACCAATTCATTATCTACTACCTTGTTGCCATGCCTGTCATACATTAATCCTCGAGGAGAATCAATGCCGGTTGTCTCTCCTTCACCTTCCACTTCTCTCACATAGTCATCCCCTTCTACAATTTGCAGAAAGCCCAGACGAAGAATGAGAGCAGAGAAAAGTAAGAAGACAAAAACAAATAATATATTTAAATAAAGCTTATTCTTTTGGTGTTTTTGCCTGGCCAATTTCCTGTCCTCCTAAGCTGTCTTAACATGCAAGCGCCACAATATTAAACACTCGAAGTGTATCCTGTAGTCACAACGGTTGGTAAAACACTCAACTTTGTTCTGTCTTAAAACTCTCCAAGTATTCTTTTACCCTGTTTCATTGCTCATTAGTACTTAAAATAAAAAACACTTACTACATTTTATCTATTAGAAAGGGTAGGCCTAACATAAGAACCAGTCAAGAAAAAAGGACTGTACTCTATGAAAATCGCTTAAAATCCCTATCAAAAGCTGAAGTTCAAATTTCAGGTGAATCAAGCCATATTAACAGAAACTTGCCCACTTTCGTGCTTCCCTTAAACACTCACCCGCACCATAAACGAACGAAAATAAAATTAATTATATATTTGTTCGCTTTTAGACCTTGAACACCAAGGATTTTAAAGGTATGATTTACATAGTCTTTTAATTTTCTTAACATTCAAGGAGGAAGCAGTATGTATGGGGCACCGCTAAAAAAACATGCCAAAAAGGTCATGGTTCTAGGTTCAGGGGAGCTTGGAAAAGAAGTTGTAATTGAAGCACAACGACTGGGAGCAGAAACCATTGCTGTTGATCATTACGCTGATGCGCCGGCTATGCAGGTTGCACATCATGCCTATACGGTTGATATGTTACATAAAGAAGATCTCCGCCACCTTATTGAGGAGGTTAAACCGGATTGTATTGTTCCTGAAGTTGAAGCGATTGCTACAGATACCCTTGTAGAACTTGAGAAGGAAGGGTATCATGTCGTACCTACAGCTAATGCTACGAAGCTTACAATGGACCGGGAAGGAATCAGACGGTTAGCCAGTGAAGAACTTGGAATTTTGACGGCAAAGTACGGCTTTGCGAACAACCTGGAAGAACTCAAAGAAGCCGTGAAAGACATTGGCACACCTTGTGTCATTAAGCCGGTTATGAGCTCCTCCGGGAAAGGACAAAGTGTCTGCAGAAGTATGGATGAGACCGAAGCCTCGTGGAATGAAGCAATTGAAGGAGGAAGAGGACGTAATACCCGCGTCATTGTCGAGGAAATGATTCACTTTGACTCTGAAATCACTCTACTGACTGTACGGTCGGTATCAGGCACCTCCTATTGTTCACCAATCGGCCATATTCAACAGGACGGTGATTATATTGAATCCTGGCAGCCTGCCTATTTGAGTGAAGCACAGTTAAAGGAAGCACAGGCCATGGCCAAAAAAGTAACTGATGCTCTAGGAGGTTACGGACTATTTGGCGTAGAGCTTTTCATTACACGAGATAAAGTATATTTCAGTGAAGTCTCTCCCCGCCCCCATGACACAGGAATGGTGACTCTCGTTACTCAGGACTTATCAGAGTTCGCTTTGCATGTAAGAGCAATTCTTGGATTCCCTGTTCCATCGATTTCAACCTTAACTGCTGGCACCACTTATGCGTTAAAGGCTGATCATCAGTCAGAAGATTATCAGGTTGAAGGATTGGAGGAAGCTTTATCTGTCCCTCACACCCAAGTAAGACTGTTCGGCAAACCAATGACAAAGCCAGGCAGACGAATGGGTGTCGTATTAAGTACTGGCGAAACAGTCGATCAGGCGAGAGACAGATCGAACCAAGCAGCCAGGAAAGTTAACATAACAAAATAAATTGTTTAAAAAGAACCTGGAATAACGGAGTCTTTCTAAGGACATAGCTCCGTTTTTCAGGATTCTTTTTTTATGAACAGGCAAAACTGCTCTTACACTTCCCCTTTGATTCTCACCAATCTCTTTCATATCTTTTGACTGATAAAAATACAATGAATAAGAAACACTTTATCCCATTTCCCCCTAAAACTAGTAAACTATTTTTTATTGTCCATTCAAATAGTTCTCCTGCATAATATAAGTAGTCGGATTGTTTTTACTTTTCTCACAGATTCATTAGGAAAACCTTTATAAAGGGGATGAAAAGATGTTTATACATAAAGATATTTCAGTCATTGGGGTGCCAATGGACCTGGGACAAAGACGCCGGGGAGTGGATATGGGTCCAAGTGCCATGAGATACGCAGGCTTACTAGAGCAAATTACAAGTCTCGGATTTAACGTGAAGGACTGTGGAGATATCCGAATCGACCGTCCAGAAAAGGAAAAAGATCCTGAAAAGAATCTGAGAAACTTAAAAGAAGTGTTTGCAGCCAGTGAAAAGCTTGAAAAAGAAGTAGATCTTATTGTGCAGGAAGGAAAATTTCCTCTTATTCTAGGAGGCGACCATAGTATAAGCATTGGTTCCATTGCAGGGATTAGCAGGCATTATGAAAACCTTGGTCTGATCTGGTATGACGCCCACGCTGATTTAAATACAGGTGAGACCTCACCATCAGGAAACATTCACGGGATGCCCCTTGCAGTCAATCTGGGCCTTGGCGATTCCTCTTTACGTAACATCGGGAATTACTCGCCAAAAGTAAAAGCAGAAAACATCGTGATTATAGGGGCAAGGTCAATCGATGAGGGGGAGAAACTATTAATCAAAGAAAAAGGTATTAAAGTATTTACAATGCACGAAGTGGACAGACTTGGGATGCCCAAAGTTATCGAGGAAACCATTCACTATTTATCCCAAAGAACAGACGGTGTTCACCTAAGCCTTGACCTGGATGCCCTTGATCCATTGGATGCTCCCGGTGTTGGTACACCGGTCATGGGAGGGCTGACCTACCGGGAAAGTCATCTGGCTCTTGAAATGCTTTCCGAGGCAAAAATCATCACTTCAGCAGAGTTTGTAGAGGTTAACCCTATTCTTGATGATAAAAACAGGACAGCTGATGTAGCGTCTGAACTCGTTGCTTCCCTGCTGGGAAAAAAGCTGGTTCTCACGTGATATAGCGATAAAAAAAGAAAAAGCAGCCTGCTGCTCCTGCGATAAGGAGGAATCTATGTGACCACCTCAAAGGGAATCATCGAAACAACAGAAAAAATTGGCGCCAAAAACTACCACCCCCTTCCTATTGTCATAGCCGAAGGGAAGGGTGCCTGGGTGAAAGACCCGGAAGGAAACCGGTATCTTGATATGCTAAGTGCTTATTCAGCCGTTAATCAGGGACACTGTCATCCAAAAATTATCAACGCTCTCAAAACCCAGGCCGATAAGATTACCTTAACCTCTCGTGCTTTCCATAACGACCAGCTCGCTCCTTTCTACGAAAAGGTTGCAGAGCTGACCGGCAAAAATATGGTTCTTCCTATGAACACGGGAGCAGAGGCTGTAGAAACGGCAGTTAAAGCCGCACGACGCTGGGCCTACGAAGTGAAAGGAGTACCTGGTAACCAGGCAGAAATCATTGTGGCGGAGGAGAACTTTCACGGGAGGACAATGACAGCTGTTTCCCTCTCCTCCAATGAAGAATATAAGCGGAATTTTGGACCGATGCTGCCAGGCATTAAGGTGGTTCCATTTGGAGACCTTACGGCTTTGCAAGAAGCTGTCACTGCAAACACGGCTGCTTTTTTGATCGAACCTATACAAGGAGAAGCAGGCATCCAGATCCCTCCTGAAGGATATTTATCAAAGGCCCTTGAGTTGTGCCGCAAGCACAATGTACTTTTTATTGCCGATGAAATTCAGTCTGGTCTCGGCCGCTCCGGTAAACGATTTGCCTGTGATTGGGAAAACGTAACACCCGATATGTACATCTTAGGAAAAGCGTTAGGTGGCGGTGTGTTTCCAATTTCGGTGGTTGCAGCTGACAGAGACATTTTAGGCGTCTTTGAACCCGGCTCCCATGGTTCTACATTTGGAGGCAACCCACTTGCCTGCGCTGTGTCCATAGCAGCCTTAGAAGTAATTGAAGAGGAAAATCTCATTCAGCGCTCTTTTGAGCTTGGTGAATATGTAAAAGAAAAGTTAAGAAAAATTTCTAACCCGAAAATTAAAGAAGTAAGGGGGAGGGGCCTGTTTATCGGCCTTGAATTGACAGAGCCTGCAAGAAAATATTGCGAGGAATTGAAAGACGAAGGGCTCCTTTGTAAAGAAACTCACGAAAAAGTGATTCGTTTTGCTCCCCCTCTTACCATTGAAAAAAAGGATCTGGACTGGGCGATTGAAAAGATTTATAAGGTTCTTAATAAAAAATAAAACACAACAAAGAGACAAAAAGGCTGCTAGAGTATGACTTTATAGCAGCCTTTTGGTTTACATAATTTTGGTTGCACAAGTGGTGCAGAAGCCTTCATGATCCTTTTTACTACATAATCCTTTTTACTACAGGATCCTTTGAAACGTCTTGTTACTCCGTCCCACCAAGTGTATCCTATAGATTAATGCCCGCCGTGGCCATGCAGTCCTTCGATTTCCAGTTTTTCATCAATAATACCCTGCGTCTGAAAGGATATATCTTCAAAAGTCCCTAGCACATAACCGTGGTTATAAGGCCCTTCCATAGGATCGTTTTCAAACACAGGCTTTAAGAGAGAAAAATACTCATACATCTCCTCACCTAATTCCCCTTCTTCGAGCCAAATCAGAGGAGTATGTTTCCCCAGGTGGGCAAATGCCGCTCCAGGTATTGCAAGCTCTGGTGTGTTTGTTGAAACAAAGGTAAGCCCGTGTCCTGGTTCATCAATCCCCCAGCCGAATTCATTCTCTTCATCTCTAAACTGAGCAAATTCTACAGATAGCTCTGCGGGAGACTCCCCTTCCATTCTTTCTACGTTTCCATATTCACCAAGCTGGTCAGCAACCTCTTCAGAGATAATGGTTTCAGAGCCTAATACATATATGTTAGCTTCCCCTTCTCTTTTTTCCAACGCTTCTATGGTTTCTGACGGAATCTCATTTTCAGCTACATACAACAGGCCTTCTTCCATATGGGCAATCCAGTGTCCAGCAATAGAAGTAAGGGTCTGGTCCTCATCTTCCAATGAACCAATAATAATGTTTTCTGTTATGTTCCCTGTCACTTCTGCATATGCTTCATCTATTTTCGCTGCAAAAGCTGCGGGAGTTTCTGCTGTGATATGTTCAGTTTCATAACCATTAAGCTGATCTAGAACATTTTCATCCACGTCTCCCATGACAATTACTTCCGTCCCATCCTCATTTCCTTTTGGCTGAAGTCGTTCTATCTCAGCCAACACACTGTCCGAAATGCTGTCTGAACCAGTAAATAAAGCAGGCCCGTCATTAGGGTGATGAACTAGATTTAATCCCGCTAAGGCAACTTGCCAATGATCTTCTGGAACCATTATTACTGTTCCAGGCTGGTTTTCTTCATGAGTAGACGGCCAAATTGTCTGTGAAACCGCAATAGATAAATCCTCTAATTCATTTTCTTCTATTCTTGTTATATTTTTTGTCTGACTTACAAGCAAACCATCCGCGGCTCTTTCGTTAAATGTACCAGTCTCTTCCCCTGCCTCTGCTTTAATTTCCTCTGCCGTGCTTTCACTGTGGTGCTCTCCATGTCCTTCACCATGGTCCTCATGACTGCCGTGACCATCTCCCATATGATCTTCATGGAGTTCTTCCATTTCTTCTATATGATCTTCATGACCACCAGCAGTTTCGTTATCAGTTTGTGGTTCTTCTTCGCTATTACATCCACTAAGTAGCAAAACACCTGATAGCGCACTTATGTATAGCAGTCTTTTTTTCATTTTTCCAACTCTCCTTTTTTTCGGCTTTGTTACTTCTTCCTATACAACCTTGGTCTTCAGCAGGACTGCGAGAATTGCCCTTCCCGCTCCTATCTGCATTTTAGAATGGCTGCATTTGTATCATCATAAGATTAAATTATGGTTTTAGTATGAAGAAGAACAAGTTTTGGAGAAGTGAAGGTAAATCAAAAGAGACAGTTCTCAATTTGAGAACTGCCCCTGTCAGGATGTTTATTTATCCTGAGTAGTCCCCTCTATGACAAGGGATTCCCAGGTTTCACCTCCATCCTGTGTTTGGTAGATGGATTCATTTGACGTGGCTATTGAGATTTCTTCCGGGTTTTCTGGATGCACATCAATAAATGTAACAAAATTGTCGTCGTTCAGCCTAAAGTCCATGCTCTCCCACGTGTGACCAAAATCCTTACTCTTCATTAAGCCCAAGCCATTACCCGGCATGTAGGCATACACTTGCTCGGAATTATGGCGGTCGTTGACCGCACCGGAAAACGTCTTATCCTGGTGAAGTTTTTTCCACGATTTTCCTCCATCAAGAGACTTATAAATTCCTTTCTTTGTCCCCGCTAAAAGATGTGCTGGCTGAAGATAGTGAGAAACAAGAGCGTTTACCTCGTGCAGGTCTTCAGGGAAACCCTCTGTTTGAATGGCCTCCCAGCTCTCGCCACTGTTATCTGTTCTAAAAAATTCTGAGTTTGCCGCATCAATTCCATACATGCGGTTATTTAAACTGTTCGCTTCTAAAAGATGAAAGTCTGCTTCTCCATGAAGAGCTACAGGCTCCCAGGTTTGCCCGCCATCGTTGCTTTTAATGATCCCAAGAGGGTCTTGTAAATGTGAAGAAGGGGCAGGATGGCCGCTTGAAATCATCGTTTCTTTATTTATAATGGAAAACCCCATTAAATCATGGCGCTCTTGTTCTTCTCCTATCCACGTCCATTCACGCTCACCAGACATATGAAGAAGACCATGATGTGTACTAATGTAAAGATCACCCGGCTTGCTCAAGCTGTATGATAACCCATGGATATGTGTCAAAGACTCACCTTTTGTTTCCTCTGCTGACCCACATGCTGGTAAAGCTAATAACAAGATTACTACGATAGGTAAGCTAAAGTTCTTCATTGCTTCCTCCAAATTTCTACCCTTTTTTTGGTAACGTAATTGTAAATGTTGTTCCTTTTCCTTTTGTGCTGCTTAGCAAAATTTCCCCACCGTGCAGATCAACAAGTTTCTTTACTATGGCAAGCCCAAGGCCGCTTCCACCATTTTCTGAAGATCTGGATTTATCCACTCGGTAAAAACGATCCCAAACATAAGGAAGATCTTCTTCAGGTATGCCTTTCCCTGTATCACTTATAACGAGTGATACCTCTTTGTCTTTCTCATAAAGTAAAAAAGAAATCTTCCCGCCGGCTTCTGTATATCTAAGACTGTTTTCCAGCAAGTTAACAACGATCTGGTGGAACTTTTTTGGGTCAAGAGAGACCTTTATGTTTTGATGGTCTGCCTTCAATGAACACGTGATATCTTTTTCACTGAAGGTCCTCTTATATTGAATCAATAGTTCACTGAGCCAAGGTTTTATCTCGGTCATCTCTTTTTCAATCTCAACCTTTCCTTCTTCCAGACGCGATAACTGAAAAAGGTCCTGAACCAGTCCTTCCAGCCGGTTAGACTGCTGAGAGATGACTTCGAGGTACTCTCTCCATTCCTCTGAAATCCCCGTCTCATCTTTCATAATAGATGAATAGGCTTTAATATACGTGATGGGCGTTCGCAAATCGTGAGAAATATGTGACAAAAACTCCCGTCTGCTCTTGCTGTAACGCTGAAGCTGATCAGCCATGCTCTGGATATCATTTTCCAGATCTTTTACTTCTCCCTCACCTTTTGTATCCAAAATCACATTATATTTTCCAGAAGCAATTTGATGTGTCATTTCTCCCATTTCCACCAGTGGCTGAGTCAAACGCTTGGATAAGAACAAAAAAGCGAGAAAACCAAGAATAAACACAAAGAAGCACATAACAAGTAAGATAATCAACAAATTTACTCTTGGCTCATTAAACTCCCCTGTGTCTTGGTCAATGAACATATAGCCAAGAACCCCTTCATCATCCGTGACAGGGTACATAGACCAAATATGGGCAATATGTGCCTGCCCCTCCATTTCTACGAGACCTGTCCTTCCTTCGAAGGTTCCCGCCTCCATTTCCAGCACATGTTCAGTTACCCACCGGCTGTACTCTTCTCTCAGCTGAGGGGTAATGTTATCTGTCTGAGCCACAGGCTCGAGCTGTTCATCATACAAAATAAAATTAACCTTTTCCTGATTTTCCATTTCTACTATGTGGTAAACCGTGGTTTCACTTGGATGATCCAAAAATACATTGCTGTGCGCTGAAAGCCTGTTCTCCACCTCTTGTATGACGTGATTTTTATAAAAGGATTCTGATATATAATAAAAAGGAACAGCCATAGCTATGATGGTTACAAGGAGCACACTCATAAAAATAAAAACGATCTTATAGGAAAGCTTCATTTTGTTCGATCCTCTTCAGCTACCTGGTATCCAACGCCCCACACTGTTTTTATGACCTGTGTGGAGCAGCCGGCTTTTTTAAGCTTTTCTCGAATATTTTTAACATGTGTATCAATATTTCTAGGCTCACCTTCATAAAAATCCTGCCACTCCAGCTCTACCAGCTGCTCTCTCGTATACACCCTTCCCGGATGCATTGCCATTCTTTTGAGGATGCTGAACTCTTTTGAAGTAAAAGAGATAATTTCATTTTTATAGGCCACCCTCATTTTTTCCACGTTAATAGCCAACCCATGTATGGTAAAAACACTGTTTTCTTGAAGTCTTTTTCCCGTTCGTCTGATTACAGAAGAGACACGGGCCAGAAGCTCCTTTGGCTCAAAGGGTTTCACAATGTAGTCGTCAGCACCAAGATTAAGACCTTTAACGACGTCATCAGTCTCTCCTAAGGCTGAGATGAGTATAATAGGAATGTCTTTCTTTCTTCTTTCTTTTATATATGTAATTACCTCAAGGCCGCTCATTCCCGGCATCATAATATCAAGAAGGAGTAAATCATAATGGTTTGCGTCAATCTTTTCCAAAGCCTTCTCTCCAGACTCCACGCTGTCTGCCTGGAAGGAGGGTGACTGTGACATACAAACGTGAAGAAGCTTTCTCATCTCGCTTTCGTCATCTACAATTAATATTTTGTCCTTCATTTCATTTTCTCCTCTATGTTAGGTCTCTCGGTTATGTATAGTATAAAGCCCAGTTATGAAGAAAATATGTATTTGTCATTTTTAGAAGCGATGATATTTTTGTAGAAATAATGAAAGCTCACTCGTTACGAGTGAGCTCCTATCAGGATTCCTTACGAAAATATCAAGACACCTGCCACAATAATAATAACTGCTGGCATAATAGCTAAATAAATGAGTGACATATTAAACATGCTTTCATGGTGATCGTATTTTTCCTCTTTTTTTCTTGTCAGCCCTAAGGTCACAACAAGGGCGGCAATACAGACTAGTAAGGGAAAGATGATTTGGATAAGCTGCATACTATACTCCTTTTCATACTTATTGATCCAAAACAGTCCTGTTCATGCAGCTGCAAATGTTTCTTACATATTCTGCAAGGGTCGCTTTTATTGTAGTAAATTAAAATGAAGACTTCAAGATGGAATAAAAAAATCGGCTCCTCAAAGGAGCCGGACGGACTGCTGTACGAAAGTTTTTTAGTAAAACCACTGAGAAATAGCGTACATTAGCGGTATGCCGACAATTAGATTAAACGGGAAGGTTATTCCGAGAGCCAGCCCTAGATAAATAGATGGGTTAGCCTTCGGCACAGACGCCCGAAGAGCAGCCGGTGCTGCGATATAGGAAGCAGAAGCAGCTAACACTCCCATCAGGGTTGCTCCTCCTTGAGACAGGCCGACAACGTATCCTGTAACAATACCTAGAACACCGTATACTACAGGAATAACGATTCCCAGTGAGATAAGCTTAATGCCGTGTTCTTTGATGACACTTAATCGCTTTCCGGCAATGAGCCCCATGTTAAGCAAGAAAAGAATCAGTATGCTGTAGTACATATCCATAAATAACGGTTGGACAATCGGGATAGCCTCTTCTCCAGTTACGAGCCCGACCAGCAGGCTTCCTAAAAGAAGCAAAACACTTTTCCCAAAGAAGCTTTCCCGCAAAATACTTTTATCAATGAGAGGAATTGGCGACTGAGCTACAATTCCAACACCTTGTACAGGCATATCCTGCTGTTTCTTTTTACTCTGGGCCATCCCGAATAGGATAAGGGCGACTAATATCGCGGGAATTTCCATGACAACAACCATAGCGCTCATAAAGCTTTCGTAGCTGACACCGAAATCTCCTAAGAAAGCAATCGCCGCACCGTAGGTTACAATACTGACAGAGCCGTAGGTGGCTGCAAGACCAATCGCATTATGAAGATCCATTTTAAAGAAAACTTTTAGAATCACAAGGGTTAACACAGGAGTTAAAATCCCTAGAAAAAGGGTTCCGGCAAGCGGGGTGATGACTGTTTGAAAGGAGTAATTAGAAAGCTCAATTCCTCCCTTAATCCCAATGGCAATTAATAGATAAATACTTAGTGCTTCACTTAACCCGCTGGGAAACGAAAGATCAGACTTGAATAAGGAAGCCACAATGCCCAGGATAAAAAATAAGATAATTGGCGAAAGCAGGTTTTGTAAGATAATTTCCATCGGTTTCTTCACCCTTTCCATCTATTACATTTTTTTATTCGTTAATTTTTTGCATTGTTTTCGATTCAAAGCGATGTGTCTCGAGCAGTGTGGTGCAGATAAAGGCAATAAAAAAACCGACACCATGTAAAAAGGATGCATGGGTCGCTGCCCACTTCCTTTTTAGATGAATGTCGGTTTATCATTCACTCGCATTCTCTGCGTTTAAATGATCTCCCATTTTATGAAGGGACCTTCGCTTGAAGATCTGAATGTAACATAAAGATAATGACACGCTCCCCTTGAGGAATGCTGATGTCAGTATGAAAGCTTTTCACGTTTTCACCCGTTATATCATAGATGATTTGTTTCAGTTGAGCGTTGCCGGTTTCAATCAAGTCAGCTCTGATCTTCTTAATCGAAAGCATGCCCTGTCTGTCTTTGGCAAGCTCTTGTTCCGCAGGCGTTAAAATCCCGTTAACAACTACGATAATCATATTTCGTACAATATCTGTTTTTACTTTTACTGATCCCCGTCCTAGGTAGTCTTTTTCCCACTGGGTAAAAGCCTTACTAATTTCGGATTCCAGCATACCTTTTTTACGAAGCTGCTGAGAAGTCATTGCTTCCTCCACTCGAGTAATATAGCTTAGATAACAAATTTTCAGTATGTCATAAATACCTTTATAACAGACTGCTCATTTGCCCCTTAGCAAGATGGAGCCCCTTTAACATCAGAGGTTAAAAGAATTATATTATTAATTATATGTATCTGTCAATTTAAATTTTATACCTTTTTTAAAAAAGGGCTGTTCCGCACACTTCACTTTTACCAAAATATGGGATTGGATGCCCCCCCGTTTACACATGTCCATTGGTCTGTCCCCGGTCCTATCGTTATTACCGCTCCTCATATGTGTTATGCCTCTTACGAGCGTATCACCTTCTAATGTGCTGTATAAATAATAACCCAGGTCCTCCCTGCCGGTCAGTACTTCTTCAAGCACTTGCACAGTCCCAAAATCAGTGAGCTGGTGAGCTTCAACCCTAATATGCCCGGCCATTCAAAGTGAAAAAGTTAACATTAGAGGAAATGTATTCACTGGGATTTGGGTTGTTGGGTTGGTGAGGGCAGGTAGCGTTGCTGATGTTTAAAAAAGGTTTCAGAGGGACAGTAAAGAAGTCAAGCTGGAAGAGATGTTATTCCAGATGGTAAAGCGTTCCTTTCGTCGTTCCGCTGTGAGAGAGGTTTGCATTAGCTAACAGGCTTTTCATTACTGTCTGGGAAGAAACCAACAAAAATTCCCGTGCCTTTTTATTAGTAATTGTGGAATTTATCAACAGACTGTAATCGTGTAATGTCTCTTTGTAACAGTCCTTGGAGGTATGCAAACATTGAAAGCACATCCACTTTCCTCTTGCTCTTGTCATTGGAACATAGTTGCACTGTGGGCAGCACACTCCTTTAAGGATCTCTTTGTCTGTGATTTCATAACGTTTTAGCACATTTACATGTAAGGGACAATGGTGATCAATGAGGAGGGAAGAAAGTTTGAGAAAGCGTTTAGAATGTATTACTTTAGTGGGGAATGTTTTCTCTAGTTTCGTAATTTCTTGAGGAAGTTTGGGAGCGAGAATCACTTTATTGTAAATATATTGATTACCGGGGGTAGTTTTCAGAAGGGTTCGCGGGGAGCCAATAACAACCAGTTCACTTACCGGCATATTCACATAGTTATTGTTCTTCAGCCATTTTTTTAATTGAAGACTTTGGCGTTCGACCTGAATTAGCGGGTCGGGAAATGCTTCTTCCTTTCCATCCCTGGTACGTATAAGTTGGTTGAATGCTGAATCAAAAAAGAGGGTACCGGTAATGTTTTTCACTTCTAAAATAAGGATAAATCGAGGAGACACTATTAACGTATCTATTTGAAAATGGTGGGAGCCGTCAAAAAGCCTAAGGTCATGAAAAATATGGTACTCTTTTTCTGGTAAAAAGCTTAAAGGATAGTCAAGATTTTTTTCACCTTGGTATCCTGCCCTTCTTTTTGCCAGGTCTTCGGATATTGCTTCTCTTTTTGGGTGATTTTCAGGCAGCCTTCTTAGAAGAGCTTCTAATTGCTGTAAGTAACGGGGGATCAAACGGGGTTTTACGATCATTTCTTGCCTCCTTGCCGAGTGGTGTTCACTTGTTTCTACCTATACGGTGAGATTTCCTGCAGTAGATTTGTGAATCTGGGTAAAATTTAATTTTTTGGGTCACTTTTTTGGTTATTTAGGTCATGTTTCAAGATAATTAGGTCAAAATTAAGAATAATTGGGTCAAACGACAACTTTCGTCAATTTTCGCCCTCCCCCCTTCCGGTTCCGGCTCTCTGTAACTTCGCCCGCCCCGATCAGGTAAAGACTCAGAAAAAGGACGACAAATTAAAAAAACCACCCTACATTATGTATGGTGGAGACGGTGGGAGTCGAACCCACGTCCAGAGATATCGGCACTTCAGCTTCTACGAGCGTAGTTACTGTATTATCATTCGCCTGCACTTCAGCCCAGTAACCGGCTTCCGTGAGGCTAGTCTGATTAGTCTCTTCTGCTGACCTCAGACGGTGGCCAGACAGCGTATCCCGCTAATGAGTGAGACCCTCTAAGCATTCCACACGGGAGATGGAATGGAGGATCCGCATAAAGCTACTTACGCAGCTACTGCGAGGTTTTGTTCTGATTTGCCAGTTATTATTGGCGTGGCAGTTTAACGAGGTTGCCGACTCGGCTCGCTACTCAAGCTCGACCTATCCCTGTCGAATCCGTATCGTCCCCATATTTAGAAAGGTTGTCTGTACTTAAACATGACTACCGCTTCAAAGGGGGGAATACAGAGTAACATATGAACAATCTATGAAATTGTATTGTTGTTTTCCCTTTGGATATACTATTATAGCAAATACCCAGAGAAATACAACCCCTTTTTATAAAAAATATTGTCTAAAGCTGTGCTGTCCATTTGATCCGACAGCCACTCAAGTAAGATAACACATTTTCTCTCAACCTTCAAGAGGGCTCCGGACAGCTTCCCATTACCAGACACTTACCTCTTTTCACGCACTTACCCTTTCCCAGGCGGTTACCTCTTACAACGCAATTTCCTCTTATCGAGCAGACACCCATTACCAGGCAGTACCTTGCCTCAACAGGAAACCTTATTCCATCCCTTTCATCTTGCGGCCGATCGCTTTATCCATTTCACGCTTTGCATCTTTTTCTTTTAAGCTCTGGCGTTTGTCGTATTTCTTTTTCCCTTTTGCCAGTCCAATTAAAACTTTGGCTACACCATTTTTTATATACATCTTCAAAGGAATAAGGGAATAGCCTTGCTGCTGGGTCTGACCGATCAGCTTTGAGATTTCTTTCTTGTGTAAAAGAAGCTTTCTTGTTCGCAAAGGATCATGGTTATACCGGTTTCCCTGCTCGTATGGACTGATGTGAGCGTTGTGCAGGAACACCTCGCCGTTCCGGTCCACCCTTGCGAAACTGTCTTTAATGTTTGCTTTCCCTGCCCTGATTGACTTAATTTCCGTACCTTGAAGAACCATTCCCGCTTCATATGTTTCTTCAATCGTATAATCATGGCGGGCTTTTCGATTTTGAGCAATGGTTTGTCCTTCTGTTTTCTTTGCCATAACGAATGCACCCTTCTCTCCTGTTATCATCTAATCTTACCAAAGGCCGATTCAAAGCGTCAATAAACGGGAAAAACACCTTTCCTCCCTGCTGAACCGGTCTTTAGCCGTGTGAAACCTTTCCCCATAAAAACATTCAGCGGGTAAAAGCCGAAAAGGAAGAAGGCCCCTATCAAGCCTGCTTCCTTTTTACTCGGATTTACTTTCTCTTCTTTTTCCGCTTATTTTTCGGAGCATTTTCATAAAATTTCTTGTTTCCTTTTTGCTTCATTTTCACTTTGGAACGGCCCTTTTTCGGCTTGTCCGCTGAAGAACCTGTCTTATCTGAAGGTTTTCCGTTTCTCTTTCCACCTTCAATCACTTTTGGGCGTTCCTTGCGGGTTCTTTTCTTATTGTCCTTCATGCCGACAATCTCAAAGTCAATATCTGCTTCATCTACATTAACCTTGACGACTCTCACTTCGACCTGATCACCGATCCGGAAAATGTTGCCTGTCCGTTCCCCGATCATTGCATATTGTTTTTCATCGAAATGATAATAATCATCAGTCATATAGCTGACATGAACCATACCTTCGATTGTATTTTCAAGCTCTACAAACAGTCCGAAGTTGGCAGCACCGCTTACTATGCCGCTAAATTCTTCGCCGACTTTATCTTCCATATACTGAGCCTTCTTCAGGTCATCAACTTCACGTTCAGCATCCACTGCCCGCCGCTCCATATCAGAGGCGTGCTGAGCGATATTTGAAAGCTTTTCCTTCCAGCTTTCCTGGGTGGTCTGATCATTCTTGTTCTTAACCAGATACTCGCGTATCAGCCTGTGCACGATAAGGTCCGGGTACCGCCGGATTGGCGATGTAAAATGAGTATAGAAATCGGAAGCAAGGCCAAAGTGCCCTTCGTTAGAAGAATCATATCTTGCCTGCTTCATGGAACGGAGCATGACCGTGCTGATTACAGCCTGTTCCGGTTCACCGGCAACTTCCTCAAGCACCTGTTGCAAGGAACGAGGGTGGACAGAGTTTGCACTTCCTTTTACCACGTATCCAAAATTCGTCACAAACTCAAGAAAATGCTGAAGCTTTTCTTCGTCTGGATCCTCGTGAATCCGGTACATAAAAGGAACCTTCATCCAGTGGAAATGCTCAGCTATAGTCTCGTTTGCTGCAAGCATAAATTCTTCGATGAGCTTTTCTGCGACCGAACGGTCACGAAGCACCACATCTGTTGGTTTTCCTTCTTCATCCACAAGCACTTTTGCCTCTTTGAAATCAAAGTCAATTGCTCCTCGGTCAAAGCGTTTTTTTCGGAGGATGGCTGCAAGATCTTCCATTCTTTCAAAGAAAGGAACAAGATCCTTATACTTCTCTCTTGTTTCTTCATCCTTTTCCTCAAGAATCAGGCGGACATCTGTATAAGTCATCCGTTCATTTGTACGGATCACACTTTCGAAGATGTCATGGTTTACAACCTCTCCTTGGGGAGTGATCTCCATTTCACAGGACAACGTAAGACGGTCTACCTTAGGATTCAAACTACAGATCCCATTAGACAGTCGGTGGGGGATCATTGGAATAACCCGGTCAACCAAGTAGACACTTGTGCCTCGTTCAAAGGCCTCTTCGTCTATCGGAGAGCCTTCCTCCACATAATAGCTGACGTCAGCGATGTGAACACCAAGGATGTAATTTCCGTTGTCCAGCTTCTTCACATGAACAGCATCATCAAGATCCTTTGCGTCGGCACCGTCAATGGTCACTATTGTTTCATCCCGCAAGTCACGGCGGCCTTCAATCTCCTGCGGATCGATTTGATCGGAAATGCTGTTCGCATGGTCTGTAACCTCTTCAGGAAATTCACCAGGAAGGCCATGTTTGTGAATGACAGAAAGAATATCGATCCCTGGGTCATTTTTATGGCCAAGAATATTTACTACGCTGCCTTCAGCACTCATTCTGCCTTCAGGGTATTTCGTGATTTCCACCACCACTTTGTGGCCATCTACAGCCCCATGCTCCTTGCCTTTTGGAATGAAAATATCATTTGTAATATGTTTGTCGTCTACCTCTACAAATCCATAAGATTTAGAATCAATAAAGGTTCCGACAACCTTTGTTGTTCCTCTTTCTAATATTCGCACGACTGTTCCTTCCGCCCGGGAACCCGAGGAGGAGGAATTCACGCGAACGAGTACAAGGTCCTTGTTCATTGCCCCGTTTAATTCATTAGGCGGCACAAAGACATCATCTCTGTCTTTTTCTTCAGGAAGGATAAAAGCAAACCCTTTTTGGTGGCTTTGTACCTTCCCTCGCATTAAATTCATTTTCTCCGGCACACCGTATCTATTGCTTCTTGTCCGGACGATGAGGCCCTCTTCTTCCAGCTCATTTAAGGATTTCATCATGTCCTTAAGCTTACTGGAGCTTTCCGAGTCAAAGGCTTCTTTAATCTCTTCCACTGACATCGGCTTTTCTGCATCTTCTTTCATAAATGTGAGTATTTCCTGTTTTTGCTCGTGGGCCAAGGTGTCATCTCTCCTTTCTTTCTTTATTTATCCACTTCCCAATCTAAGTTCTCTAAAAACTGGTAGATTTCCTCGTGAAGCTGGTCTTTTTCAGGTCCTAAGGTAATCACGTGAGTAGAGTTTTCGTACCACTTTAACTCTTTACGATCAGATGACGCTTCATCATGAATAATCTCAGCGCTCTTAAGCTCAACCATTTCATCGTTTTTTGCCTGCACCACCATCATTGGATCAAAAACCATATCCAAAGAATCTTTAATCTCCTCAATGAGTTCATTTATAGATTCTAGTGTATCCAATGGAAGCTCTTTAAATTCTTTCATCTCCTGCTCTATCTGCTCCGCACTTTTCTTTTCCAGTTTTTTCTGCTCTTTGGCGTATTGAAGAACTCCTGCATGCAGGCGGTCAACATTTCCATGTACAGTCATCGGAGCACACATCGGTACAATCCCTTTCACATCAAAGGTATACCCTACTTTTAAGGAAAACAACCCGCCTAGAGACAGGCCGCAGACAGCGATCTTTTCGTAACCTTCATTTTTCAAATGGTCATAAGCTTTTTCAACATCCTGCCACCATTCTTCCCATGACGTTTCCATCAGTTCCTCTGGTGGAACACCATGTCCCTTATACATGGGAGCATGGCATGTATACCCCTTTTTATTCAAAAAGCGTGCAAGCATTCTTACATCTGCTGGTGAACCAGTAAAGGCATGTAACAAAAGAACGGCCCGCTTTCCTCCTTCAAGTGTAAATGGCTTTGGCGGTACTATTTTCATGTCTCATTTCCTCCTTGAATTCTTGGTTTGTTCTCGTTTTTCAAAAAACGTTCTAAGTCATCTAAGACTCGCTTTTTATCAGGACCATGGCATAAATAATGCCTTGAATCTTTGTATAAATAGAGGCGCTTTTCCCGGGACCCCATGTTTTCAAATAAGTATTCTGCACTTTTCACAGGCACTAATCCATCAAGCTCCCCCTGCATAATTAAGGAGGGAATCGTAATTTCTTTCACAAACGGACGAACCGTTTTTACAGCTTTTGTAAATTCATACACCGCCGTTAAAGGGGTCTCTTGAATTTTCTTACTGTAAAACTGGTACCAGGGGTCTTCATTATCGAATGCTCCCTTCAGCCTGGCTTCTGCTGCAATTTTAAAGTCCTTTAACAGCTGAGGCGGATTCACGTAATAAGCGGCTGCACCTAATAAGACTACCTTTTCGACAGGATACCTGGCGGACAAATAACATGCCAGCATCCCCCCCATTGAAAACCCAACCACATAGACTTTTTCACAGTATTTAAATAATTCAGCGCACGCTTTGTCGGCTGCGTAAATCCAAGCTTTGTATGTAGCTCCTTTTAAGTCGTCTCCAGGACCGTGTCCTGGAAGCGTAGGAGAATAAATAAGCCAGTCTTTATTCTTTTTCAGCTTTTTGACAACAGGCTCCACTTCCCATGGCGCTCCGGTAAATCCGTGCAGGCATAAACAACCAATCATGTTCTCCATCTACCTTCACTTTCTATTTTAATACCAGTCATTACGAAAAAAAGACGTCACATTCAAACGAGTCTCCTTCTTTCATATTTCCCTGGCACCGAGCATAAGAATACATTGGGGTTCTCTACAAAGGTTCCCAATATTACGGTTTCTAATCAAACACAAAAAAAGCAGCCAGGCACATCCTGCTGCTCAATTTCATCTTCTATTTTGTCATTATACCTTTCTTACAGGAAGTAAGCCAGTAATATGGTCAATATGAAAAACAGCACGGCAAGCACAACGGTCATTTTGCTTAAGAAAGCCTCTACACCGCGAGCTTTTTGTTTCCCCATCAACTGTTCGGCACCACCGGAAATCGCTCCTGATAAACCGGCACTTCGTCCGGATTGAAGCAATACGACAGTTATGAGAGCGATGGAAACAATGGCCAAAAGAACAAAAAGTAATGTTTCCAAACAGGACACCTCCACATAGGATTACGCTTCTATAAATTTATCACAACACGTCCCATATGACAATGCAGCCTCGCTTTCTTTCTCTAAACCGACAAAAAAACAAGCCCTCCCCCGTCCTAAGGAAGGCTTGCATTTTTTTAAAGTCTTACTTGCTCAAGTTATAGAACGCTTTTTGCGCCGGGTAAACAGCTGTGGGGCCAAGCTCGTCATCAATACGAAGGAGCTGGTTGTATTTCGCAACACGGTCGCTGCGTGATGGGGCTCCTGTTTTAATTTGTCCCGCATTGGTAGCAACAGCGATGTCTGCAATGGTTGCGTCTTCTGTTTCACCGGAGCGGTGGGAAATGACCGCTGTGTAGCCTGCTCTCTTAGCCATTTCAATGGCATCAAAAGTCTCAGTAAGTGTTCCAATCTGATTCACTTTAATAAGGATAGAGTTCCCTACACCTTGCTCAATTCCTTGTGAAAGCTTGGATGTGTTGGTCACAAATAAATCATCACCAACTAATTGTACTTTATCACCTAGTACATCCGTAAGCTTCTTCCAGCCTTCCCAGTCGTTTTCATCAAGGCCGTCCTCAATGGAGATGATAGGGTATTTTTCTACAAGGTCTTTGTAGAAGTCAATCATTTCATCTACTGATTTAACGACACCCTCACCTTTAAGGTTATACTTGCCGTCTTCGTACATTTCAGATGCTGCAGCATCCATAGCAAGAGCAACCTCTTCACCTGGTTTATAGCCTGCTTTTTCAATGGCTTCCACAATCGTTTGAAGTGCTTCTTCATTTGACCCAAGGTTAGGAGCAAATCCGCCTTCATCACCTACTGCCGTGTTTAATCCTTTGCCTTGTAGGACTTTCTTAAGGTTATGGAAAATTTCTGCACCGATCCGAACGGCTTCAGGGAAGTCTTGCGCCCCTACAGGCATCACCATAAACTCTTGAATATCAACATTGTTATCAGCGTGCTCTCCTCCATTGAGGATGTTCATCATTGGGACAGGGAGTGTTTTAGAGTTAAAGCCTCCAAGGTACTCATATAACGGCACACCAAGATCGTTAGCAGCAGCATGAGCTGCAGCCATGGAAACACCGAGGATTGCATTCGCACCGAGGTTCCCTTTGTTTTCTGTGCCATCAAGTTCGATTAGAAGCTCATCAATACCTGTTTGATCTGTTACTTCAGCACCAAGCAATTCTGGAGCAATTTGCTCATTTACATTGTCTACCGCTTGCGTAACACCTTTACCCATATAACGCTCTCCGCCATCGCGAAGTTCTACCGCTTCATGCTCTCCAGTGGAAGCTCCACTTGGTACAAGAGCGCGCCCCATGGCTCCGTTTTCTGTGTAAACTTCAACTTCAACAGTAGGGTTTCCTCGGGAATCCAGTACTTCTCGTGCATAAATATCAGTTATCATACTCATCATTAAACACTCCTTTATCTGTTTCCATTTTTAGCAAAGGAAGAGTAAAATCCTTCGGGCCCTTGAAAGACTCTTTCTTCTCCTGCTTTTCATTCATTTGTTTTCATTCAAGCTTTAAAAATTAATTAGGCTTTCTATTTTAGTTTGCTGCCAGGAGCTCTTTTTCCTGCTCTGATACCAGTTATTTTCTCTTAGGCTGCGCACACCTGAGTTAAACAAACGTTTATTTAATCAGTGATTTCCCTGTCATGTCTGAAGGCTGTTCTATATTTAACAACTTGAGAATCGTCGGCGAGAGATCGGCAAGAATCCCTCCGTCACGAAGCTCAAGACCTTCCTTCGTCACAATAACCGGCACAGGACGTGTGGTATGGGCTGTCATTGCTTCTCCAGTCTTTGTCAGCACTTCATCAGCATTCCCATGGTCGGCTGTAATTACCGCAGACCCGCCCTTTTCAATAATCAGATCAACGATTTTCCCCAGACATTCGTCTACTGCCTCAACTGCTTTAATTGTCGGCTTCAGCATCCCTGAATGGCCAACCATATCAGGATTGGCAAAGTTCAGGATGATCACGTCATGCTCGTCATTCTTAATTTCCTCAAGAAGGGCATCGGTGACTTCGTAGGCGCTCATTTCCGGCTGCAAGTCATACGTTGGAACCTTTGGTGAATCAATTAAAATACGCTTTTCATTTTCAAATTCATCCTCTTGTCCTCCGCTGAAGAAAAAGGTGACGTGGGGATATTTCTCTGTCTCTGCAATGCGAAGCTGTTTCAGCCCAGCTTTTGAAACTACTTCACCAAGAGTATTCTTAAGCTCCTGAGGAGGATAAGCCACTTTGCAGTTTTTAAGAGAATCACTATATTGGGTCATCGTTACAAAGTGAATGTCTTCTGGAAATTTCTCACCACGATCAAACTCTTCAAACTCCTCGCTGGTAAAGACCTGTGAGAGCTGAGTCGCACGGTCCGGACGGAAATTCATAAAAATCACACTGTCCTTATCCTTCACCGTCGCAATCGGCGAACCGTCTTCTTCAGTGAGTACCGTTGGAATAAGAAACTCATCCCATACTTCGTTTTCATAGGAGTCATCAACGACCTTAAGGGCATCTCCATGGGTCGGACCTTCCCCGTAAACAAGGGCACGGTATGATTTTTCAACCCGCTCCCAGCGGCGGTCCCGATCCATCGCATAATAGCGGCCGTGAAGAGAAGCCAGGCGTCCCGAGCTTCTCTCATTCATCTTCGCCTGAAGCTGAATAAGATAGGTTTTCGCGCTTTTTTGTTCCACATCCCGGCCATCAAGAAAGGCGTGAACAAACACCTTGTCTACATTATGCTCCTTGGCAAGATCAAGAAGAGCAATTAAATGGTCGTAATGGCCATGCACTCCTCCATCAGAAAGCAGCCCAAAAATATGAAGCTGGCTGTCATTCTTTTTTGCATTCTCAATAGCACCGAGAAATGTTTCATTTTCGTAAAAGCTGCGATCCTTAATTCCTCTGTTAATAAGAGACAAGCTTTGGTAGACAGGGCGGCCGGCCCCAATATTCAGGTGTCCTACCTCTGAATTTCCCATTTGTCCTTCAGGGAGCCCGACAGCTTCCCCTTTTGCCTCTAATGTTGTATGGGGAAATTGGCTCCAGTAGCGGTCAAAATTAGGAGTGTCGGCTTGGGCAACAGCATTCCCGAAGCTCTCTTCACGCATGCCGTATCCATCTAGAATAATTAATGCTACTGGTGACTTGCTCATTGCTTTCCAGCCTCCACCAGCTTCACAAAGGAATCTGTTTTCAGGCTTCCACCGCCGACAAGGGCTCCGTCAATGTGTTCTTGAGCCATATAACCTTCAATGTTTTCAGGCTTCACGCTTCCGCCATACTGAATACGGACAGCTTCAGCTACTTCTTGACCGTACATATCCAAAAGGTAGCGGCGGATAATTCCGCACGTTTCATTTGCATCCTCTGCTGAGGAAGATTTCCCTGTTCCAATGGCCCAGATCGGCTCGTATGCAATGACTACTTTCATTGCCTGGTCTTCAGAAAGCCCTTCAAATCCTTTTTCAACCTGAGCCGTTACAACCTCTTCTGTCTTCCCCGCTTCACGTTCTTCATCTGTTTCACCGCAGCACATAATTGGTGTGATACCATGAGCAAATGCAGCATGAAGCTTTTTATTTACGGATTCGTCTGTTTCATTGAACATATCACGACGTTCAGAATGGCCGATAATAACATAAGGAATTTCCAGGTCAGCAAGAGCTGCCGGGCTGATTTCCCCTGTAAAAGCACCATTCTCTTCAAAATGCATGTTTTGAGCCCCTACAGCTACTTCGCTGCCTTTGGCTTCATCATTCATATCTTTAAGAAACAACGCAGGAGCACACACGACAGATTCTACTTCTTCTTTAGAAGGAACCTGGTTCTTTACCTCTTCAATAAAAGAGACCGCTTCTCCGTGAGTCTTATTCATTTTCCAGTTTCCTGCAATAATCGGTTTTCTCACGATTTCACCCCGCAAAAATTATCGTTTACAGCTTCCTTTGGCTGAGATCCCTTCCTAAAGGTGCGGATCAGAAGAATAAACGGTAAGCACCCAGAAACATTCTCCTTTTCCTGTACCGCCTTCAGGACACCTGACACCTCAGGAGTGCTGTCTACTTATCATTTAACGCTACAACGCCAGGAAGATCTTTTCCTTCCATAAACTCCAGGGATGCGCCACCACCCGTTGAGATGTGGCTCATTCTATCTGCCAGTTCAAACTTCTCTACAGCTGCCGCAGAATCGCCGCCGCCGATTACAGAATACGTTTCAGAGGACTCAGCGAGAGCTTCAGCTACACTCCTTGTCCCACTTGCAAACGCCGCAAACTCAAACACTCCCATAGGGCCATTCCAGATGGCTAGCTTGGAGTCCTGAATAACACCTTTGTACTTTTCAATCGTCTTTGGCCCGATATCCAGAGCTTCCCAGTCAGATGGGATATTGTCGATACTGACAACCTCGGTATTCGCGTCTTCTGCAAAGTCATCGGCTACAATAACGTCTTCAGGCATGTAAAAATTAACACCTTTGTCTTCTGCTTTTTTCATAAAGTCCCTGGCAAGGTCAATTTTATCTTCTTCAAGAAGGGATTTTCCGATTTCATGGCCCTGGGCTTTCACAAACGTATAAGCAAGACCACCGCCAATAATCAGGTTATCTACTTTATCAAGAAGATTGTCAATTACACCTATTTTATCTTTTACTTTAGCTCCGCCGATAATGGCAGTAAACGGACGGTCTGGCTCTGAAAGAGCCTGGCCAAGCACCTGAAGTTCTTTTTCCATAAGCAGTCCCGCTACTGCTGGAAGGTGATGAGCGACCCCTTCTGTAGAAGCATGTGCTCTATGAGCAGCTCCAAAGGCGTCGTTTACATACACATCTGCAGGCTCGGCTAACTTTTTCGCCAGCTCCTCATCGTTTTTTTCTTCCCCTGGTTCAAAACGAAGATTTTCAAGGAGCAGCACTTCACCGTCAATCATTTGGGATACAGCTTGTTTTACTCGGTCTCCATACACTTCATCGACCTTCTGGACATTTCTTTGAGTGAGCTCGGAAAGACGGGCAGCAACAGGTCCCAGGCGGAGTTCTTCGACCACTTCGCCTTTCGGGCGGCCCAAATGGCTTCCCAGGATCACTTTTGCCCCTCTTTCTGTTAAGTATTCAAGGGTAGGCAAGACAGCACGGATCCGAGTGTCATCAGTGACGAGTCCCTCATTCATCGGCACATTTAAATCAACACGGCAAAATACTGTTTTTCCTTTTACATCAATATCACGAATTGACTTTTTGTTCATCGCTCATCCTCCTCTTCCGGCAGAAGTAAATAATAAATCGGGCATTCTTTTTTTCCTGTTATTGCATATTGCCACATGATTGAAGATACCACATAAATGCCAGAAACAAAACTTACCTTTGCCCTTATCGTCAAAGGTTCCCAAATTTCTTCTTTTTTGCTCTGTAAAAGGCGCGTTTTGAGCTTTTGATCAGTTTTTTGCAGACCGGGAGCGGCGGCTGTTCTCAAGCTTTTTCCCTTCCTTTCGGCAAAAGGATCGCCTGTCTGAGTTCACAAGGCTTGTACCTGCCTAACCTCTTCTTTTCCAGTAGTGCAGGAAAAGATGTTCCCGGCCTGCTGCTTTTCTCTATAAGAAGGCATATAAAGCTTTCTTTTACGCAGGGAAAAGGGGAAGCAGAAACCTAATTCTTCTCCCCCTCTTTCGCTACCTGCAATTTATTATTGTTGTTTAGCCATGTAAGCAACAAGGTCAACTACACGGTTAGAATAGCCATACTCATTGTCGTACCAGGAAATAACTTTTACCATGTTATCTTCCATTACCATGGTAGAAAGAGCATCTACTGTGGAAGAGTGGCTGTCACCGTTGTAATCGCTGGATACAAGAGGCTCTTCACTGTATCCAAGGATTCCATTTAAGTTTCCTTCTGCAGCTTCTTTAAATGCTTCGTTTAGTTCATCTGCTGTTACGTTCTTGTCCAGCTCAGCTACAAGGTCAACAAGGGAAACGTTTGGCGTTGGCACACGCATCGCTCCGCCATTTAGCTTACCTTCAAGCTCAGGAAGAACAAGAGCAACCGCTTTTGCTGCACCAGTAGAAGTTGGAATGATGTTTTCTGCTGCTGCACGGGCGCGGCGATAATCCTTATGGGGAAGATCAAGGATTTGCTGATCATTTGTATAGGAGTGAACGGTTGTCATCATTCCCCGCTTAATGCCAAACTTGTCGTTTAGTACTTTTACGAAAGGCGCAATGCAGTTTGTTGTGCAAGATGCATTTGAGATAACATCGTGAGTAGAAGCGTCATAATCTTGTTCGTTAACTCCCATAACAAATGTTCCGTCCACATCTTTACCTGGTGCAGAGATAACAACCTTTTTCGCTCCTGCTTCCAAGTGCTTGGCAGCGTCGTCACGAGCAACAAAACGCCCAGTGGATTCTACAACGTACTCAACACCAAGGTCTCCCCAGCCGATTTGTGCAGGATCTCTTTCTGCCGTAACACGGATTTCTTTCCCGCCAACAACCAGGTTATCTCCGTTCACTTCTACTTTTTCTTCTAGTCTGCCATGTACAGAGTCGTATTTAAGAAGATGGGCAAGCATATTTGCATCTGTAAGGTCATTAATTGCTACCACTTCGATCTCGTCGTTATTTAAAGATGCACGAAATACTAGACGTCCAATTCGTCCAAAACCATTAATTCCTACTTTAGTTGCCATTTGTAAATTCCTCCCTTAATAAAGTAAAGCTTTAATATATAAACCTGGTTTTCTCTCTCTGCAAATGTAAGAAAACACAGTGTTTTTACCAATTACTTTGGCGGCTCATGATCAATGACAGCCTGGGCGGCACTTTCATCTGTAATCAAAATGTCGCTTGGCCTATATCTCATATATGCCCAAATTGCTTCACCTTTAGAAGCCCCGCCTGCAATACTAATGACTTTCTGGTTAGTATTTAAATCATCGAGCTGAAGTCCAATCGTTCTTTCCTTATGAACAATATTGCCATTTCGATCGAAATAATAGCCAAATGCCTCAGCCACTGCTTCTTTCTTTTCTAATTCCTTCATGATACCAGGCTTGGCCTTTCTTCTTTGGGCCATCGTTTTTCCTTCCCCGATACCATGTAACACGACACGAGCTGAACGAATAAGAGCCAGTAACTCTTTAATCTCTGGTTCATGAGCCAGGCTGTCATGCGCTTCCTCACTCAATTGGTCAGGCACATGAAGAAGTCGGTAATTTGCTTCGGCTTTCATGCCCATGACTGAGCTTATTGTGCTTGACTGAATCTCGACCTTTTCACCTAATCCGCCTCTCGCTGGAACAAATGTAACAGATGTAAGACGGGGATCAGGCGTCATCATTTCTGCCACCGAAGCCAAAGTCGTTCCTCCTGCTACGGCTACGACATCATCTGGTGTAAGATGAGCCTTCATTTGTTGAATGCATGCTCTGCCCATTTCCTTCTTTACCCACGAATGCCGGTCACTATTCCCTGACACTACAATTACTTTAGGCACGGAGAGGATCGTAGATACCTGCTCTTCTAAAGAAGCCAGTCCAAAGGCCTCTTTTATCATCTCTTCTAAACCTTCTAAAAGAGTGTGCCCTTCTTCTGTCAGCGTCATGCCCGCGGCTGTCACAGAAAGCAGGCCCTGTTCCTTTAAGAAAGTAACCTCGCCGCGAAGTACACGTTCAGACAGCTCCAGGCTGGCAGCAAGCGTCCTCCGTCCGACGGGCTGCATTAAACGCACATACTGAAGGATGCGGAAACGCTGTCCCATTACGTCTAACACGTCAGGCTGCAGCTTTTTTTGCAGCTCCACAAGTTCTCTCATTTTTATCACCTGATGGCCTATGGGTCATTCAAAGTCCCGCATAGACAAATTTAGTCCCACTTAGTTAATAAAAAAAGGACTTTCCTTCCATTTCATCCTATCAATATTCCCAGCCATGTGCAACAAAACAAACTCGGCTTTTTAAAAAAACTTTCAAGCTTATTATGCCCCTATATAAAAACAATAAACATAGATGGGTATAAAAAGGTATTATATCATATGTTTTCCTGAAGATAATGTGAAGAGTTATCCAGATCCGCAGGAGCAAATGTCCAGCCTGTTCAACAATTCAACAAACAAAAAAAGCCGGCCTTCTCTCAGCCAGCTCTATGCATATCGTTTCCTTTTGGAGGAAGACAGGATGTTAAGTTCATCTCTATATTTCGCCACTGCTCTTCTTGATATGGTAATTCCCTTCTCACTCTTAAGGGCATCGACCATTTTCTGGTCAGATAGAGGCTTTTTCTTGTCTTCCCTTTCGACCATTTCACGGATAAATGATTTAATCACAAAAGCAGACGTCTCTGCCCCACTCCCATTTTCAATTTTAGAAGTGAAAAAGTATTTTAACTCAAACAGTCCGTGAGGAGTCTGCATGTACTTATTAGTGGTTGTCCGTGATACTGTAGATTCATGGACTTCAGCCATTTCTGCGACATCACGCAGCGTCATCGGCTTTAGATAGGAAGGTCCTTTTTCAAAAAAGTCCTGCTGATAAGAAAGGATTGCTTCACTTATACTGCGCAGCGACTGCTGACGCTGATCAATGCTTTTTAAGAGCCACATCAGCTGTTTATATTTTCTCATGGCATAGTCTGAAGCTTCGTCATTGCTTTTGCCTTCAAGAAGGTGACGGTAATGCTTATTTAATCTGATACGAGGAAGCCCGTCATCATTTAAAATAACCATATATTCTCCGCCGCTTCTTTTTTCAATGAATACATCAGGGACGATATGGCCGGGGTGCTCCCCTCCGAAATTAGCTCCTGGACGCGGCTCCAGCTTTTGAATAAAATCATAAACCTCCTGGATTTCCTCAAGGGAAACGAGCGTTTCCTTAGAAATATCCTTCCATTTCCTTTCAGCTAACTTTTCGAGATGGTGCTCAACAAGGGTTTCAGCCAGTTTATGTCTTGGCTCCAGCCTTTGAAGCTGTATTAAGAGACATTCTTTTAGTGACCTCGCACCTATTCCTGCCGGTTCCAGTGATTGCAGGAGCATTACGCCTTCTTCATATTCTTCTTCGGTAACAGAAAACGATTCAGCTGCCTCTTCAAAGGTTGCTTTTAGATAGCCGTCTTCTCCTATGTTTCTGGCTAAGTAATTCAGCAGTTTCTCCTTTTGACCGCTCAACGGCATCAGTCTGATTTCTTCCTGCACATAATCAGACAGCTTATTTGCTGATTCGGGAATTCTATCAAAGGGGGAAGTGTATTCCCGCTCTTCTTTCTCATGGTACTCTTCATGGTCATCCTGCCAGAGGACAGGCATTTCCAAATTGGGCTGTTCTTTCTCTTTTGCTTCCATCAAATCGATGAGGGGGTTATCTAATGCCTGTTCTTCTAAATACTCAGACAGCTCCATCGTAGAGTATTGCAGCAGTGATATAGCCTGCCTTAATTCCTGCGTCATCATAAGCTTCATTGTCTGCTGTTGGAACAAGCCCATTTCTAAGTTCATAGAATAGCTCCTCCCTTCTAAGCACTTAAATGAAAGCGCTTTCCTAAATTAATACTATGTGAACGAGTTTGTCTGTATTTCCTGGATAATTGTCGAAAAATTAAAATTAATTCCTCTTCTATAATACTTTATTATGTTATGAATTGAAATAGCTTTTAAATAATATCTTTTTTCTTCTGTTTCTGACAATCTTTTTTAAAAAGAGCCGCTTCCCTTTACAACCTTTACTCTTTAAACAAAGAAGAACAGGGAAAAGTACGCGCCTTTTTCCCTGCCGGCTTATTCCTATTACTTTCAGCTGCTAACGGATGCGGAGTTTCGGATCCTCGCTGTCATCTCCTTCTATCCACTCTAGTTCAAACTCAAAGGAATGCTTTTTCCCTTTTTGAGTATATTCTATTTCGTAGGTCACATTTTTAGCCGGGCGTAAGGAAACTTCTTCATCGTCTTGAATAAAGGAACATTCTCCATTTTCCCGAAGCTTCGCTGCCACATTCTCAAAAAAACGAGCAGCTTCCTCCAAGCTTTGTTTTTCCTTGTGCTTAAACAACAATTGTTTCTCCAGCCGTTCTTGTCCGAACATGATGCAACCCCCCCATAGAACTAGTAAAAGAATATTAAAACCAAAAATTAAAGCGCTTTCAATTATATTATAAAGGAATTGCACGGGAAAGGCGAGAGCACGAGGTAGTTTGAAGGGTAAAAAAAACGGTTATGATGGTGGAAGGGATTTGATGAAAGAAAGAGAACCTATTGAGAGGCTTATTTGTAAGCTTCTAAAAAAATCGCTTCTCTGTCAGGCTAGAACAAGGGGAATGATTTGACCTTAGCTGACCTATTAAGGTAAGATGATAATAAGTGTACAGCATACATGGGTAAAGGCTTGGTTTACTTAAGTTACAAAGGGTCAGCACAGCACTTTTGACCAGCCTATGTCAGAACTCAATTTATAATGTTTGTAAAAGAGAAGAGGAGGAATAGTTATGAATCTCATTCCAACAGTAATTGAACAAACAAACCGTGGAGAGCGCGCCTACGATATTTATTCCCGTCTCCTAAAAGACCGTATTATTATGCTAGGCTCTGGGATCGATGATAATGTCTCAAATTCCATCGTTGCTCAGCTTCTATTTCTTGCAGCTGAAGATCCAGACAAAGATATTTCGATTTACATTAACAGCCCGGGCGGTTCCATCACTGCCGGCATGGCTATTTATGACACCATGCAGCACATCAATCCAAAGGTTTCTACTATTTGTGTAGGTATGGCAGCTTCCATGGGTGCATTCCTTCTGGCTGCCGGTGAACCTGGTAAGCGCTTTGCCCTTCCTAATAGTGAAGTCATGATTCACCAGCCTCTTGGCGGAACTCAAGGACAGGCGTCTGATATTGAAATCCATGCGAAGCGTATTCTGCAAATGCGTGAGAAACTAAACCAGATTCTCTCTGAGCGCACTGGGCAACCTTTAGACGTTATTGAGCGCGATACAGATCGCGATAACTTTATGACTGCTGACGATGCCAAGCAGTACGGCCTGATTGATGAAGTTTTGAACAAAGAAAAGAAATAAGTTCTTTGACTGTCGAAAAGGGCATATAGGCCAAGAAAAACCCGGGATAGGGAGTATCCTGGGTTTTTCTATGTTTCCTGAAACAGGCGGCTCACTTGTGTCTCTTTCTGGGAATTTTGGGGCAATGACTCAGCACAACTTGAGAAAAGCAACTTCTCAAGCCCTCGAAGTGAAACGCGGGGAACGATCGCTTGCTTTTGTAGCGATTGCAGGGTGAAAAATGTCCTTATTATGTATCCTCCCACCTCATTATTTGTGAAAACAAAAAGAGCAGCCTCCTCAAAACAGGAAACTCCCCTTTTTACCAGCTATGCCTTTAAATGACTCTTCCTTATTCTTCTTTCAAGATAAATTTCTCAAGGGATTCCATCGCTTCTTCTTCATCGCTGCCGCTTGTTATAAGCTTCACGGTTGCTCCTGTTCTGACCGCCAGGCTCATGATCCCCATAATACTTTTCGCATTCACTTTCTTTTCTGCTTTTTCCACAAAAATATCACATTGAAAGCGATTTGCCTCTTGAACAAATAAGGCGGCCGGCCTAGCTTGCAATCCTGTTTTTAAATTGACATTTACTGTTTTCTCTAGCACCGCCATCTCCTCCATTATTTTATTATCTTTTTTGCTATCGTTTTCATTATTATCCAGCAGAAAAACTGCTTTGTAAGCTGGCTTATACTTTAACTGACTCGCCATTTCTTAGTTTTTCTGCGATTTGGTCAATTTTTCTTAAGCGGTGGTTAATACCCGATTTGCTGACTTTTCCGCTTTGAACCATTTCCCCTAACTCTTTTAAGGTTACATCCTGATGAGCTACTCGAAGTTCGGCTATTTCCCTCAGCTTTTCAGGAAGGTTATCTAAACCGATCTGGTCATCAATAAGCCTGATATTTTCCACTTGCCGCAAAGCAGCCCCAACCGTTTTGTTAAGGTTGGCTGTTTCACAATTCACCAGTCGATTTACTGAATTTCTCATGTCTTTTACAATCCGAATGTCCTCAAAATATAATAATGCTTGGTGGGCCCCGATTACATTTAAAAACTCTGTAATCTTTTCACTTTCCTTAATGTAGAGGATAAATCCTTTTTTTCTTTCTAAACTCTTTGCATCCAGGTAAAATTCCTTCAAGAGCTTTTGAAGGGAGTGGTTATGTTCTTCATAAAATGAAAACACTTCTAAGTGATAAGAGGATGTTTCAGGGTGGTTAATGGATCCCCCCGCCAAAAAAGCGCCTCGCAAATAAGCTCTTTTACAGCATGGTTCCTTCACAAGGTCAGAATCAATAATCCTGGTAAAATGGAAACCTTCTTTCATAATGCCTAAGCTTGTTAACATGGACTGGCTGTCCTCTATAATCCTTACAAGATAGACATTATTTTTCTTAAGCCTCATTTTCTTCCTGACTAGAAGTTCGACTTCAATGTTTCCATATACACGACGGATCAGCTTATAAATTCTGCGGGCGATCGCAGCATTTTCAGTAGAAATATCAAGGGTGACTTTTCTTCCGCTTCCCAATGAAATCGATCCATTCATCCGTACTAAAGCAGCAAGCTCTGCTTTCGCACAGCAGCCATCTGTCTCTAGCTGTGTTAATTCCTTCTTTGTCATAGCCGCAAAGGATGACATGTTTTCACCACCTTCTCGATCCCTTTTCCTTTGTCACGTCTGACCTTATGCCGGAACTGTCTTTTATGCTGCCAGGCTTAAAGCTGGGTTAACAAGGAGCGGGAAACTTTTAACGCGTCATGGCGAAGAAGATGTCCTTCAAACTGTAAAAATTCATCCTTAATAAGGGATAAACCCATCTTTTCAATTCGTTCTTCATCACTAATGACAGGAAAAGCTCCTTCTTTCTTGTAAACGGAAGTGATAGAAGGCGGGATTTCACCCTCGTTCATTAAAACGGTATCTATCACACCTTTGCCTGTATGAGCCTCTATTGTTTCAACATGGTCTCCTGCACTGAAATTATCAGTTTCCCCTGCTTGGGTCATAACATTACATATATAAATCTTTCTTGCCTTGGACTTTTTGATAGAATCAGTGATCCCTGGAACGAGTAGATTTGGCAATATGCTCGTATATAAGCTCCCTGGACCGATTACAATTAAGTCTGCTTCTTCAATCGCTTTAATACTCTCAGACAGGGGGTAAATGGTTTCAGGCGTCAAATACACACGTCTGATCTTTTTCCCTGCCTTTGGAATCTGTGATTCCCCACTGACAATTGAACCATCCATTAGTTCAGCATGTAAAACGATGCTTTGATTCGAGGCGGGAAGAACCTTTCCTCTCACGTTAAGCACAGTGCTCAGCTCACTGATTCCTTTGGCAAAATCGCCAGTAATGGAAGTCATTCCCGCTAGTAACAGATTTCCTAAAGAATGGCCGGAAAGCCCCTTTCCATGATTGAAGCGGTGCTGAAACAACTTTTCAATCATAGGTTCGACCTCCGCCAGAGCCCCTAGAACATTTCTTACATCACCTGGGGGTGGAATATTTAACTCTTTACGGAGCCTGCCGGAACTTCCTCCATCATCAGCAACAGTAACAATAGCGGTTATGTCAACAGGAAAGGTTTTTAAGCCTCGAAGAAGAACAGACAATCCGGTCCCTCCTCCGATGACAACCACGTTTGCTTTCTTCACAACGTACTTTCCTTTCTTTTTTCTATATCCCTATGGCTGCTCCGCACCACATAGTCATTCCCAAAGTGTGCCGCCAAATGCTCAGCAAGTGTGACTGAACGGTGTTTGCCTCCTGTACAGCCGATACTGATGACAACCTGGCTTTTCCCTTCCCGCTTATATTGGGGAATCATATATTCTAAGAGATCTGTCAGCTTTTGGAGAAAATCCTTTGTTTCTTTCCATTTTAACACATAGGAAGATACTTCCTCCTGAAGTCCCGTTTTAGGACGCAGTTGATCAATATAGTGAGGATTGGGCAAAAATCTCACATCAAATACCAGGTCTGCGTCTATAGGGACTCCGTACTTAAACCCAAAAGACATAAAGTTTACAGTAAAAGGGTGGTTCTCAGGAGTTGAAAAAGAGTCAATGATCTTTTCCCGCAGCTCTCTGGGCTTTAAATCATTCGTATCAATAATCTGGCGTGCCCGGCCTTTTAATTCTTCAAGCATTTGTCTTTCATTTTTAATGCCTTCAAGGGGCAGTCCTTTTGGAGCCAGAGGATGCGATCTTCTCGTTTCCTTATAGCGCTGGACAAGAGTATTATCTTTAGCATCGAGGAATAAAATATGGGGATTCAAGTTAGGCTTTTCGTTCAACTTATCAATAGCGTCAAGCAAATGATCAAAGAAATCCCGAGCTCTCAGATCAATGACCAGCGCAACCTTGTTCATGGTGCCTCCTGAGCTTTCAATCAGATCGATAAATTTCGGGATTAACGCGGGAGGCAGATTATCAATACAGAAGTAGCCAAGATCTTCAAAGCTCTGTACCGCCACAGTCTTTCCCGCACCAGACATTCCTGTAATAATCACTACTTGAATATCTTCTTTTTTCTCCTTCACTATGCTTCTCCCCCTCTCCTGCTCCTTACCAACACCCTGCTAGCTGCTCTCTTTTGGGTTCGAATCACTTTGCAAGCGATAAGAAAGCAGCTTAAACTGAGGCGTGTACCGAAAGGTGCCATATAAAACATCTTCATTATTGAGTATATGTTCAAAAATATACCGATCGCCGGGAGCCATAGGGAGTGTTAGAATCTCATCTTTTTCCTTCCATGCGAGCTTCCCTTCTGGCGATTTCCCCAGCATCTCTCCCTCAAATTCTGTTGCCAGGAAAGTAAACATCATCCATTCGGATAGTAACTCATCATCTTCATCTATTATAAGGATCGTAAAGATCCCTTTGATTGCAGGGTTTTTGATATGTAGCCCTGTCTCTTCTCTAAATTCTCTTATTGCTGTTTCTCTTGTTGACTCTCCGGTTTCCATTTTGCCGCCAGGGACTACCCACCAGCCCCTTCTCGGCTTTTGAAGCATCAGCACTTGGCTGCCGTCTTTTAACACACAGTTTGTAACCCGTTGCATGCTCATCACCTCACGTAACTACCCTTCAAGTATACAATTATTCCAGGTTCCCCACAATGCAAAGAAACCAACAATTAAGTGAGCATTTTTAACACCCTTACTAATTCCTCTCTCTTTTCATTCTATTCATCGTTCCTCTCAACCTTTCACGGTGAAAGGAATTCATACGTTCCAGAAATAAGCTTATAAGAATGAAAAAGAGAGCCCTGTCTCAAAAGCTTTCCCAATTTGAACTACATATTTCATAACGTGAAAGAACATGTTCAGCAACAAAGTGACAAGTCGGGCGGATTCTAAAAGAAGACCACGCTTCGGCTCTTGCTTTCCCGTCTGGTCCCTCTGAGAATTCCAGTTGGAATGAAAGTCAAAATCGCCGATTAACGTAGATATTAGCATTCCAGAAATGTCTAACCACCTTGGTACTCCTCTGCCCATACATTTACCAATCACAACCGCTCCTCTTTTCTGTCATTTGGACAAAAAAAGAGCACAGGCTGAAAACCTGTACTCACAAAGATTTATAAAAGGGGGTCAATTACTTATTCTTATCTTACCCTTTTAATGTTTCAAATTTGTTACAAAATCGTTAAGACAGGCTTACGAAAAGGTAAAGTTTCTTCTTTAGCCTTTTAGTTCGCTTTGACGGTTTCTTTTAGCTGCTCTACATAATGCTGAGCAGTTTGTGCAGCTATAGAGCCGTCACCTGTCGCGGTTACAATTTGGCGAAGAGACTTTTCACGAATATCTCCGGCAGCAAAGATACCAGGGATTTTTGTTTCCATTTCCTCATTTGTCTCAATATACCCTTCTTCATTGGTTATACCAAGCTCTTTTACCGCGTTGTTCAGTGGCAGCATACCGATATAAATGAACGCACCATCCGTTTTAAATTCGTAATCCTCACCGGATTCAAGGTTTGTGAGCGTTACACTGCCTACCTTGCCGTTATTATCATTGATCTCTTTCACAATGTGATTCCATTTAAAATCTATCTTTTCGTTAATAAAGGCACGCTGCTGAAGAATCTTCTGGGCACGAAGCTGGTCACGGCGGTGAACAACTGTTACTTTTGAAGCAAAACGTGTTAAATACACGGCTTCCTCTACAGCAGAGTCTCCTCCGCCGACTACAACAATTTCTTTACCTCGGAAAAATGCTCCGTCACAGACAGCACAGTAGGAAACGCCGCGGCCTCCCAGTTCTTTCTCGCCGGGCACTCCAAGCTGTTTATATTCAGCCCCGGTTCCCACAATGACAGAGCGGGCTTTATATTCTTTATTTCCTGCTTTTACGATCTTATATTCTTTGCCGTCAATGATTTCTTTGACATCGCCATAAGCATATTCAGCACCAAATTTTCTGGCATGCTCAAACATCTTGTTTGAAAGGTCCGGACCTAGAATATGACCAAACCCAGGATAATTTTCCACGTCCTCCGTGTTAGCCATCTGGCCCCCAGGGACGCCGCGCTCAAGCATTAACGTACTCATCTCGGCACGTGACGTATAGACAGCTGCTGTCATCCCTGCGGGGCCGGCACCTGCAATAATTACATCATAAATCTTTTCTTCCGTCATACCGATTCTCTCCTTTTCATCCGTACATTTATAACTCGATGATCTCTCATTATTTTATCTGCTGGTTACAAATCCTATCCTACGAAAAGGTTAAAAGGAAGTCCATTAATCTGCTCACGCTTTGTTAGCGAAGAGAAATTCCTGGATCCATATATAAATCACAACGGGCGTCCCCTTTGGACAAAATCCCGTCCTTCATCTTTTCCAAAAGGTCTGCGGCAGCCTGATGCCCCATATGGTCAGCTTGTTCCCACATCTTTTTTGCTAAGGATTCTTTCCCTATTTGATACGCCGTCACCCCATACTTAAAGAAGTAATCCTCATGATCGGGAGCGAACCTTTTTCCCAGGTGCTTAAACCAGCGGTACCCTTCTTCATACTCAGCAAGGTGACAAAAAGTGGCCCCAAGGCGATAAATATGATCTCTATCCATAGGTACAACCTGCTTTAACAAATCAGCTACTTCCTTTGATTCTTCTTTACGTCCCATATCATAATAAAGAAGGGCAAGCTGGCAGATTGCAGGAAGATACTGCTCTTCTTCCAACAGGTCCTTTGTGAAAGCAAGTGCCTCTTCGGAATAACCTTTTAAATGAAGAACATAGGCCAGCTGACTATAGGCGGAGCGAAAGGAAGGGTAATCCGTAATAATATTTTCCAGCAGCTCCTCTGCTTTATTATAATGCCCATCCTTCATATAACGGCACGCTTTTTCGTAACTTAAAATCAATTCATCTTCAATTCCGTCCCGTTCCTGGGATTCTCCTTGATCATGGTCAAGCTTAAGAAGCTCTAAAAGATCTCTTGCATCCTCTGCAAAATCTCCCTCGGAGCAAAATTGAAGATAACTCGTTGCTGCTTCCCTGGCTTTCTCAAACAATCCCTGGTATGCATAATTGTTTGCCAAAAAGAAGTAGCTGTCATACATCGTTGAATCCACATGGTCAAGAACGTGTAAAAGAAGGTCATTTGACTCTTCGTACCTTCCTAGATCTGCTAAAATAGCAGCAAGCTGACATTGAAAAACAGCTTCTTTTGGATTTATATCTATTGCACGGCGCAAATATTTCACAGCCCGGTTAAGCTCTTTCTTTTGATAGGCTCCTACTCCTTTTTTAAAGAAGTATTCCCCGTTTTGTATAAAAGGGATTACTTGTCCCTTCGTCTCTGATGATAATTTCATGCGACTTTTATGACCTCCGTCCACAAAAAATGCAATGTATCAAGTATAGCATTTTCTGTCAACCCAAAAAAGAGGGATAGACGATTGGTCCACCCCTTTTTTTAACAGTTATTTATTTATGTCCATGATTCTTTTCCATGGCTTCTTTCATTGATGAATACTTTAGCCATGGCGGTTTTTAAGCACATCGAGAACACTGTCTATCGGAAGCTTCTGTTCACGGAACAGCACGAGCGTATGATACAAAAGATCTGCTGCTTCCATGCTAAGTTCTTCGGCATCTCGGTTTTTTGAAGCAATGATCACTTCACTTGCTTCTTCACCAACCTTTTTGAGGATTTTATCCACACCTTCAGTAAACAAATAGGTGGTGTAGGCCCCCTCCGGCATTTCGGCTTCACGCCTGGCAATGGTTTCTTCAAGCTGGTTGATGATTGCAAAGCGTTCCGAGGCCTTCTCTGGTACTTCCTTATCCAGCAGGGAATCTGCAAAACAGCTGTAGCTGCCTTTATGGCAGGCCCGCCCCTTAGGATGGACGAGAACCACCAGGGCATCCTGATCACAGTCAAACCTGATGTCCTCTATCGTTTGTGTGTTCCCTGACGTTTCCCCTTTATGCCACAGCTCCTGGCGGGAGCGGCTGTAAAACCATGTTTCTTTTGTTTCAATGGACTTTTCAAGAGACTCTTTATTCATATAAGCCAGCGTCAAAACCTCTTTTGAGACAGCGTCTTGAACAATGGCAGGGATAAGGCCCTTTTCATCAAATGATAGTTCTTCCAGGTTCAACGGACTTCCACTCCTTTTTCACGCAAATGATGTTTCACTTCTTCTACTGAAGTTTCTTTATAATGAAAAATAGAAGCAGCCAAAGCAGCATCCGCTTTTGCTTTTTCGAACACATCGACAAAGTGTTCCTTTGCACCGGCTCCACCAGAAGCAATAACTGGCACGGAAACCACCTCATTAACAGCTTCCGTCAGAGGAAGGTCAAACCCTGCTTTCGAACCATCTTCATCCATACTCGTTAAAAGAATTTCTCCCGCTCCTCGTTTCACTACTTCCCGAGCCCAGTCTTTTACTTCCCAGTCTGTCGGGGTGCGGCCGCCGTGAGTATAAATGCGCCATGATCCAAGTTCCTCATCGTATTTCGCATCGATAGCCACTACAATACACTGAGAACCAAAGTAAGCTGCTCCCTCTGTGATCAGCTCAGGACGGTTGACAGCTGCTGTGTTCAGAGAAACTTTATCTGCTCCTGCACGCAAAATGATTTTCATATCCTCAAGAGAGTTAATGCCGCCGCCGACTGTAAAAGGAATGGCCAATTTCCCGGCCACTTCTTTGACTACTTCTACCATTGTTTTTCTACCTTCATGAGAGGCTGATATATCAAGAAAAACAAGTTCATCGGCGCCCTGCTCATCATAAAAGGCAGCCAGCTCAACCGGGTCGCCGGCATCACGGAGGTCAACAAACTGCACACCCTTTACAACCCGTCCTTCCTTCACATCAAGGCAGGGAACGATTCGTTTTGTGAGCATTATTTCTCCACCTCTCTAACCGCATCTTCAAGCTCTACCTTTCCTGTATACAATGCTTTCCCAACAATGGCTCCGCCGATTCCCTTTTCTTTATACTCAGCAAGCTCTTTAATATCATCCAGGCTGCTGACTCCTCCAGATGCGATTACTTCTTTTCCTGTTGCTTCAGCAAGCTCAGCTATCGCCTTAACATTGGGCCCGGAGAGCATTCCGTCTTTTGAAATATCTGTAAATATAAACGTTTCGGCGCCCTGGGAAGCAAGCTCTTTTCCCAGGTCTACCGCTTTTACTTCCGAGGTTTCCAGCCAGCCGTTTACGGCTACATATCCATCTCTTGCATCGAGTCCGATCGCTACTCTTTCCCCGTATAATGAAAGCATCTTCTGAGCAAACTCAGGATTATTTACCGCTACACTTCCAAGAATCACCCGGTCAACACCATGTTCAAGATAGTACGCCACGTCTTCCTCTGTGCGGATACCGCCGCCGATCTGCACCTTAACATCAAGGTTTTTGGCCACCTCCAGCACGTGATTATCGTTTACTCTTTTCTTCTCTTTTGCCCCGTCAAGGTCTACCATATGTATCCAGGAAGCGCCTGAATCAGCAAAACGCTTCGCCATATCAAAGGGTGAATCTCCGTATACCGTTTCTTTCTCATAATCTCCCTGTAACAGGCGCACGCATTTGCCGCCGCGCATATCAATTGCTGGATAGATTATAAACTTACTCATTTGCGCTCACCTTTCCAGCCACTAAAGCCCCGAAATTTTTTAAAATAGTCATCCCCATTTGACTGCTTTTTTCAGGATGGAATTGTGTCCCCATGACATTATCACGGCCTACTACTGCAGGAACCGGTCCATCATATTCACTCGTTGCAATTAACACCGATTCATCGTCCGTTCTTACTACATAAGAATGGACAAAATAGACATGGCCCGTATTCAGCGATTGAAGAAGGGGGTGATCCGGCTGCTGAAAGGAAACGTTATTCCAGCCCATGTGAGGCACTTTATACTTCGTTCCATCCTCCATCACACCAGAAAAACGACGGACATAGCCTGGCAGCAGATTAAGCCCTTCAGTTTCCCCATTTTCTTCACTTCCTTCAAATAATAACTGCATGCCAAGACAAATGCCCAGCAAAGGCTTCCCATCTTCTGCCCATTCCTTCACAAAACCTGCCTGGCCTTTCGCCTCCAGAATGGTCATAGCGTCTTTAAAGGATCCAACCCCAGGAAGAATCAGGCCATCAGCTTTTTTCAGCTCCTGGATATCCTCTGATAAAAAATACTCAAGCTCGAGCCGTTCCATTGCCTTTGTCACACTGTGCAAGTTACCCATTCCATAGTCAATCACACCGATCATGCTGTTTCATCCTTTCTATGGAAACCTTTTTTCCAGACCTGATTTTCTAATTATAGCGCACCTGACTGTTTTACAGCATGCCTTTTGTGGAAGGAACACCCTTTACCCGCGGGTCAATCATGGTTGCCTCATCAAGGGCCCTTGCCATCGCTTTAAAAATTGCCTCAATCATATGATGAGTATTATGACCATAATGGACGATTACATGAAGGTTCATTCTTGCTTCAAGAGCGAACTTCCATAGAAATTCATGGACGAGCTCCGTATCAAAGGTCCCTACCTTTGCCTGGGGAAAATCAGCGCGAAACTCAAGATGAGGTCTGTTGCTTAAATCGACCACAACTTGAGCAAGCGTTTCATCCATTGGAACAAAGGAGTTTCCATAACGGCGGATTCCTTTTTTATCACCCAGGGCCTCCTTGAATACCTGCCCGAGACATATACCAATGTCTTCAGTTGTATGATGATCATCAACCTCGGTATCCCCTGTTGCTTTTACCGTCAGATCAAAGTGGCCGTGCTTTGTGAAAAGCTCCAGCATGTGAGTCATGAAAGGAACGCCTGTATCAATATCACTTTTTCCTTCCCCATCCACTTCAAAATCTAATTTGATTTGTGTTTCATAGGTGTTGCGTTCAATAGAACCTCTGCGTTCACTCACTTTTCTTCCCCTCCGTTCGAATATCTATGGATCTTGCATGAGCTTCAAGCCCTTCCAGGCGAGCAAGTGCCGTAATATGGGCAGCATCTCTATGGAATGCTTCTTTACTGTATGAAATAATGCTCGATTTCTTGGTGAAATCATCGACATTTAATGGGCTTGAGAATCGTGCTGTCCCGTTCGTAGGAAGCACGTGGTTCGGACCGGCAAAATAATCGCCCACTGGCTCAGGACTGTACTGTCCTAAAAAGATGGCACCCGCATGCTTGATTTTTCCAAGCTGATCATGAGGGTTTAACGTTAAAATTTCGAGATGCTCCGGAGCAAGCTTATTGACTGCAGCTATCGCTTCTTCCATGGTCTCTGTCAAATAGATAGCCCCGTAATCTTTAATAGAGGCTTCCGCAATATCTTTTCTCGGCAGCTCCTTGACCTGGCGCTCAATTTCTGAAGCTGTCATTTGAGCAAGTGTTTCCGAAGGTGTGACTAAAACAGCTGACGCCATTTCATCATGTTCTGCCTGAGAAAGGAGATCGGCAGCTATATACTCGGGGCGTGCTCTTTCATCAGCAAGAACGACGACTTCACTGGGCCCTGCAATCATATCTATATCAACCTGGCCAAATACCGCACGCTTCGCAAGTGCCACAAAGATATTGCCAGGTCCTACTATTTTATCAACCTTCGGCACGGTTTCCGTTCCATAGGCCAGAGCAGCGACAGCCTGAGCCCCCCCGGCTTTCACAATGGTTTTGACCCCAAGTTCTGCTGCAGTGACAAGGACCGCGGGGTTAAGGTTTCCGTTTTTATCAGGTGGGGACGTCATAACGATGTTTTCCACACCAGCGACCTGGGCGGGAATCACGTTCATCATAATCGTGGAGGGGTAAGAGGCTTTTCCTCCTGGAACATACACGCCCACAGAATCAAGAGGAATGATTTTCTGACCGAGCATCGTTCCGTCCTCCTTGGTCACCATCCAGGACTGACGCGTCTGCCTTTCATGAAATTCACGAATGTTAAGAGCTGCCTGTCTCAGCGCCTCCAGAACCTCATCGTCAACCTCATTATAGGCATCATCCATTTCTTCCTTGGTTACAAGAAGATTTTCCAGGGCTGCCCCATCAAACTGCTCTGTCAGTTTTTTTAGTGCTTGATCCCCTTCTTCGCGTACTTGGGCGAGGATGTTGTCTACTGAAGCCTGCTGCGTTTCATTTCCTGTATCCACATCACGTGCCAGGCTTACTTCTTCTGTAACTTTAATGATTCTCACCGCTGCTCTCCTCCCATCACATCCGCGAGTCGTTCCACGAGATCATCAATTTGTTCATCCTTCATCCGGTAGCTGACTGGGTTTACAATCAAACGGGAGGTAATAGGAATCATCGTTTCTAATTCTACAAGACCGTTTTCCTTGAGGGTCCGGCCCGTTGAAACGATATCAACAATCCGGTCAGCTAGGCCCACTAACGGAGCGAGCTCAATTGAGCCGTTTAACTTAATAATTTCCACTTGTTCACCTTGCTCCTTAAAATACTGTGTGGCTAAATTAGGATACTTAGACGCCACCTTCGGATTGATGTCGGATTTCGTATAGCCAGGAAGCCCTGCTACAGCCATGTAACACTCACTAATTTTAAGATCAAGGACTTCATATACATCCCGTTCCTCTTCAATCATCACATCTTTTCCTGCCACCCCTACATCGGCGACCCCGTGCTCCACATATGTTGGAACATCCATAGGCTTGGCAAGGATAAAGCTCATATTTGCTTCAGGCGCTTCCACAATCAGCTTTCTGGAATCATCAAACTCAGGGGGAAGGGCGTAACCTGCCTTACGAAGCAAGTCGGCCGCTTCTTCAAATATCCTGCCTTTCGGCATTGCGACGGTCAGTTGCTCACTCATTGACTCCCTCTCCTTTTTTCTTGCCGATAAAATAAATGACGTCCTCAAAGGTTTCACTTAATTGATCTACACTTTCTACTCCTTGAAGGTCTTGAAGAACAACCTGCTTTCCTTCATTACGGAGGTGCCTTGCCTTTTCTATGGCTTCTCTTCTGCGTTCTTTGCTAAAAATAATGCATGTTTGTTTAGGCTCTTCTTCTGTTTTTCCAAGTGCCTCCACAAGAAGGTCGAGACGAATGCCAAAGCCTGTTGCCTGGGCTGGACGGTTAAATTTCTGCACTAATTCATCATATCGTCCGCCGCTTGAAAGGGGAAAACCAAGCTTGCTTCCATAGCCTTCAAAAACGACACCGGTATAGTAGCTCATATGCATCACTAAATTTAAGTCAAACTTTAAATGCTCGGTCACGCCGTATCCTTCGAGAACTTCCCACAGCTGCTCCAGGTCCTCAAGTGCCTTGGAGGCCTCTCCGTTATACACGATTTCTTTCGCTTCTTCTATTTTACTGTAGCCGCCTCGGAGCTTAAGAAGACCCAGAAGACGCTTTTCATCAATAGAGGAAAGAGGAAGACTCTTGACATGGTGGCGGTATCCTACGTAGTTCTTTTCATATAAGTAACGACGAAGAACGCCTGCCCGCTCCTCGCTGCCTACCACATCAAGCAGGAGGGCATTCACATAGCCAATGTGGCCGACGGCTACTTGAAAGTTTTCCAATCCCGCTTCTTTTAGAGCGGCAATCATTAATGCAATAACTTCACCATCTGCACTTGCCGTGCCATCTCCAACAAGCTCTACACCCATTTGTTCAAACTCTGCCGGGCGTCCTCCTTCACGCTGCTGGGCACGAAACAAATGAGTTTGATAGGAAAGACGCAAAGGGAAAGGCTGATCCTTCAGACTGGAGCCGGCAACTCTTGCAATCGGCGCGGTCATATCAGGTCTAAGAACCAGAGTGTTCCCTTGCTGATCAAGAAGCTTAAACAGCTGCTGGTCTAGTATTGCTGAGGCATCGCCTACGGTATCGTAGTATTCTAACGTCGGTGTCTCTATCGGGCGGTAACCCCAGCGCTCAGTTTCTGCTTCCACCTTTTTGCTTATGTTCCGTTTCGTTTCATAGAAGGCCGGAAGGGTATCTCGCATTCCAAGAGGTTTTTCAAACATAAAGGGTTTGCTCATTTGTGGGTCGCTCCTTTGGGCTGAAGATATTGGTCAGCAGGCTGTGTGAGCCTGTATGTAGTCAAATCTTTATTAAAATGCCAAGAACCGCTGCATACGCAGTTTCAGCATATTTTTCCGTACACTGTTTTCCATCTAGATAAATCATAGATAGGATTTCCCATATAATCAAATGTTCACTTGTTCTTATTGATTGTTGCTTTAGTTCGCTAATGTACTATCGAGATAAAGAACATAGGTGTAGTGTACACACCTTTTGTTGCATCGTCAAGAGACCGGGGTGCCCACCGGGGTGCCTGGCACCGTTACATGCCGTAATATTTTAATCCCAGTTTCCCTCTTATATCAGCGTTCTTCTTAATTTAACATTACAATCCTCTGCGGTGCCAGGCACCTCCCTCCCCACAAAAAAAAGCGAAGGCTTGTCTAATCAAGTCCTTCGCTTCGTTCTTCCATTTGTTCTTTTGTGTATATCACTTTCATCGGGTTTCCCCCGACAAAGCTTCCCGCCGGGACATCCTTGTGCACGAGAGTGGCTGCCGACACGATAGCACCATCCCCAATAGTCACACCCGGCAGAATGGTTGTGTTTGCCCCGATCAATACCTCATCACCAATTTTCACATCGCCCAGACGGTATTCTTTAATCAAATACTCATGAGCCAAAATTGTTGTATTGTAGCCGATAACTGAGTTTCGCCCCACTGAAATTTTTTCTGGGAACATCACATCAAGCATGACCATCAGGGCAAAGGACGTTTCTTTTCCTACCTCCATGCCAAGAAACCTTTTGTAAAGCCAGTTCTTCATAGGCAGAAAAGGAGTATACCTCGCCATCTGAATGACGATAAAATTCTTTGATACTTTCCAAAACGGGACCGTCTTATAAACTTGCCAGAGTGAATTTGCCTCTTTTACAGAATAACGGTCCGTTTTCCTCATCGTACTCGAACTCCTACATACTTCAGCAGATCAGGCATCTTTTCAAGCATAAGATCCGGCTTAAAAGAGCTGAGATGCTCCTTTCCTTTAATAGACCAGGCTACTCCTGCCGTGTACGTCCCTGCATTCTGGCCGCCAAGAATGTCATAATGACTGTCGCCTACCATCAGAGTGTTATCCGGCCTGGAGCCAAGAGCCTCCATCGCTTGATTTAAAGGTTCCGGGTTTGGTTTCACTTCCTCCACATCGTCAAACGTCACAATACTGGAAAAATAAGGGCTGAGCCCCATCACTTCAATACCCATTAGAGCTGTCTGCTTTCGTTTTGTAGTCACAACAGCCAATTTAAACCCTTCCTTGTGAAGAGTATCCACAGTTTCCTGCACTCCTTCATACTCTTCAATCAGTTCGTCGTGGAAAGACAGGTTATGCTGTCTGTACATTTCTATCATTTCTTCTGCTCGCTCAGGATCGACCTTTCGAAAGCTTTCCGTTAAAGGTGGTCCGATAAACTGAATAATATCCTCTCGCCCGTATGTTCCTGGCTTGTAATGATCCAGTGTATGTCTAAAGGAAGCAATAATTAACTCGTTTGTATTAACCAACGTTCCGTCCAAGTCAAATAAAATCGTATTAATATTCATAGGATGTGGTTTCCTTTCCGGCAAATTCTTGTTTTTTCTCCACCCGGTTCCAAATGTAAGCAATGATCATGGTCAGAATAATTGCAGTAACCAGCCTGATAATAAGAAGAGGAAGAACAGGTATGCCAAGGGGGATAAATATTAGTGTATCCTCTATGACAGCATGACAGGCCACAAGAAATATAAAGACCAGATATAAATCCTTTTTCTTTACTTTATCTTCTTTGGCAGCCTGGATCATCACCCCTGCCCCAAAAGCCAGCCCAAACAACAGCCCTGAAGCCAATGTGGTGGACGTATTTTCCCTAATTCCAAGCATCCTGGTAAAGGGAGACATCCACCGTGAAAAGACTTGCAGCCAGTTAAGGTCTTTCATAATCTGTACAAAAATCATGATAGGGATAACAATCAAAGCAATTTGTATAATTCCCAATGTAGCGCTGGAAACCCCCTGCCAGATGACTCCCATCCAGCCATCAACCTCAGGCTGGCCCGTTCCTGATACAAACCCATATTGAGCCTGTTCTCCTCCCCCCTGCCAGAGCCAGTGAATCATTAAAGCAGAGAAAAAAGCAAGCCCAAGGCGAACCGCCAGAACGACAGACATTCGTATGCCTATTTTTACCGCTACGGCCGATTCGACAAAAAGATTATGAGAAAAAGACAGCATCACAGCAAGGATAAAGACCTCCTTAACTGTGAGATCCATGGTTAGAATGGCACCAATCGCAGCATATAAATTCAGTACATTTCCTAAAACAAGGGGAATGGCAGCTTCACCAGGAAGCCCAATCCACCCCATCATAGGAGCAAGTATACGTGCGATCCAATCAAGAACAGGTGTATAGCTTAAAATGGTTACGATCAGTGTAATGGGAAAAATAATTTTCCCTAACGTCCAGGAGGTCTGCAGACCAACCAGTAACCCTTTTTTCAATGTTTGCCACAAAGTTCTATCACCTGCCTTTTGCCTTTCGAAATTCACTCATCCAGCCTGATCAAGGGCTGCTTATTTTTTCTTTTTCTTTTTGGTCGTTTTCTTTTTACCGTTATTCGTTTTCTTAGGGGCTTCCGCTTCATCATCTAAATACCGTGTATCTGCATATCCCTTTTTCCTTCTGTACCAGATCAGGAAAATAGAACCTGCGATCAATACGAGAGAAACTACCTGTGCCGTACGCAGGAGATCAAAAATCATCAGACTGTCTGTACGCAGACCTTCAATAAAGAAGCGTCCTACTGAATACAGGATGAGATAGGAAAAGAACATCTCACCTTGTCGCAGATTTACCCGGCGGAGCCAGAGAAGAATCGCCAGGACAAGTAGATTCCATAAGGATTCATATAAAAAAGTTGGATGGTAATACGTACCGTCTATATACATCTGATTAATGATAAAATCAGGAATCAGTAAGCCTTCCAGAAACTCTCTTGTCACCGGACCGCCATGGGCCTCCTGGTTCATGAAGTTACCCCATCGCCCAACAGCCTGTGCAAGGATAATCCCCGGCACAACCAGGTCAGTCAGCCTCCAGAAGGACACGCCTCTCTTTTTCGCAAAAACATAGACGGTAATAAAGGCACCAATCAAACCACCATGAATGGCAAGCCCCCCTTCCCAGATCGCAAATGCGCGAAGGGGTTCATGAATGTAGCTTTGCCATTCAAATATCACATAATAAATGCGTGCTGAAACGATTGCTATCGGAAACGCCCAAAGGAGCAAGTCTGCAAACATATCCTTTGGCAATCCTCTTTTTTCAAATTCTCGTGAAACAAGGAGGTATCCTAAAAAGGCACCAATCCCTATAAGAAGTCCATACCAATGCACGGTAAGGGGACCAATTTCAAATGCTACACGGTCATAAGGCTGCGCTGTAAAAATCATATTCGTGACACCTCTGTTCTACAATCACTTTACGTACTTGTTTTACCGGTTTCCTGCTTTCCTTATGCTTCCATACGATGCTTACAAGAGTCAGAGTCTGCACCCTGCATTATCAAAGCGAACACCAGTTTCTTCTTAACATAAAAACGAGGAAGATTCGGGTTTAATAGTCCTGCTCGCCTTCCTCAATGACGTCCGTCAGTCTTTCAGAAAATTTCTCGGCTGTATTAATCCCCATTCGCTTCAAACGGAAGTTCATGGCAGCCACTTCAACGATAACAGCAAGGTTTCGCCCTGGACGCACAGGAATAGTATAGATAGGTACTTCAGTATCAATAATTTTCATGGTGTTTTCTTCTATCCCTAGCCGGTCATAAGCCTTGGTCTGATCCCAGAGCTCCAGGTTAATCACCAACGCTACACGCTTAAATGGCCGAACGGCTCCCGCGCCAAACAGAGTCATTACATCAATAATGCCCAGTCCTCGAATTTCAAGTAAATGCTGAATTAACTCAGGTGCTCTTCCTATTAAGGTTGTTCCATGCTCCTGACGAATTTCCACTGAATCATCAGCTACCAGGCGGTGCCCTCTGCGGACAAGGTCAAGAGCCGTTTCACTTTTACCTACTCCACTTGCTCCTGTTAGTAATACCCCGATCCCGTATATATCCACAAGGACCCCATGAATAGCAGTAGACTTGGCAAGCCTCGCTTCGAGGAAGTTGGTAATCTGACTACTCAGCCTTGTCGTAGTGGTTGCGGAGCTCATTATCGGAACTCCCGTCCTTTGTGAAGCTGCAAGTAATTCATCAGGTGCTTCAATCCCTCGGGAAATAACGATCCCTGGTGTGTCATATGTACAAAGCTTTTCCATTCGTTCCTGCTTCTCCTGCTGCGTCAGCTGCTGGAAAAATGAGAGCTCCGTCCGCCCAATCAGCTGAAGCCTTTTCGCCGGATAGTATGTAAAGTAACCGGCCATCTCCATTCCCGGCCTTGATATATCACTCGTCGTAATAGCCCTGTAGAGCCCGTCTTCGCCACTTAATAACGTTAAATTGAAATGCTCGATCAAGTCATTGGCTGTTACCTTAGGCATTTCCCATCCCTCCAAGCTGTATCTTGCAATATAGGATTTTTCACTTTTTCCATTGTAGCATGAAATATTGAAAATGTAATAAGAACGAAAAGGGCGCCCCGTTTTAATTGAACGTTTGTTTGAAACGTTCAAGCCGCCTTTCATAGAAGGATCGGAGGCTTCATCCTGGTAACCCCTCCACAAGTGGATCACATTTCCCAGCATTGCTTTCTATCAAAAAAAGCGTGAAAGCTTTTTCCGGCCTTCACGCTTTGCTGCTATTTTTTTCGCAGAGGATCTACCACAAAGGAATTAATTAGAGCATTTAATATGGCAATAATAATTGCTGCTAAAAGTGCCATCCAAAAGCTTGAAATGACAAAAGCCTCTCCCATTATTGCGGCTGTCAGCATTAACAACCCAGCGTTAATGATAAACAAGAAAATCCCTAACGTAATAAAGGTAATTGGAAGTGTCAGGATGACTAACAGCGGCCTGATGAACGTGTTAATTATCGACAGGATCAAGCTGGCAACAATAGCTGCCCCTATTCCAGAGAGATGAAAATACTCGCCAAAGAACCCGGCTACCGTCATCAGGACAACCGTATTGACAAGCAGGTATACAAGACACCCCATTAAAAGGTGGCATCCTCTTCATTTGGCATAAGAAATACAAGCAGCAAGTAACCTAGAAGAAACGGTACCCCTGAAGTCACAATAGCTAAAACGACAGTAAGTACACGGACAATCGTGGCGTCAATACCAAAGTAAGCAGCCAGCCCCCCGCAGACCCCTGCAATTTTCCGATCTTCTCTCGTTCGGTACAACTTTTTCATAGGAATGCCCTCCTTTTACCCTTCCATGTTTTTAAGGGAGATCGACCCTGTTTTTGTACTTGCCTCAAGCCTTAACCGAGGTGATCCGCTTTGATTGGATACAAAGGTAATGGATTTTTGAACAAAATCCTTCTTTTCCTCAATGACCTCTACGTTTGGCATCGTCCAATTATAATTCCCGATGTTTGTTTTTAAGATACCATCAGTGCGGATCGTGGATGGGACAGTCACAAAGACACTTCCCGTGGTAGCCGCCAAATTAGCTCTCGTATCTTCAGCAATATTCAAGCGTGCACTAATCGTCCCATTAAGTGACTCGGCTTCAACGTCCTTCATCAACGCTTCAAGCTCAACGGTCCCATGCATGGTCTGGACATCACACTGGTCAATTGTGCCTCCTGAAATGGTAACCGGGCCGCTGACGGTTTCCCCTTTAAACGCTTGAGCGTGGACATCATTAAAAATCATGCTGCCGTTAACGACCTTTGCTGTCAGCAACTGCGCCTTCAATTTTTCCCCTTTAAAATGCCCGTTAAACGTGTAAAACTGCAGGCTGGCGTAGTCCTTTTTCGGCAAATACAAAGTCCCGTTTACTTTAATAGCTTTTGTTTTCGTATGAAAATGAAGCTCCTCTCCGGCTACTTCAAAGTCTGTTTCCTTCAAAAACTCTTCTCTTGCCTCGTCAGGATTTTTTGCTTTATAAACCTTTGCCTTTGTCTCAAGCCGTACATGAGGTTCATCCCATGATTCAATATTTAAGGACCCATTTTCCAGGGAAACGTCTATTTTTGACTGAAACATATTTTGATGCTGGAAAATATGATTAACCTCTACATAAGAACCAAAATTGAAATCAAGATCCAGCTCTTTTATCTTTTGCAGTGTGTTCTCAATAAAATCCGAGAACTTTTTCATGCCTGGTTCTGTCTTATCTTTATCCTTATCCTTCTGCCACTGATTATACCTTTTATTGCCCTCTCCCCAATCTACTTTCGTAGAGAGGTCTGACAGGTGATCAGTAATAGATTTCACTTTCTCCTTTTCGGTAGCAGAAGTTACGTTTTCTTCATTAGTTGTACTGCTTTCCGGCTTCTTCTCTTCCTGATTTAAGGCTTGCAGTAGTTTTGCCCCTTCTTCCGCGGAAATCTTTCCGCTTTCAACCATCTTCAATATCATCTTGCGTTCTTCTTCCATGATTGATCCCTGCCCTTCCTTGCTATTTAGGCCAAGCCGACAACAGATCCTTCTTCAACCTGTTTTTCTTTTATGCAGTAGTCTAACCATTCATACGCATCATCGCCCAAGAATGTTTCAGTTTTCAAAATAGAATATAATAATTTTCTCTTTTTCATGATACCTTCGCTGAAGTTCCTGAGCAATATCTTTCAAGCTCTGCCAGCCAGTCAATTACTTTCTCGAAAATAAACCGGTCTCAGCATCCAAGCAGGTACATAAAACCGGATCGTATATCAAAAAAAGAGGGAGAAGCACACTCTCCTTCTCCCTTTTTGATCCTTCGCGGAGCAGGGAGGCTTCTTTATGATTCGGCTACTTTCTCTGCATACGCCAGCCGTTCCTTCATCCTTTTCTGCTCTCTTTCTAATATAGGTTTTAAATATCTTCCTGTATATGATTCCTTTGCTTCTGCCACCTTCTCAGGTGTCCCGCAAGCTACCAATTTTCCTCCACCGTCACCGCCTTCAGGGCCAAGGTCGATGATATGATCTACCGTCTTGATAACATCAAGGTTATGCTCAATCACAAGCACGCTGTCCCCGTTATCAACTAACCGTTGAAGCACCTTTAACAAACGGTCAATGTCATCTACGTGAAGCCCTGTCGTTGGTTCATCGAGAATATAGAAGGATCGGCCGGTTGGACGCCTGTGAAGCTGGGAAGCTAATTTTACCCGCTGTGCTTCCCCCCCAGAGAGTGTGGTCGCAGGCTGTCCTAATTTAATGTAACCAAGCCCCACGTCATATAAGGTCTGAATCTTGCGCTTGATCTTTGGAATATTTTCAAAGAAATCCAAACCTTCTTCCACAGTCATAGCCAGTACATCTGCAATGTTTTTCCCTTTGTACCGGATTTCTAAGGTGTCCCGGTTATAACGTTTTCCTTTACATTGTTCACATGGAACGTAAACGTCAGGAAGAAAGTGCATTTCAATTTTTATAATCCCATCACCCTTACAGGCTTCGCAGCGGCCGCCACGGACATTAAAACTGAAGCGCCCCTTTTTGTACCCGCGCATTTTTGCTTCATTTGTCATGGCAAAGACATCACGGATATCGTCAAAAACGCCGGTATACGTTGCGGGGTTGGAACGGGGCGTCCGTCCGATAGGTGACTGATCAATATCGATCACTTTATCAATATGATCAATTCCTTCGATTCCTTTATGGGCCCCCGGCTTGTCCTTAGCCCGGTGGAGCTTAAGAGCCAGCGACTTATGCAAAATATCGTTAATAAGTGTACTTTTCCCTGAACCGGACACCCCTGTTACTGCTGTAAAGAGACCAAGGGGGATATCCACCGTTGTATTTTTAAGGTTGTTTTCCTTTGCTCCTTTAATGGTCAGCTTTCGGTCTCCTGCTTTTCTTCGTTCAGGGGGGAGAGGAATAAACTTTTTCCCCGATAAATATTGTCCGGTCAAGGATTCAGGGTCTTCCATTATTTCATCAGGGCTTCCCTGAGAGGTAATGTAGCCCCCGTGCATGCCGGCTCCGGGCCCAATGTCCACTATGTGATCAGCTGCAAGCATTGTATCTTCATCGTGCTCTACGACAATCAGCGTATTGCCCAGGTCACGCATATGCTCAAGGGTGCTGATCAGTCTATCGTTGTCTCGCTGGTGAAGGCCAATTGATGGCTCATCAAGAATGTACAATACTCCCATAAGAGACGAACCGATCTGGGTGGCCAGCCGGATCCGCTGAGCCTCTCCACCAGAAAGGGTTCCGGCTGAGCGGCTGAGGTTTAAATAATCAAGGCCGACATTGACCAGAAAGCCAAGGCGTTCCTCAATTTCTCTTAGGATCATCCGGGCAATTGCCAGTTCTTTTTCATTTAAAGAAAGGCCCTCAAAGAAACTCTTGGCGTCTTTTACCGACATATCTGTTACATGGCCGATATGCTTCTCATTTACAAGGACAGACAAGCTCTCCTTGCGCAGGCGGTGGCCTTTGCATGTGCCGCATGCTTTGTGTATCATATATTGCTCCATCTGATCACGGATATAATCAGAGGAGGTCTCATGATAACGGCGGGAAATATTCTTAAGGACACCCTCAAAATAAATATTTCTTTCCCTCACCTGGCCCCGGTCATTTTCATATCGGAACTTTACACGCTCCTTATTGCTTCCGTAAAGAATGACATTCATTTGATCCTCTGGAAGGTTCTTGACCGGGGTTTCCATGTCAATCCCATAATGATGACAGACTGATTCCAGAAGCTGGGGGTAGTATTGTGAGCTTGTAGGCTCCCACGCCGCAATGGCATGGCCCTTTAACGTCCGGTCCCAGTCAGGGACAACAAGGTCTTTATCGACTTCAAGCTGACTGCCCAGTCCGTCACACGTCGGACAAGCACCATATGGACTGTTAAAGGAGAATATTCTGGGCTCAAGCTCTTCAATGGAAAATCCGCAAATGGGACAGGCATGGTGCTGGCTGAAGAGAAGTTCATCCCCATCGATAATATCAATGAGAACGCGCCCTTCTCCCAGCTCTAACGCCGTTTCCATGGAATCCGTCAGCCTTGTTTCTATACCTTCTTTTACTACAATACGGTCCACTACTGCTTCAATATTGTGCTTTTTATTTTTTTCAAGTGTAATGTCTTCGGAAACCTCACGAATTTCCCCATCCACACGCACGCGGACAAACCCTCTTTTCTTGAGGTCTTCAAGAACCTTCACGTGCTCACCTTTTCGTCCGGAAACAAGAGGAGCCAGAATCTGCAGCTTGGTTCGCTCTTCAAACTCCAAAACCTGGTCTACCATTTGCTGAACCGTCTGGGAGGAAATTTCAGTTCCATGCTTCGGGCAGACCGGCTTGCCAATACGGGCAAAAAGCAAACGGAGGTAATCATAGATTTCTGTTACCGTCCCCACCGTCGAGCGGGGGTTGCGGCTTGTTGTTTTCTGGTCAATGGAAATAGCTGGCGACAGACCTTCAATGGCATCAACATCGGGCTTATCCATTTGTCCGAGAAACTGGCGGGCATAGGCAGACAAAGACTCTACATACCTTCTCTGCCCTTCCGCATATATGGTGTCAAAGGCGAGAGAAGATTTACCCGATCCCGAGATACCTGTAAATACAACCAGTTTATCTCGCGGAATCGTCACATCTATATCTTTTAAATTATGAGAACGCGCACCTTTGACTTGCAGTTTTTCAAGTGCCATGCCTTCGTCATCCTTCCGCTTTAAGCTCTAAAATCATATCTCTCAGCTCAGCAGCTCGTTCAAAGTGAAGATCTCTTGCTGCCTGCTTCATTTCACTTTCCATTTCTGCAATCACTTTTTCTTTTTCTTTCTTGCTCATTTTTGCAAGTGCCGGCTTATCAAGACCATCATCTTCCTCATTCACCACTGTTGCCTGGATGAGCTGAGGGATTTCTTTTTGGATCGTCTGCGGCGTAATATTGTGTTTTTCATTAAACTCTTCCTGCAGGGAACGGCGCCGTTTCGTCTCACTAATCGCAATGTCCATGGATTTTGTAATTTTATCAGCATACATAATGACATGGCCATTTGCGTGACGGGCTGCCCGCCCCATCGTCTGGATCAGCGAACGCTCTGCACGGAGAAATCCTTCTTTGTCAGCATCTAAGATAGCGACCAGGGAAACCTCAGGAATATCCAGCCCTTCTCTTAAAAGGTTAATCCCTACGAGAACATCGAATTGTCCCATCCTGAGCTGGCGGACGATTTCAATTCTCTCTAACGTTTTTATATCGGAGTGAAGATACTTTACCCGGATCCCTACTTCCTTTAAGTAATCCGTTAAATCCTCAGCCATTTTCTTTGTTAATGTGGTAACAAGCACTCGTTCGTTTACTTCTTTTCTTTCATTGATCTCACCAATTAAGTCATCAATCTGTCCTTCAATCGGCCGGACATCAATTGTCGGGTCAAGGAGCCCGGTCGGACGGATAATCTGTTCAATCATTTCAGGAGTTTTTTCAATTTCATAAGGTCCTGGAGTAGCGGACACGAAAATGGATTGAGGTGTTTTCTTTTCAAACTCCTCAAACTTCAGCGGCCGGTTATCCATCGCAGACGGAAGCCTGAAACCATGGTCCACCAGGGTCTGCTTTCTGGCCCGGTCGCCTTTGTACATCCCATTGACCTGAGGAAGCGTCACATGGGACTCATCTACCACTAACAGAAAGTCATCCGGGAAGAAATCGATAAGAGTGTACGGTGTGTCTCCCGGCTGACGGAATGTTAAATGGCGGGAATAGTTTTCGATTCCTGAGCAAAAACCCATTTCCTTCATCATTTCAATATCATAGTTGGTTCGCTGTTCCAGGCGCTGAGCCTCAAGCTCTTTTCCATTGTCCCTGAGCTCCTTTAAGCGCTCTTCTAATTCTTTTTCAATATTTTTGATCGCTCTGAGCAGTTTATTTTCACGGGTCACAAAGTGAGAGGCCGGAAAGATGGCTACATGGTTTCTTTCCCCTTTTATCTCTCCTGTTAACGCGTCAACTTCAGTCATCCGGTCTATTTCATCCCCGAAAAACTCAACCCGGATGCATTGCTCATCCCGTGATGCGGGGAAAATTTCAACAACATCACCGCGAACCCGAAACGTACCGCGAACAAAATTGATATCATTTCTTTCATATTGAATATCCACCAGATCCCGTAACAGCTGGTCTCTTTCTTTTTCCATTCCTGTGCGGAGAGAAACGACCATTTCACGGTATTCTTCTGGAGAACCTAAGCCGTAAATACAAGAAACACTCGCCACAATGATTACATCATTCCGCTCAAAAAGAGCACTGGTAGCTGAGTGTCTGAGTTTATCTATTTCTTCATTTATGCTTGCATCTTTCTCGATAAATGTATCAGATTGAGGGACATACGCCTCAGGCTGGTAATAATCATAGTAGCTGACAAAGTACTCCACTGCATTGTTTGGGAAAAAATCCTTAAACTCGCTGTATAGCTGGCCGGCAAGTGTTTTATTGTGAGCCATAACAAGAGTCGGCTTATTTACCTCTTTTACAACATTGGAGATGGTAAATGTTTTCCCTGTTCCTGTCGCCCCGAGAAGAGTCTGATGCTCTTTTCCTTCATGTACCCCTTTTACAAGCTCTTCAATGGCCTTCGGCTGGTCACCGCCGGGCTCGTATTTAGAAACGAGGTCAAAAGTTTCGTTCATATTTATCCCTCACTTTATTAGACAATTACACGGACCTTGACACACACTAATATCTAACATTATACCACAAAAAAGTGAAAATCAAACGAATAAACGAACGTACATTCGTTTATTACATTATGATTACATTTCTTCCAGGTGCCAGGCACCAAAAAAACCGGCTTAAGGGCCGGTTTTTTGACTTTGTATTTTTCTGTACACAAGGTACGTCCCTGCAAGAAATGAGGCCAGACCTAAGAGCATCACCCAAATCGACCGGGACCACGGCTCTAAAGCAAGAAGGACCATGAGAGTGACCGCGACTGTTCCTATAAAACTATGTGTGACACGGGCCATAAAAAACAATAGAAAAAAAGGCAAAGCCAAAGCTGCAAGTAATTCTATAAACAACTACCATACTCCTCTCACTTTCAAAGCACTTCCATCCTGCTTTGTACAGCAGGCTGACTCCTGGGAAAACAGTATTCAAGGATGCTGCCACAGCAGAGCAAGACCTGCCAACGTTACTTTTCTGCTACAGTCAAACTTTCTTATCCTTAGTGTCTGGTGTCATCCATCACACGATTCAAAGCCTTCGTAAAAAAGGAGGGCCTATCTGGCCCTCCCATGTTATCCGGTTTCTTCCTCAGGCGCTTCTTTTCTCTTCACTAATAATACACCAACATGATGATGAGCACCATGAAAAACAGTTGACTGAGCAAAACGGATTTCTCCGTTTAAATCAGCTACATCAAGCTTACAGTACGCTGAATTTCTCTGCAGCGCTTTATAGAAATCCTTTTCCCCGTTTACAGGGATGCCGTTTACTCTCATAATGATCTCACCTGGCTTGAGCTCCATTTTCTCAGCCGGTGAACCAGGGATCACTCCCAGTACCTTTACCCCTTTGGTCTGCATTGTAAAAAATGGAGGATTAGAGTCTTCCTGTATTTTTCCAACAATAGAAGCAGCAATTCTCAGGACAATTGCCACGATTGCTGTAACGAGCACAAACACCGGATAGAAATAGGCAGCAACAGCTCCTGCCAGAGCAAGAATTCCTGCCCCAATGACTCTCTGGCCATGAAGACTGGCTGCTTTCCAAGGGAGCGTGTGATATATGGTAAAGGAAGTCCCAATCGCCATCGGCACCAGCCAGAGGGCAAGGCCGCCGTCACCTATTGGCAGGACCGGCCACCATCCCAGCCCTTCGATTTCTCCTCCAGGGACAAATACAAACAGTGGAACAAACCATAGTCTTTGCAGCTTATGGGCGCCAATCCATTTTCCTCTTGTACTCTTCTTCAGGAGTGGAGATGTATGCTTCTGACCATTTTTCAGTATTAATATTCCTTCTGCCAGCATGAACAAAGCAAGAAGAAGAACAGCATGCATTAAATTCGCTTCTGCTAACGTCTGCAGCCACCCATCCACAGTCATATTGCCTGTTTCAAGCTGTGAAGGGATAAAATATGCAATGAGGACAGCCAGACCGAGGACATAGGAAGGAGATAACAGCCATGCTCTTCCTGTCAGAAGAAATACAACGTACAGCAGGCCGACCAGCAATAAAAATGACCACGGAACGGAAGCCCCTGCTAAGAGAATAACTATTGAAACAGCAGCACCTGCCAGGAGCCCCGGAACCATTGGTGTAAGCAAGTCATCGAGGGTATCCTGTACTCTCGTATGAAAATCAGCTCTTTCTTTTTTTACCCGTCTGTATCCTAGAAGGATCATTGCTATTAAAAAAATGTAGGTTAATGGATGTGCAAAAAAACGTCCAATTGCTATGAGTAGTTCCCATCCGATCGCTCCCATAAAAGATGCCCCTTTTCTATGCCGTGCAGCTTGGGTGTAAGTTGGTTGCAACGGTGTAGTTGTAGTGTCTATTAAAATAAACTTGCCTGCCCCATTAGTATCCAGTGTACCTCTCTGCTTACCCGTGAGCTGCAGGCCCCCTCATCCAGCTGTTTTTTACATGGATGATATATTTTTGTGTGTTTATTATGTAGGTTTCTTAAAAAAATCACTTTTCTTACGCATGTATGTGATATGCCCTACCCTTATTTAGCCATGAGAACCATGCATTTATCAATATAGAAAATCCGTTCGGTCCCTTTCATGATATCATCTTTTTCATACAATTCTCCTTATATTTCGACACTCCTTCTCTCCTTTCCTCCATGCCGATAAAAAAACAGGCAGGGAATACATCCCAGCCTGTCTGCTGTTATTCAGCACCACTCTGTTCTACAACCAATTCGATGGCTGTTTTTAACTGTTCATCATTATCAGGGTCGCGGACCAGCTCAACTAATTCCTGGTGCATCGCGTTTGCTGTCTCTTCATCAATGATTCCTGTAGCCTCTATATCGCTGGAATTTTGAAAAGCCTGCACTGCCCGCTCCGTCTGTGCATCAAAATAGCCATCTGTCCGACCTGTTTCATACCCCAGGCCTGTCAGCATTTCCTGGGCTGCCCGGATCTGATCCCCCATTGAATCCTTTTCAAGAGGTTCTTCATCGTCGACAGCAAGGGCTGCCAGGTAAAAATACTCGGGCTGCTGGACTTCCACTGTCGGCTCAACCCCGACTTCATTGATGTCATTTCCATCAGAAGTCAGCCATTTAAAGAGAGACAATTTCAATTCACTTCCGTCTCCGAGCTGAATTGGCTGCTGAACCGTTCCTTTTCCATAGGTTGTCTCTCCAACAAGGTCGTAGTCCCCTGCTTCTTTTAACGCACCTGCAAGAATTTCAGAGGCAGAAACGCTTCCCCGGTCAATCACACCGACTACAGGATAGTCTTTTTCTTCTTCAAGGGAAGAAACGTAACTGGCCACCTCACCCTCACGAGATTCGATTTGTACAATGGACTCTCCTTGCGGAATAATCTGGTCGCCTATTTCCTCTACGCTGTTTAAATATCCTCCAGGATTTCCGCGCACATCAACGATAAGACCATCAATATCTTCGTTCTCCAGGTTTTCAAGATGTTCTGTAAATTCGTGAGAGGTGTTCTCTGAAAAAGATGTAATTTCAAGGACTCCTACTGTTTGTCCTTTATGCTCATATGTTTCACTGCGAACGGTTTCTACAGGGATTTCATCCCGTTCCACCTCAACAGTAAATGAATCTGAATTCCCTGGGCGGCTTATTGTAAGGTTGACTACTGTCCCCTTTTCACCGCGGATCTCCAGTACTGCTTCATACAGCGATAACCCTTCAGTGCTTTCTCCATCAATTTCCACTACCTGGTCATTCGGCTGAAGTCCCGCTTCTTCTGCCGGTGAATCCCTGAAAGGTGCTACAATCGTAACGTATCCATCGGTCATGCTGACTTCCGCCCCGATCCCTTCAAAATGAGAATCGAGAGACTCGGTAAACTGGGTTGCCGTTTCCTGGTCCATGTATACAGAATGGGGATCCTCCAGTTTTTCAACCATTCCCTCAATGGCACCTTCAATTAACAGGTCTTCATCTACTTCTTCTACATATTGCTGACTGATAATTTCAAAGGCATGATGTACCTTTTCAAAATCCCCGTCAGATGTTTGTCCACCCGGATTAAGTTCCTCTGCCAAATTTACAGAAGCCTCAGTCGCGGCTTCATCAGCAGGCTCCTGGCCCCTATCCTCGTTGTCGCCCAAAAAGTTGGACCCTGCGTATAAGCCTCCCCCTCCAGCCACAATTGCTACTGCAGCAATGAGTCCCATTGCTTTGCTGCTTATGTCCATCCCTTTCACCTCATTACACTGGAAGAAAAAGCATTACACACTTCGCTGTGTAATGCTTTATCACTGCCATTTAATTATTTAGAATCCCATTGTCCTATCTATCGTTTCTACTCTCAATTCCTACCTTCACATAACGCGGAGGAAGAGCTCTCAGCAGTATGGTTTTGCAAGGAAGTGCTTGCCACCATATATATGAAAACAATCAATCATTATGTTATGAACTTGTCTCTACTCATTAAATCACACAAAAGAAGCGAAAACAATTGGTGCCTGGCACCATATTTCATTTTATCCTAAATATCCCTTTAAAATCAGGACTAGACCCTTTTTCTGTTACAAACCCATGACATTCTGAAGTGGTGCCAGGCACCTTTATCTGCGCCGGCGGCCAGGACCAGTCGCAGCCAGCCCAAGACCAACGACTTTAAGAAGCAGCACCAGTAAAATAAGCAGGCTGACAATCGTATATAAGAGGCCCAATTCCTCTTCTGCGTATCCGACATGATAGGCAAGGCCGCCAAGTCCCCCGCCTCCAATGATTTCAGCAATAACCACTGCTCCTGTCACAGCTATGGCAGCTGTTGTGACGCTGCGAATGATTATAGGCCGCTTTTCTCTCCATAGCACCTTTAGCAGAATATCTTTTTTTGAAACTCCCAATGCCTCATAGGCTTCTGTAATTCCGTTATCAGCGGCGTAACACGACTCTATTGCTCTTCCTATGTAAGAAGTGAAAATAAGAATAAGTAACAGATTGACTTCCCACCAGCCAAACGGAGTTGAGATAAATTGCACACCAGGTAGGATAACAAGCAGCAGCAAAATAAATGGAATGGTATAAAACACAGCAAGTAAGACTTTAACTCCGTGATAGACTGCTTTTTTTCCGCTGCCCTCCCCTGAACGCATGGTTAGAAGGAACAGCCCCAGTACGCTTCCTAGAAGCAAGGAAGTTAAAAAGATGACTCCTATCGCAGCAAGTGTCTGCAGGGCAGCTTCCGATAGATTGGCTTCCCATTCGTTTAATGGTCCGTTCATATTAAAAATCATCAGGATCCAACCTTTCGATACCTATCCCTTCCCCTTTTAAAAATTCTAAGGAGGAGGATATATCTTTATCACTTCCCTGGATATGGACAACCATTCTACTAAAGGATTCATTCTTCAACTGTAAAACGGTGGCAGTCAATATATTCATAAATACATTATATTTTTTTGCTGCAAGGGCGTAAGCAGGCTTTATCGTGGCTCTTCCGGCATAGGTCAGAGTGACGGCCTGTCCAGCCTGGGTAACCACAGGCTTCATTTCCTCCGGGGCCCAGACAGGAAACAAACGGGATATAAGAGCCTTAGCTTCTTCACTTTGCGGGTTTGAGAGTAAATCAATAACCGGAGCTTGTTCAACTATTTTTCCAGAAGCCATAACTGCAGCCCTGTCGCAAAGCTTGCAAATGGTTTCTATGTTTCTAGTGCTCACAAGCATCGTTGTATGAAACTCTTTATTTACGTTTAACAAAAGAGAAATGAGTGAAGCTGCCCCTTCCCTATCAAGAAGGTCTGTCACTTCGTCACACAATAGAATTTCCGGTTCCAGGGCAAGAGTCCTTGTTAAAGCCGTCTTCTGTTTTTCCAATTCAGTAAGTTCCTGCGGATAAGCAGATTGTTTAGTCTCCAGGCCGGTAAACGCAAGGTATGTCTCCGTTCTCCTTTTTATTTCAGAGGATGAAACTCCTGTGAGCTTTAACGGAAGGGCAATATTTTCATAGACTGATGAGCATTCAAGCAAATGAGCTTCCCTCGTCACCATGCCAATATTTTGCCTGGCTTTCCTCAGGCTTTCGGCAGAGAGCTTCACCATATTATTGTCTTGTACAACGACCCTCCCCTTTGTCGGCCGATCCAGTACATTCACAGAACGAAGCAACGTGCTCTTTCCAGATCCTCTCGCGCCGGTTACTCCAAAGATCTCTCCTTTTTCCACGTTAAGCGTGACGTCCCGCAAAGCAGAAACAGACTTCCCTCTCTTATCTCGCCCCGGAAAATTCTTCACAACTTCATTAAGACTAATCATCAGATCATTCCTTTTTACGTAGGGTGCCTGGCACCAAAATGGTAGATAACTGGAAAACCTTTACCGATAAGGGTTTCCATGATTATAGATTACAATTAGGTTACGGTTGAGAATGGTGCCAGGCACCGCTGTGGGTACCGCGGTCACCAAGGCAGCGTTTGATTCGCTCCACCGCTTCTTCTAATCGCTCTTTCTCCTCAGTCAACGCTACCCTGATATACCCTTCTCCGTGCTCACCAAACCCTCGTCCAGGGGCAACGGCCACATAGGCCTCGTGAAGCAGCAATTCCGCGGTTTCATCGGATGTCATCCCATCAGGACACGGAAGCCAGGCAAAAAATGATCCTGCCGGTGCTTCCACTTGCCACCCGATAGAATGAAGCCCTTTGATCAATGTGTTCCTGCGTTCCTCATACATCTGCACAAGCTCCTCCACACAATCTTGGGAGCCAGTCAATGCAGTCGCAGCTGCTTCCTGAACCGCTCCAAAAATACTGACATACATATGATCCTGGTATAAATTAAGCATTTCAATCACAGAGGCGTTCCCTACGGCAAAAGCAATTCTCCAGCCAGCCATATTATAGGTCTTTGACAAAGTAAAAATCTCAATTCCCGTTTCCTTTGCTCCTTCTGTCTCTAAAAAGCTGAGTGGCTTTTTGTTATCAAAACCTATACTTCCATAGGCAAAATCATGTACCACACACAGGTCATGCTCCCTGGCAACCTTGACTGTTTCTTCAAAAAACTCTTTATTGGCTGCCGCCCCTGTAGGATTGTTCGGATAGTTTAAAAACATCAGTTTTCCTTTTTTCAAGGATTCTGCAGAAACCTCAGTGAAATCCGGCAAGAAATGATTTTCTTTTATCAGCGGCATCATCTCCATCTGTCCGCCGGCCAAAGCCACCCCCGACCAGTAGTCAGGATATCCAGGGTCTGGCACGAGGGCCGTGTCTCCTTTATTCAGCAGGCACTGGCTTACTTCCACCAGGCCTCCTTTCCCTCCAAACAGCACACACACTTCTTTTTCAGGGTCGAGTTCTACTCCAAACTGCTGTTGATAAAAAGAGGCGGCTGCTTCTTTTACATAGGAATGTCCTCGAAACGGAGGATATCTATGATTCTCGTATTTTTCCACAGCACTTTTCATACTATCGACAATGTGAGGAGGCGTAGGCTGGTCCGGATTGCCTTGTCCTAAATTTATAATGTCGGCTCCAGTATTCTTTAACTCGTTAACGGTTTTCACTAAATGTGCGAAGTATTGCTTAGGCAGTTGATCCATAATTTCTGAGCGCTTAAAGTCCATATGTAATCACCTTTCACTTAAATGGCTGTTTTCTTAATTTTATCTTCATAGATATCGTGGTAATAGTCAATTCTATCTCTTTTTTCCCAGTAAAAAAAGCTATTGACCCTTATCTGGTCAATAGCTGGTCTCCTCTATCTCTGAACCTCAACAGGAAAAATATTTATGTGAATGATTACCGTCACCTGTTTTACTTGTATAAGAGATTCATCACTTTTCAAAGCTTTCTTGCTTGCCTCAGCCCCGATGGGGAGGGATATGTTTCAATATGTGGGGTGGCGTATTAAACATGTACGGGGGAGCTGGGCGAATGAATGGCTTCTCTCCAAACGGCGGAGGATTTTCAACATAGGTGAACTCCCCTAAGCTATCCATGCTCGGCCCTGAGGCCCACCTTCCTTTACTGCTCTCTGTCCCTCTTGACAGGTCAAAATAGGTATAAGCCACCTCTTGTTTTTCCAGCTTCCTGGGGAACGTGGAAGGCACAACAATATTTTCCTGCTCTTCTAATTCACAAATTGCAGCATACCACATATTTTGATGCATCGTATCACGGGCAATGAGCCAGGAAAGCATATCTTTTACTCCCCTGTCATTTGTCATTTCATATAACCGGCATACTTGCAAACGGCCTTGAGATTCATAGGTTAAATTCATACGAAAGTCAGCAAGAAGATTTCCGCTTGCGTTAATATAGGCTGCCGTCCAAGGATTTCCCACACTGTCCGCAGGCATAGCTCCAAGCCCGGAGACAATCGCATGCTGAGGATTCATTCCGCCAAGAATAGCGCCGAGCACCGGGTCCTTGGCCGCTTCCTCCAAATCTCCAACAGGGGCACCATCAAGCAAACGGGCAATCATTGTACAAAGCATTTCCACATGTGCCAGCTCTTCTGTTCCTGTATCCATTAATAAGTCCCGGTATTTTCCATCTCCTCTTGTATTCCAGCCCTGAAACAAATATTGAAGTGCTACTGAGATTTCTCCAAACTGACCGCCTAAGACTTCCTGCAGTTTTTTAGCAAAAATAGGGTCCGGCCTGTCGGGCTTAGCGTGGTACTGCAATTCCTTAACGTGATAAAACAACCTGCCCCCTCCTTTCATTCCTCCTCTTCACTATATATATAAGCCAGCCCGTCTTATTCCTTCTATTTCATTCATACATGGTAGTCCTTAGAGAGGCACAAGCGGAGCAGGGATTTATACGCTTACTCTCTTTTCTAGTTTTTCAGCCAGTGATTTGTATTGACCATTTATTCTGAATCCTTTACACTTTTAAATGATAATCATTATCACCGGTAGGTGCTTTGGTAGGTGCCTGGCACCCTAGAACATGGAAATGCAGGGTTTCCCTATATACCACTGTTTCTGCTTTATTTTCTATTACAATTGAATTACATTTCCTTAGGGTGCCAGGCACCCTAGAAGAAAAATTGCACCACAATACTACATAAAGGTCTGGTTGTATGAATGAAAACATGTTAAAGGTCTTTTCCGTCACCAAAAGCAAACATACGATTGGCACGTATCGCCATAAGCTGCTGGAATTAACACGGAAAGAGGATTCTTCCGCCTTATTTGAATGGTACAAGCCATTAATATACGCACCCGGAAATGACGTTACAGCTGTCTTTTTAGCCAGCCGTATCAGCCGCTTTGCTGCTTTTGTCCACTGGGCCGCAGCTTCAGGACATTCCTGTGACTTTCAAAGCGTTTTTCTCTCCGCTGCCAGCTACCGAAAAAGAGAGCCAATTTTCACCTATCACGTTCCTGACTTTGAGACCTTTCACGACTCTTCTCACCAGGCACGTCTGTCTCATATCCAATATTTTTATCAAAAGGTTCTTTCGCCTGTCTTTCAACAATGGTGCGCTATTGCTGGATTGCCAAGCCGAGAGCTTTGGGGGCAATTATACTATCAGGTGCCTCACTTTCTGGAGCTCGCTTCCGCTCGTGAATCTGACGAAGTGAAACACCTTTTGGAGAAGGATTGGAATTACATAAAAAACGATGCTCCAGGAAAGTTTTTTTTAGAAAAGCAATCTCCTCTCCACTTTCATATCCGCCCTATACTCAATCCTGTGGACAACTCCACAACATACACGAAGCCTGTCTGCTGTTTAAATTACAAGCGGACAAAACAACCTTACTGTTATAAATGCCCACGACTGACCCCCGAACAAAGACAAGAATTTTATCAAACTTACCAGGGCAAAAAGCTGTAGTTTACGGGATGGTAAGACTTCCACCCCCGTTTTCCCCTTCCGTTGCAGCACTCTTTTTAGCCTTTCCTCTTCTTGCTTCCCTGAGCCTCTCTCATCTTTTCTATTTTTGTTTTATGGGAAAAGTAGTTTATAAAACGAATGTATTAATGTTACCCTAGTAGATGTGACACAGGACGCTAGTCGTATTTCTTTAGGTAAACAGAACATTTTAAAATACATTCTTATACTTAATCGAAAGGAGGGAGTACATGACTCCTTATTCCTTCACGTCATTCGACCATGCAGCCGAAAATGTACTAAAGATGGTTAGCGGTCTAATGGAAGTAAACACTTTGTTTATTGCTAAAAACGATAAACAAGATGTAGAAATCGTAAAATCTTTTAACCGGGACCGGGTTATTATCGAAGCTGGATTCGAAACAGAATATGAAGAGTCCTACTGACAATTTATTGTTCAAAACGGTCGGGAACCGTTTATCATTTCACACTTAGAACTGGACGAGGTAACAAAGGATATGGCAGTAACAAAAAACCTTGGGGGAGGGTCCCTGGCCGGCGTCCCTATCATGCGAAACAACGGGGAGAATTATGGCACGCTTTGTGCCCTGGACACCAGACCTGTTACCTTTACGGACAAGGACATTGAACTGCTCACAACCATGGCTGATATTCTTGGATATGTGATTGATTTAGACAGCGCAAACGAGCGAGTCCAATCCCTTTCCGTTCCTATTGTCCCCATATTTCCAGGAGTAGTGGTTCTGCCAATCATAGGAGAATTTGACCAGCTCCGCGCTGAAAGAATTTTAGAAGTGGCGCTGGCAGAAGCTCACGACTCCTCTCTGGATTATTTTATCCTTGATCTGTCTGGCTTACATCAATTTGACAGTTCATCTGCTGTATATTTATTTAAAATTATACAATCGTTACGGCTTATCGGCTCCGAACCTGTCTTAACAGGTGTACGCCCTGACCTTGCGATGGAAGCCATCAAACAGGATACACATTTTAAAGACGTGACAGTAAAATCGAACCTTGCCGACGCTTTGAAAGCTCTGGGCTTTACTCTGCAAAAAAATAAATAACCCTTCTCAAAGTCTTGAAAGCAGAGCCACCCAGTAAGGCGTGATTCACCTATTCAGTTGATGGAAATGGAATCATAAAAAAGCATGGATGAAGGCAGCCTCTTAGCCCCTTCAACCATGCTTTTTTTAATCAATATATTTTCTTGGGTTAACCGAATTAGACTTGGCACTGTTCCAGCCGCCTTCATGTACTTCAAAATGAAGGTGAGGTCCTGTGGAGCGGCCGGTGTTACCCATAATGCCTATTTGCTGGCCACGACTCACACGCTCTCCTGAGGAGACCCCTATGGAATCGAGATGGGCATAAAGAGTCGTCAAGGTTTGACCGTTTACATTGTGAGTAATCATTATCGTGTTTCCATACCCGTTCATATAACGAGCCTCAATAACTGTCCCTGACTCTGCTGCCATGATAGGTACATTAGATCTTCCACCCTGGCCAATATCAAGACCGTGGTGCATTCGTCCCCAGCGCGGGCCGTATTCCGACGTTCTTCTTCCCGTTGCCGGATTGTGCAAGCGGGCTCCGCTGTCTGCCGGTGCGGCGCTCGTTTCTGAAGCACTCGCGGAGCTTTCAGCGTTATTACCTGAGGACTCAGCTTCAGAAGAGCTGCCATCTTCACTTTCTTCCGCACTGGCTTCTGTATTGGCTTCTGCAGCAGAAGCAGAGGCTGCCACTGCATTCTCACTTCTTTCCTGCTGCTCTTGTTCACTCTGCCGGGTTTGCTCTTCTTCTCGTTTTCTTTCTGCCTCCTCACGCTCAGCTCGTTCTTCCTCTTCTCTTTTCTCACGAAGCTCTTCCTGACGTTGCCACTCGGCTAATTCCTGTTCCGCCGCTGCCTTTTGCCTTGCTAATACTTCCTCTTCATTTTCAATTCCCTCAAGCTGTTCAAGAAGCTCTATTTCTTCATCCTCTAAGTTGTTAATCAGCTCGTCTTTTTCCCCACGCTTGTTTTCAAGCTCCACCATTAAACTCTCTAACTCTTCAAGCTGGGATTCAAGTGAAGAAAGCTGGCCCTGAACTTCACTTTGGGCCGCCTCAAGCTGATCATGATCCTCTTTGTGTGCTTCAAGAATGGATCGGTCTTGATCTGCAATGGTTGTGAGAGCCGTTATACGATCGAGGAGATCTCCAAAGCCTTGCGCTCCAAGAAGCACCTCCAGGTAATTCACAGAGCCGCCGTTTTGGTACATAGCCCGGACACGTTCTTTTAAAATATCGTCCCTTTCCTCGATCCGTACTTGCAGCTTGTCAATTTCTTCGTTCAACTCATCAATTCTATTGCTAGTAGATTCAATGCTAGCTTTCTTTTCTTCCACCTTGTGGTTAGCTTCCACAATATCTTCGTCGAGCTCTCGAATCTCAATCTCTACCTCGGTAATACTTTCTTTAACTTCCTCTATCTCTTCTTCCTTTTTCTCTGCTTCTGCTTGATTTTCCTCGCGCTGTCCCTCTATTTCTTCTATTTTCCCTTCTAACTCTTCATTAGCATAAACAGCCTTGGAATGTGGAGATGGAAAGAAGCCGGAAAAAATGAGCATAAAAGCCAGAATGCTTAGAGCCAGTGTTTGTTTCACAATTCCGTCTCCTCCTTGTTTTGGATATTGCTATTCTCAGTACTGACAAGTAAGGGCATGGAGGCCTTTTTGCCAGCCATCCTGCTAAACTTTTAAAAACTTTCTCATAGACATCATGCTTCCCCACATGCCTACGAAGACACCAATCCCCGCCAGTATGACCGCAACGATGATGGTCAATGGATAAACACTGAGTAACTCAATAAACGCCAGCTGAAATCTATCATTAAAAAAGTCATAAAAATAAGTATAGCCTGTAACCAATACAACAATAGGCAAAATGGCCCCAATCATTCCATGAAGGATCCCTTCTATGAAAAACGGCCAGCGGATAAAACCATTGGTTGCTCCTACCAGCTTCATAATCTGTATTTCTTTTCTTCTAGCAATAATCGTTAATTTAATAGTATTGGAGATTAAGAACATCGCGGTAAACATGAGTCCGAGAACAAGAACCAAACCAGCAATACGCAGTATATTTGTAAATGTAAAAAGCTGGTCCACTACCTGCTGCCCGTAATCTACTCTTTCAACATTCTGAAGCCCCTCCACTTCCTCTGCCACTGCTCCTGTCTGTTGAGGTTCTTCAGCAGAGATAACAAACAAATCATTCAGGGGGTTTTCGTCCCGGAGACTTTCAAAGCTTTCTCCTTGATCCCCGAGGCTTTCGATCAAATCCTCCAGCCCCTGGTCACGATCCAAATATGTAACACCTTCTACATGGTGAATATCCTGCAGTTCTTCGTAGAGCTCCTCCTGCTCTTCTGCAGAAGCAGTCAATTCTACATAAGCCCTGATTTCTACATCATCTTCTACAGAACTCATAAATTCATTAATATTTAATAGTAAAAGCAAAAAGACACCAACGACAAAAAGCATGATCGTCACAGAGCTGATTGAAGCGAATGTCATCCAGCCATTACGTCCCAGATTTTTCAAGCCTTCTCTGCCGTGCCTTAAGAGGGTGCTACCTTTCATATCCATATCCCCCTCTGCGTTCATCCCTGGCAATTCGGCCATTCTCCACAGCTATCACTCTTTTTTTGATAGTATTCACAATGTCTTTATTGTGAGTCGCCATCACAATTGTGGTTCCTTGGCTGTTGATCTCTTCAAGTATGTCCATGATCTCCCACGCTGTGTCAGGATCTAAATTCCCCGTGGGTTCATCAGCAATCAGCACGCTGGGATTATTAATAATCGCCCGGGCAATGGATATCCTTTGTTGTTCACCGCCGGAAAGCTCATCCGGAAGGAATCTTGCCTTATTTTTCAGGCCGACAAAACCCAGGGTTTCCATGACTCTTTTTTTTATGACTGTTCTTTTTTCCTCAAGAACTTCTAAGGCAAATGCAACATTTTCAAAAACCGTCAGCGTAGGCAGAAGCTTAAAGTCCTGGAAAACCACCCCAATATTTCTTCTTAAATGAGGGACGTGTTTTTCTTTTAAGTCAGCTAACCTTGTTCCATTAATCGTGATTGTCCCGCTGGATGGCTTTTCTTCTCTGTACATCATCTTAATAAAAGTAGATTTTCCTGCACCACTGGGACCTACGACATAGACAAACTCGCCTTTCTTAATGGTGATATCAATCCCGTTCAACGCACGGACACCATTAGGGTACCTTTTTTCAACATCTTTCATTTCAATCAAAATGATCACTTCCTGAATCTGAATGGATGGAATTTCGGACAGGTCAAAACAGCTATGGAGAGTAATTGTACCGGGGAAGGTCTTTCTTTTACAGATTGCACAAGCTGACCGTTCTTGTTTTTCCCTGATCTATTCTGCCATGAGATAGTTCAGCGGAAAATACACTTGTCCAGGGAATGATTTCCTTGAGAAACGGCATTAAGCCCATTTTGTCATTACAAACCACGCTTCATTCTCTTATCTATATTTTCAACATAATTCGATATCCTTCCACATTATATCACCTTCATCGTGGCAATAGGCTTACCTTTGTATTACATTTTTATTTCACGTACATAGGGAAACAAGAGTGAAATCATGGGTTCAGCGAGGATGTAACAAAGTGAAAATGTACAAACGGTGAGGGAGGTCTGACAGGTGTAATTCATACAGGAGGTAATTTAAATGAGTAGGAAGAGGTGTTCATAGAAGGATGACGTGGTTTCAAAAGGGGATGTTTAAGAGGTAAGCAGACCGGAACTTGTCCGGTCTTTTTTGACAGATGCCTTTTCCTTTGCAATCAACAGATGTAAGGCATAAAGACCATCCTTACTGGTGATCTATTACTGCTGAGCTACCCAGGCTGATACCTGCTCTGCTTCTTCACCTTCAACGATGTCAGCAGGCATACCAGGTCTGCCATTTTCAATGGCGTCAAGAACTTCGTCCTCACTAAATCCTTCACCTGCTAGTGCAGGTCCAGATCCGCCTTCAAGGTCGCCGCCATGACAGCTGGCACAGTTTCCTTGATAAATATCTTCTCCGGCACCCTCATGAGTTTCCCCAGCTTGCTCTTCTTCCTCTGGAGCTTCTTGTGGTGCTTCTTCGTCTACCGGTTCTTCTTCCTCAGCGCCACAGGCACCAAGAATAAGTACAAGGCTTCCGCCAATTGCCATTAAATACTTCTTCATAATATCTCCAACCTCCTTTAATAGAAACAGTACGGCTCAATTATACCCTACTTCTTTCTTTTTGAAACCCTCTCCAAGTACTTCTGTGGCATTTGTCACAATTACAAATGCGTGCGGGTCAGCAGCTTGAACAACTTGTTTCAATTTTGTGACTTCGTTTCTATTAACGACACACATTAAAACAGGTCGCTTTTTGTCAGTATACCCGCCGTATCCTTCAAGCCTGGTTACCCCTCTGTCCACCTTCTGAAGAATATCCTGGCGGACGTGTGTTTCATCATTGGTGATAATTAATGCTACCTTTGCATAGCCTACCCCAGTTTGGACAATATCAATCGTTTTTCCTGTAATATACAGGCCGATCAATGCATAAAGGGCAAGCTCCAGGTTAAATACAAGCGCTGAAGTAAAGACAATCAGGCCGTCAAAAAAGACCACACTCGCGCCTAGTGAAACACCAGTGTATTTATTGAGTATTTGGGCAGCAAGATCTGTTCCGCCAGTTGAAGCTTGAGCCCGAAACACAAGGCCAAGACCAAGACCTACCCCGATGCCTCCAAATAAAGCGCCGAGCAAGGGATCCTGCGTTGCTGGCGGCAGTTCACTGGTCAGTAACACAACCAATGGCAGAAAGGCTGTTCCAATAATTGTTTTGGCACCATATTTAAAGCCTCCAAGAAGGAGGACACCTGCCAAAAACAGAGGGATATTAAAAGCCCAGAGAGTAATAGCGGGCTCGATGCCAAACACATCATAAACGATAGTGGCAAACCCGCTGACTCCTCCTGAAGCAATACGATTAGGGAGAAGAAAAAGGTTATACGCGATCGCTACAATGGCAGAACCAGCGAAAATCATCGTAATATTCAACGCAAACATAGCTTTGGGATTCATAGGCTGACGCTTTCTGTTTCCTTTCTTTGTTACAGCCATCCAGGCCACACCTTCCTACTAACGTTCTTCCTTGTATTCACAGTAGTATAGCACTGGAAAACCCTGGTGTAAACGCGCTCCCGATTACGGTGCCTGGCACCAAAAGAAATGTAACATAAATGTAATGCTAAATCCCGTCACTGCGCCGATTTCTCCAATTCGCTCTTTTTGGTGCCTGGCACCCCATCAAAAAAAAAGAGCTTCTGCTTTATTCAAGCAGAAGCTCTTTTTCTTAGAAGGCTTGCGTCATGCCGCCATCTACTACGATTGTCTGGCCCGTTACATAGCTGTTTGCTCCCGAACCAAGAAAGGCGATGACTTTCGCAAACTCTTCGGGATCACCGTAGCGGCCGAGTGGAATGTTTCCTTCACTTTCCGATCGTACCTCACTGACGTCCAGGCCCCTTTTCTCAGCCTTTTTCTTGTCCAGTTCTTCCGTCCGGTCTGTTGCAATTCTCCCAGGTCCGACAGTATTTATTAAAATACCATCACCGGCCAGCTCCTTTGATAGGGTTTTGGCCATTCCCATCACACCCAGCCGGTACGTATTGGAAAGCATCAAGTTTTCAATCGGCTGTTTAACAGAGGAAGAAGCAATATTTACTATGCGTCCGCCGTTTTCTTTCAGATGAGGAAGAGCACTGCGAATCGCTCTAGTAAAGCTTAACAGCGTGAGCTCAAAAGCACTCTTCCAATCTTCATCCGAAAGTGATTCAAAGGTTCCAGCTGTCGGTCCTCCGCTGTTATTTACAAGAACATCGAGACGGCCCAGCTTTTCTTTCGCTTCAGAAATTAAACTGTGGATGTCATCTTCCTTATGAAGATCGCACACTTTCCAATACACCTTGTTTCCTGTTTCACTGCTTATTTCTTCTGCTGCTTTCTGAAGTGTTTCTTCATGTCTTCCAGACAGCATGACAGAAGCACCCTCTAAGGAAAATTGCCTGGCCGAGGCCTTGCCCAAACCTTTGCTTGAAGCAATAACCACGACTCCCTTGTCTTTAAGTCCTAAATCCATACTCTTTTCTCTCCCTTTCAAAAAAAGTCTCTTTATTTATATTGCACGTAAAGATGCCACACCCTCTTTTTTCGCACGAATCCATTGGAAGAAAATAACGACAGCGATGATGGAGAACCCGATCACATCCTGCATTAGATTTGGATTCATAAAGAGTAAAGCTCCACCGAACAGCAGGATCCTCAGCACAGGGTTGATATGAGTCATGAAATATCCTTCTGCTGCAGTACCCAGCATCATTACTCCGAGCACAGAGGTAAATACGACGAGTACCCCTTCACCGAAGGTTGTATTTGTCAGGAGGAGAGAATCGTTATATACAAACAAGTAAGGAACGATAAACCCTGCAATGGCAAGCTTCATAGAAACAAACCCTGTCCTCATTGCGTTTCCTCCCGAAATCCCCGCAGCAGCAAAGGATGCCAGGGCAACCGGCGGTGTAATATTTGCAAAAATACCGAAGTAAAAGACGAACAAGTGGGCCACAAGCGGCTCAATACCTAGCTGTACAAGAGCCGGAGCCGCCATCGTTGCAGTAATGATGTAGGTTGGGATACTCGGAAGCCCCATTCCCAGAACAATACATGCCACCATCGTAAACATTAAGGTAAGGAGCAGGCTTTCCCCGCCAAGGGTAACAATTGCATTGGCAAGGCTGAGACCAAAGCCAGTCAGTGTTGCCACACCTACAATAAGACCAACTGCGGCACACGCAATCGCCACTCCAAGAGCTGTACGCGCACCATTTTCCAGTGCTTCTAAAATGTCACGCAAAGACATTCTCGTTGTCTTGCGAATCATGGCAATAATAACTGTCACGATAATAGTCAACAGGGCAGAATAGATGATGGTCCGGCCGCTGAAGAAAAGCATATACATTAAAAATAACAGTGGAATCAGCAGGTGGCCCCGTTCTTTCATAACCTGCTTTACCGCAGGAAGATTATCTTTGGAGATCCCTTTTAACCCTTCCTTGGAAGCACGCAGGTGAATCTGCACGATAACTCCCAGATAGAAAAGGAGTGCCGGAAGAAGGGCAGCAAGCGCGATCTGGCTGTACGGAATTCCAAGAATTTCAGCCATAATAAAAGCGGCAGCACCCATGATTGGCGGCAGAATCTGTCCACCTACGGAAGCTGAGGCTTCAACTGCTCCAGCAAAGTTTTTCTTATAGCCTATTTTTTTCATCAAAGGTATGGTAAATGAACCAGTGGTGACAACATTGGCTACGGCAGCCCCGTTAATGCTTCCTAAAAATCCGGACGCAATAACAGATACCTTTGCCGGCCCGCCTCTTGTCTGTCCTGCAATCGCAAGAGCCATATCATTAAAAAACTGACCCATGCCTGATTTCTGGAGAAAAGCTCCAAAGAGAATGAACAAGAAAATGTAGGTGGCAGAAACACCAATTGCTGTTCCGTAAACCCCTTCATTTGTTACATACATGAAGTTTACAATATCCTGCCATTCATAGCCCCTGTGGCGGAAGATTCCGGCCATTTCCCGGCCAAACAGCCCGTAAAGGAGGAATAATATCGCAAGGGTCGGCAGCCCCCAGCCTGTTACCCGTCTGGCTCCCTCTAATACAAGGAGTACAAGAATGGCTCCGAAAACAAGATCCCATGTATTGGGAAGCCCGCCTCGGTTAACAATCGAATCATATTCCATAAAAATATAAACAGACGTGGAAAGAGCAAGCAACGCTAATATGGCGTCATACCACGGAAGGGTGTTTCGTTTTGCCTTTTTCAGCGGCGGATAAAGCATAAAGATTAAGGCCAGCACGATAGCGACGTGAAATGATCTGTGCACCAGCGTTGGCGGGGTGCCAAAGTATGATGTATATAAATGATAGATAGATAAAATAATAGCAATACCAGCGACAACGAGAGCAATTTTCCGGTTGTCAAAGACACGGAACCTCGATTCATTATCGTACTTTTCCAGGGTTTCTCTTTGATTCTCATCTAAGTTTTGCTGATGGTCCAATTGCTGTCTGGTTTCCATCTCCTTCACCTCTTTTCAATCTTCATTTCCATTTTTTCATGATGGGGCAGTTCTTCGGCATCAAAAACCTCTTTGCCGTTTAAATACAGTGTGAACTCCACATTTTGTGAATGAATCCACCTCAGGGCCTCATGCTCTTCATTTATATTCCTTATGACCACTTCACCGTTTTCTACCGACATGTCTCCTTTTTGATGCGGAACACCTGCCCCGAAGGATTGAAATACTGTTTCGTCCAACAGCAAGCTTCCTTCCTCTGTTACTTTGTACAGCTCAGCCCATGGAGACTTCTCCACAGAATGAATCCACGACAGGACAAGCTCATCCCCTGGCTCTGCTTCCTGACTTTTGTACACTTTATCTGTCTCCTGACTGCTTATAATAAGCTCCCATCCGGAGGACGAATAATAAGCTGAAACAGGAAACATTACAGCAGCTGACAGCAGGATCATCATGGTAAATAGAAAGCCTTTTTTCATATAGAGCAGAGAGAAAGCATCACGACGGATGCCTCTCTCCTGCCTCCCTTGCAAAATTAGTCAAGAACACCCTGCTCTTCAAAGTACCTTTCCGCTCCAGGGTGGAATGGAATCGGCAGCCCTTCTTCTACTGTATCCAGGGTAATTTCTTCTGCAGCATTGTGAGACCCTTGAATGGTTTCAATGTTTTCAAAAATTGTGCTTGTAATGTCGTATACTGCATCTTCAGAAAGCTCGTTATTTACAATAAGAAGGTTCTCAATTGTCGCTGTTGTAATATCTTCTTCATTGTCATAGGTGCCCGCAGGAATGGTTCCTTCAGAGAAGAATGGATACAGTTCCTGTAAGTTCTCCAGTCCTTCGCCTTCAATCGGAATGATTTTCGCGTCGTTTGTGGTGGAGAGATCAATTACAGTTGCGTTCGGAAGTCCGCTTGTAACAAAGGCAGCGTCAATCATGCCGTTTTGGATCTGGTCGATAGCTTCACTGTAAGAAAGGTAGTCTTCATTTATATCATCATAGGACATATCATGAGCTTCCAAAATCATGCGTGCATTTAGCTCCACACCTGAGTTCGCGTCCCCAACACCAACATCATGGCCAGCTAGATCATCAATAGATTCAATTCCGGAACCCTCTGTTGTTACCACCTGTACAAAGTTAGGGTATAAGGAAGCAATAGCTGTTAAGTCGTCCTTTGCACCTTCCTCCTCAAACGGACCTGTTCCTTCAGTGGCCTGAGACACTGCATCTCCCATAACGATAGCTAATTCGGCACGATCAGTATCCAATAGATTAATATTTTCAACGGACGCTCCCGTGGATTGCACAGAGCTGTCTGCACCAAGCTCTCCTTCTAGAAGATTAGAAATCGCTCCTCCAATTGGATAGTACACCCCTGAGGTTCCCCCGGTGGCAATAGTAATGAAATCAGCGTCCATGTCTCCTGTTTCTACTTCCCCATCGTCTCCTCCGTTTCCACCGTTTTCATCCGCAGCTGTTTCTTCGTCTCCATTATCTCCACATGCAGAAAGAACCAGCAGTGTAGAAAAGGCAAATATCCATCTCTTTTTCATATAAATCTCTCCCTTATAAAAATAGTAAATTAAAATCATTTCTGCTTATTATATATTGCAAAAAGCGTGCCAAGTTTTTAAACTCTTTAAAACGCTTTCAAAACAAGGAAACGTTTACAATTATACGACAAAAAAACCGGCATTTTCTGCCGGTCCTGCATATTTTGCCGGTTATGAACCGGAAAGATTGTACTGTTTTATCTTATCTCGAAGACCCCGCTCACTGATCCCAAGCATGGAAGCCGTATTTTTTCTGCTCCCTTTCATTTTCTTCAAGGTTGCCTGGATTACCTCCTTTTCAACTTCTTTCATTGTTAACCCGACAAAAGCTTTAGCCGCTTGTTCCCGTGAAACTTCCAACGTTTTTCCTTTGTTCAAATAAGGGGGAAGGTCATCAATCTCAATCATATCCCCTTCCGCAATAACCATTGAAGCTTCGACAATGTTTGCCAGTTCCCTGATATTTCCCGGATAGCTGTGCTGAAGCAGGCTAGTCTCAGCAGGCTTTGTCAGGCCTTTGATGCCCTTCCCTAATTCTTTATTGTAAATATTTAAAAAATGCCGGATCAAATAGGGTAAATCTTCTTTTCTTTCTCTTAAGGGCGGAAGTTCGATTTGAATGACATTCATCCGAAAATAGAGGTCCTCTCTAAATTCACCGTTAGCTACCGCTTTGCTTAAATCCTTATTGGTCGCAGCAATCACTCTGACATCCAATTTTTCCGTCCGATTTGAACCGAGGGGAGTGACTTCCTTCAATTGTAAAACCCGCAGTAACTTTGCCTGCAAAGCCAGTGACATATCACCAATTTCATCTAAAAACATCGTCCCCTTATTAGCCAGCTGAAATTTCCCTTGCTTACTGGCTGTTGCTCCTGTAAATGCTCCTTTTTCATAGCCAAATAATTCACTTTCAAGGAGGTGCTCCGGGATGGCTGCACAATTGACAACCTCAAAATGCTCCCTCTTCCGCTTTCCGGAAAAATGAACAGCCCGGGCCACAAGCTCTTTGCCCGTTCCGCTTTCCCCCGTAATGAGCACGTTGGTATCTACCTCTTTTACTTTGTCAATCATTTGGTAGACCTTGGCCATGGATTGACTGCTTCCGATCATCCCATCTTTGCTGTATTTTTTTTCAAGCTCTTGAGTTAAGTACTCAACCTGATGATTTAGTTCATTGTAGTGGAGAGCTCGGCGTATGACCGAGGTAAGCTCTTCTGTGTTAACAGGTTTGGTAAGGTACGAATAAGCGCCCAGGTGCAAGGCATTCACTGATGATTCAATCGTGCCGTAGGCCGTAATCATAATTACGATCATGCCAGGCTTTTCTTGTTTTATTTCCTGCAAAACGTCCAGACCGTCCCTGTTTCCTATTTTCAGGTCAAGAAGACAGAGGTGATAATGACTTTCCTTGATTAATTGCACTCCCTGATCCGGGTCAGTTGTGCTTGCAACCTCGTATTCGTCCTCCAGTGCGAATTCCAATGAAGCACATATAGACGGTTCATCATCTATTATCAGTATTCTTTTCATGCCTATCTCTCCCTCCTGTCTTATTCCTTTGAAGCTTCTCTTCTGCAAGGAACAATCGGAAATTCGAGCTCAACTTTCGTTCCTTTATCCTTTACTCCATCAATTCTTAATTTTCCATGGTTTTCTTTCACGTATTGCTGAGCAATAGACAAGCCAAGGCCTGTGCCTTTTGCTTTTGTGGTGTAAAAAGGTTCGAATACCTTTTTCTTTGCCTCCTCAGTAATTCCCGGTCCTTCGTCTTTCACAATAACAAACACGGATGAAGGTCCTTTTTTTACTGTAAGCTGTAAAGAAAGAGTATTGTCGTCTTTTCTTTCTTCCATAGCATCCAATCCATTTATCATTAAGTTGATAATCACCTGTTTGAGCTGGTCAGGATCTGCTTTTACACAAACCTGTTCCGGCCAATCTGTTTCCAGATTAAATCCTTTATTGTTTACAGTTCTTTCAAATAGTATTGCACAATCCTTTACTATGGAAATAAGATTAACTACTTCAACACTTTGAGTTTTCGGTCGTGCATAATCTATCAGCCCTTCTATTAATTGATTGAGCCTGTCTATTTCCCGGGGGACGTGGGTAGTTATTTGTTTTTGGAACCGTTCACTCTGAAATTTTTTCGGAATCAGCTCAACAAAGGTTTTAATGGATGAAAGGGGGTTTCTGATTTCATGAGCAATCCCTGCCACAACCCGGCTTAACGCCTGATTTTTTTCCTGTTCAAACATTTGCTGCCTCACCATCTGTTCAGCAGTATTGTCCTCGATGGCAAATATAATTCCAGTAATCTCACTTGCAAAATTATAAAGAGGATAGACATAATAGCGAAGGTATAAGCTTTCATTTTGAGAGTTTGTCCATATGGTTTCCTGCCCTAGAAACTGTCTTCCCTCCCCTTTCATGACCTGTGCATACTTTCCTTCCAGCAGTTTCTTAAGAAGAGGATGCTCTTCGAATCTTTTTCCCTTTATGTCCTCATCTGCTTCTAAAAGGTGTATCGCTTTCGGGTTAATCGTAGTCACTTCTCTGTTGTCATTAATCGTAATGATGCCCCGGGGGCTTGAGTTTAAGATCTGCCTTTGAAACTCGGTACTGTTTTTTGTCTGCTCCACCTGGTATTGAAGAGACTGATTCAGCCGGTTCAGCACCCTTGTTTTTTTATCAACCTCTCGCTTTAACTGCCTGTTCCAGCGGACACCAAGAAGCAGCAAAATAATAATGGCTAAAAAAAGCACCCCTGTGATTTGCAGAGCCCGCCAAAGCTGACTTATTAATTGTTCTTCTTCATCCACAAACCAGTTTTCATAAATTTGAGTATAGGTTCCGTCGCTTTTCACCTCACGGATGCCCCTGTTAATTGTATGTAGCAGCTGATAGTGCTCTCCCTGGACTCCAACAGAAAATTCAACGGGAAGAACATAGTTATTCACCACCTGGTAATTTTCAATCAGGTCCCGTTCCTCAAAAAAGTGTTCTGCTGTGAGAACGTTTCCAACAAAAGCGTCTGCTCTTCCGCTGACAAGAAGCTCCAGCCCTGTCACCTGATTACTTGTGGCTTGATATCTGATCCCTTGAACATTTCGTAAAAAGCCGTATTCAATGGTTTCCCTCTGCAAAGCCGTGACCTGCCCGCTAAGACTTGTAATGCCTTCTATGTTTTCCTCTTCTGCAGGCACCACCAGCCCGACAGAGCTTGATAGAATGGATTCACTGAACTCCATAAACTCCGCATCCTGTTCTGAAAAATTAATACTGAGAATCATATCAATTTCCCTTTCCCGGATGGCCTCTAGAGATTCTTCCTTTGACATAGGGATGTATTGAATACGTAAGCCAGTTCTTTCAGCCACTTCATTAAATATTTCAATAGAAAACCCATCGAGGTTTTCGTTTTCCATATGGAGAGGCGGCAGGTCAGGGTCATAAGCCACGATGAATTCCTGTTCTGTTACCGGTATATGATGGAGGTCTTCTTCTGCTTTTACATACGAAAAGCTGAACGCTAAACCTAACGCCAGCAATAGCATAGACACAGCTTTCCACATCGCTCACCCACCTCCTTTTTTCCTATATTCAGTGTAATCGTTTTAGGAAAGAGAAACCATAGGAAGCAGAAGGAAATAGAAATGAAAAAGAAGAAACCCCCTGCTCTTCTGTCTCCAGAAGTTCAGAGGGTATAAGGATTCAGCGTGATCATGTTTTCATCGTTGAACGTAAATACTCATCAATAAAAGCATCAAGACCGCCGTCCATGACTGAAGCTGTGTTTCCAACCTCATGGTTTGTACGGTGATCCTTTACCATGTTGTATGGATGGAACACATAGGATCGAATCTGGCTTCCCCAGCCAATTTCCTTTTGTTCGCCGCGGATTTCATCCAGTTCTTTTTGCTGTTCTTCAATTTGGCGCTGATACAGCTTTGCTTTTAGCATTTTCATAGCCTGCTCGCGGTTTTTCAGCTGAGAGCGCTCATTTTGGCAGGTTACCACCGTGTTGGTGGGCAGGTGTGTAATCCGGACAGCCGAATCTGTCGTATTGACATGCTGCCCGCCTGCGCCGCTCGCCCGGTACGTATCAACTTTAAGGTCCTCAGTCCGCACCTCAATTTCAACATCCTCATCCATTTCCGGCATAACCTCACAGGAAACAAAAGATGTATGGCGGCGTCCCGAGGAATCAAATGGAGAAATCCGTACAAGACGATGGACGCCCTTTTCAGCCTTCAGGTAGCCATAAGCGTTATGGCCTTTGATCAATAAGGTTACACTTTTCACTCCTGCTTCATCGCCTGGAAGGTAATCAAGTGTTTCCACTTGGAACCCTCTTTTTTCGGCCCAGCGTGTGTACATCCGCAAAAGCATGGACGCCCAGTCCTGGGACTCCGTGCCGCCTGCTCCTGGGTGGAGCTCAAGGATGGCGTTTTTCTTATCATACGGCTCACTTAAGAGAAGCTGGAGTTCAAAGTCATTCAGCTCTTTGTTAAGCTCCTTTACGCCTTCTTCAAGCTCTTCGTACAGCCCTTCATCCTCTTCCTCTTTGACGAGCTCATAGGTTACTTCAAGATTCTCGTACTTGTCAGCAAGGCTTTTAAAGCCATTTGCCGTTTCTTTGAGAACGTTAGATTCATCGATGACTTTCTTAGATTTGTCGGGATCGTCCCAAAAGCCAGGCTCAGTCATTTTTTCTTCTAATTCAGCGATTCGTTCTTCCTTTTCAGCGAGGTCAAAGAGACCCCCGGAAGTCCGCTAAACGTTTAGCCATAGTTGAAAGTTCATTCTTTATATCTGCAAAATCCACAATTGTCACCTCATATTATTTTGGGCCGCGGTGCCTTTTAGGGTGCCTGGCACCACGACCCGTTGTAACATTCTTTTTTCAGGAAATCCCTTTGCGCCAGGCATTGCGGCCCTTTTTATATTACAACCCATTTGGGGTGCCTGGCACCACGACTCATTGTAACATTCCTTTTTCGGGAAATCCCTTTGCACCAGGCATCGCGGCCCTTTTTATATTACAACCCATCGCTGGTGCCTGGCACCTTGATTTATGCCTTTGCTTTTGCCACGCCGCAGCAGTTTTTGTACTTTTTCCCGCTGCCACAAGGGCAAGACGCGTTACGTCCTATTTCCTGTGCTTTCCGGACTGGCTGGCGCTTCTTTTCATTTCGTTCCGTATTGTTGCCATGAACTGCTTTCCCCTGGGCAACAGGCTCACGCTCTAAATTATTAGACTCAATCTTGGTTTTCATCACATGAGTTGTTACTTCCTCTTCAATAGAGGCTACCATCTCTTCAAACATGTTAAAGCCTTCAAACTTATATTCACGAAGAGGGTCATTCTGCCCGTATGCACGCAAGTGAATACCCTGACGAAGCTGATCCATCTGATCGATGTGATTCATCCATTTGCGATCCACAGCGCGGAGCATGACGACTTTCTCAAACTCACGCATATGCTCTTCGCCGACCTCTTCTTCTTTTTGCTTGTACTCTTCTTTCACCTTTTCCATGACAAGGTCAATGATTTCTTCAGGCTCCTTGCCCCAGATTTCTTTTGTAGTCATTTCGTACTCTGAAAAGGCCACGCCATTCAGGTAGTTCACAATAGCATCAAGATCCCAATCCTCAGGAACTTCCTCTTCAGGTGTATGCGCCCTAACCCCTCGTTCAACGGTAGAATTGATCATTTTCATAACAATTTCACTCAGATTCTCTGACTCGAGAACTTCCATTCGCTGAGCGTATACAATATCGCGCTGTTCACGCATCACATCGTCATATTGAAGGATTTGCTTACGAGTATCAAAGTTGGAGCCTTCTACTCGTTTTTGAGCTGTTTCTACTGCACGGCTGACTAGTCTGCTTTCAATTGGCTGATCTTCTTCCATGCCCAGCTTTTCCATCATGCCCCGCATGTTATCCGAGCCGAAACGACGCATTAATTCATCATCCATAGAAAGATAAAACTGAGATACACCAGGATCTCCTTGACGACCGGAACGTCCCCGGAGCTGGTTATCAATACGACGGCTTTCGTGACGCTCTGTCCCTATCACATACAGGCCTCCAAGCTCTCTTACACCCTCGCCAAGCTTAATATCTGTTCCTCGTCCTGCCATGTTCGTTGCAATCGTAACCGCACCTTTCTGGCCGGCATTTTCAATAATTTTCGCTTCATTTTCATGATTTTTTGCGTTAAGGACATTATGTGGAACACGACGCTTTTTCAATAGCTTCGAAACGTGTTCAGAGGTTTCTACACTTACAGTACCAACAAGCACTGGCTGTCCTGTTTTATAAAGCTCTTCTATCTTTTCAACCACCGCTTTAAACTTTCCGTCTTTAGACTTGTAAATTAAATCGGCGTTGTCCTCACGGGCAATCGGCTTATTCGTAGGAATAGAAGTTACATTCATTCCATAAATATTTTGGAATTCTTCTTCCTCGGTCTTTGCCGTTCCCGTCATCCCTGCAAGCTTTTGATACATACGGAAATAGTTCTGGAACGTAATTGACGCCAAAGTCATGCTTTCTTTTTGAACTTGAAGGCCTTCTTTTACTTCAATGGCTTGATGAAGGCCGTCACTGTAACGGCGTCCCTTCATTAAACGACCTGTAAATTGGTCAACAATGACCGCCTCACCGTCATCAACCACGTAATCCGAGTCTTTTACCATGGCAACATGGGCTTTAAGAGCCTGATTAATATGGTGAGTAATGGAAACATTTTTCGCGTCAAAAAGGTTCTCAATGTTAAAGTGACGCTCTGCTTTATTAACGCCCTCTTCGGTCAGCTGTACATTCTTTGTTTTTTCATCAAAGGTAAAATCTTCTTCTTTATTTAAAAAGCGTACAAATGCATCCGCTTCGGCATACATTTGGGTTGTCTGTTCTACTGAGCCGGAAATGATCAAAGGTGTACGAGCTTCATCAATTAAAATAGAGTCGACTTCATCGACTACCGCAAAATTGAGTGGCCGCTGCACCATTTGCTCCTTGTAGAGAACCATGTTGTCACGCAAATAATCAAAACCATACTCATTATTGGTCCCGTACGTGATATCGCAGCTATACGCTTCACGCTTTTCGTCTTTTGTCATTCCTTTTTCGTTCAAACCTACAGTTAATCCTAAAAATCTATATAAATCACCCATTTGTTCACTGTCACGACGGGCAAGATAATCGTTGACTGTAATCACGTGCACTCCTTTACCAGTAATCGCGTTCAGATATACCGGCATGGTGGCAACCAACGTTTTCCCTTCACCTGTCTTCATTTCAGCGATATCTCCGTCATGAAGCACAAGAGCACCCATAATCTGGACTCTAAACGGAGTCATGTTCAGCACTCGCCCTGCTGCTTCACGAACAACCGCAAAGGCTTCCGGAAGAAGCTTATCAAGAGACTCACCATTTTGGTAACGCTCTTTGAACTCTTCTGTCTTCTGGCGGAGACCGTCATCCGACAGTTTCTTCATATCATCAGCCAGTGATTCTACCTGGACCACTGCTTTTTCCAACTTCTTCACTTGACGCTGGTTTGTATCTCCAATGACTTTTTTTAGCAAGCCCATCATAATTTAAATCATCGTCCTCTCTTTCATCTGCAGATGAAAATAAGTCTCGCACTTATGCTTCATTTTATCAGTTTGTCTTATTCGTTACAACGGGGGAGAAACCGTGAAGAAAGGAAGAAGAAGTCATTATATGAAAGACCCCTCTAAGGGGTGCCTGGCACCTTTTGTAGATGTAATGTTATTGTAACAATCGAATGGACTGATCTTGAATACCCACCTTCCAAGTGACAGCCTGTTCCTTTCACGGGTTTGCGCCAATATAGCTTTAAAGCGTTAAAAGGCACAACCGTCTAGTGACAGTTGCGCCCTCTCATTCTGTAGTTTTTTTAAATGACCTCTTTGTCGCTTTATTCTGGTTCAATCAATCCGTAGCGCCCATCTTTGCGACGGTACACCACATTCGTGGAACCACTTACTGCATCTGCAAAAACAAAGAAGTTATGACCGAGCATATCCATTTGCAGGATGGCTTCCTCCGCATCCATCGGCTTTAAGTTAAACCGTTTGTTACGGACGATTTCCAACTCGTCATCATCTTCCGGAACAGCTTCACCGTTAGCTTCTGTGAGTTCTTCCAGTTCATTTTTGAACATGTACTTTACGCTTCCATCTTGGCGGAACTTACGGTTTACTTTCGTTTTATGCTTACGGATCTGCCTTTCCAGCTTTTCCGTAACAAGATCAATAGCAGCGTACATGTCCGTGTGTCGTTCTTCTGCTCTTAAAAGAAGTTGAGGCATTGGAATTGTAATTTCAATGATGTTTTGACTGTTTAGAACCTGCATATTCACGTGGACATCTGCTACTGGGGTAGTGTCAAAATACCTTTCTAGCTTACCGACTTTCTTTTCCACATACTTTCTTAATGCTGGAGTTACATCAATGTTTTCGCCACGAATGTTGTAGTTCATCAAATGAACTCCTCCTTTCAGTACCTCTTTAATTCTATATTCCTTCATCCATTCCCTTCTAAAACGACAAATAACCAAAGATTTCTTTTCGACACCCAATTTCAGCTGCTTTTTTCGGTTTTTTTTTGGGGGGTGCCTGGCACCATATCAAGTTGTCACATCCCTGTAACACGACTCGCCGGCGAACGACTGCTTCACGCGGACCGCACCCTTTTCTGCACACTGCACCTCATACGGGTGCCTGGCACCATATCAAATTGTCACATCCCTGTAACACGACTCACCGGCCAAACGACTGCTTCTCGCGGGCTCTCTCCCTTTTCTACCCACCTCACCCCATTCGGGTGCCTGGCACCACGGCAATTGTCATCCTTCTGTAACTGAACATAGAAAAACCCTGCTTCTTGGCGCTAACCAAGAAACAGGGTTTGTTTGTGTGAGTTAATGAATGAAAGCTTTGGCAGCTGGCAGAATGTCCTTAGATTTTTTCTACATTAGCAGCTTGCGGCCCGCGGGAACCTTCAACAATCTCAAACTCAACATCCTGACCATCTTCAAGAGACTTATACCCTTCTGAATTAATTGCTGAGAAGTGCACAAATACGTCGTCTCCATCTTCACGCTCGATGAAACCAAAACCTTTTTCGTTGTTAAACCATTTTACTTTACCTTGCATACATTTCCATTCCTTTCAAATTCGAAAATTCTGCGGTTGCGCCGCATTGCTCACAGCTAAGATCGAGGCCTGTGCAGGGGCTTTACGCCCCTCCACAAAAATTCAATCTTAAACTGCCTACTTAATATTACCCCTTACCTATGAAATGTATGCATGTTTTTTACAAATTTGATTAAATTTACATTCCGTTAAATTTTCTACTGCTCACTATCGCCTAAACGCCCATGGAAATATATTTTGTTTCCAAGAAAGCATCTATTCCCTGATGCCCTCCTTCTCTGCCAATGCCACTTTCTTTCATTCCTCCAAAAGGAGCCTGAGCTGCTGACGGCACGCCGTCATTCCACCCGACAATTCCATACTCAAGGGCCTCCGCCACTTTCATGCCCCGAGATAAGTTCTCTGTAAAAAAGTAGCCGGCAAGGCCGTATACAGAGTCATTTGCCAGACGAATTCCTTCCTCATCACTTGAGATTTTCTGGATCGGGGCAACCGGCCCAAAGGTCTCTTCGTTCATCACAACCATGTCATGAGTAATATTCTTTAACACTGTCGGCTTGTAAAAATACGAACCATTTTCTTCATACCCAGAACCGCCGCAGACAATTTCTGCTCCCTGCTTCGCCGCGTCCTGTACGTGCCGGTCAACTTTTTCATACCCATCCTGATTGATCAAGGGCCCAACATCCACGCCTTCTTCAAAGCCGTTCCCCACCTTCAGCTTAGATACTTCTTTTTTAAATTCCTCAACAAAATCATCATAGATGCCTTCCTGAACGTAAATTCTGTTTCCGCAAACGCAGGTCTGCCCTGCATTTCTAAACTTAGATGCAATCGTTCCCTGTACAGCTTTATTAATATCGGCGTCATCGAGAACAATGATCGGTGCATGGCCTCCCAGTTCTAATGAAAGCTTTTTCACCTGATCCGAAGCCTGCTTCATTAAAATTTTCCCAACTTCCGTTGATCCTGTAAAAGTCATCTTGCTTACCTTGCGATTGCTCATCATTTCTCCGCCAATTTCAGAAGCTTCACCTGTTACAAGGTTGAAAACCCCTTCTGGGAGCCCTGCTTCCTCACAAATTTCCGCAAAACGAATCGCCGAAAATGGTGTATCTTCAGCAGGCTTAACAATAATGGGACAGCCTGCAGCAAGTGCTGGAGCAACCTTTCTCGTAATCATGGCAAGAGGAAAGTTCCATGGGGTGATAGCTCCGACCACACCTACGGGCTGACGGATGACCATCAATCGCTTTTCCCTTGAGCTTGCTGGAATCATTTCTCCATACACACGCTTCCCCTCTTCTGCAAACCATTCCAGAAACGAGGCAGCGTAGGCTACTTCTCCCTTTGCTTCCTTTAATGGCTTACCCATTTCCTTTGTAATAAGCTCGCCCAGCTCGTCCTGTTTTTCCATCATGATACGATAGATTTTTTTTAAGTACTCGGAACGTTCTCCAGCAGTCTTTTCCGCCCAGGGTTTAAACGCCCGATGAGCGGCATCAATCGCTTCTTTTGTCTCGCTTTTCCCTCCATTTACCGCGGTGCCGACTTTTTCACCTGTCGCAGGGTCAAACACATCAAAGGATCCACTGTCCGACTTTTTCCACTCCCCGTTAATAAATAGACGTCCTTCCATCATTTCCTCATCCCTCATTTCTTAAATATTTTCCAGTTCTATACCCTACTTATAGAAAGGACATTCCATTTCCTTCACAAAAAATGTATTCAATCCGATTAAAAAAGCTAATATTCCTGAAGGTCTTATAGGTTCCTGTCAAAGAGACGGACCACCTATATTATTTTACATCCCCGACACGCTCCACTTATTTTCTTCCTTTCACGTTCTGCTGTCCTCGTGAAAAATAGTAGAACGCTAAAAACCTCACCATACTCTGGTGAGGCTGGTGCCAGCTGACCTTTTAAAAGGCTCATGGCAAGCGATATAAACCTATACCTTAAAAGTCGTAGCTGATTTCTGTAAGTCTTCAGCCATAGAAGCCAGCGTAGTGGTGGCATCTGAGATTTCTTCCATTGAAGCACTCTGTTCTTCGGCTGCTGCTGCTACATTTTGGGAAAACGAAGAAGAATCATTAGAGATTCTTGTCGTTTCACTGATCGTTTGAACTACACTTTCCGTCCCGGCTCTTACTTCCTCCACGGCTGAAGTTACATCTTCCACCTGCCTTGAAATGTTCTGTACCGCTTTCATTATCTCCTCAAAGGAGAGGCCTGCTTCACCGACCAAAGTCATCCCCTCCTTTACAGCTATTTTCCCTTCTGTCATTGACTTAACTGAGTTTTCAATGCCAGCCTGGATGTCCCTGATGATCTGGTTAATTTGTTTAGCAGAAGAACCTGACTGCTCAGCCAACTTTCTCACTTCATCAGCTACTACTGCAAAGCCTTTCCCATGCTCACCAGCTCTTGCTGCTTCGATCGCTGCATTTAAAGCTAGCAAATTCGTCTGATCTGATACTGCGTTAATTAAGGAAATAATCTCTCCTATCTCTTTTGACTTTTGCCCTAATTCTTGCACATAGGATGAGGTAGAAGAGGTAGTTTCTTCAATTGTGGTCATTTGACTAATTGTCTGATGAAGGACCTCTGTTCCCTTCTCAGCCCGATCTGCTGTCTCCTGAGTTGTGCTGTTTACATCTTGTATATTTGTGGTGATCCGCTCCATGCCTTTTGAGATATCAGTAATGATGGCAGACGACTGGGTTGCACTTTTGAGCTGAGCTTCTGTTCCTCCTGCTATCTGCTGGATCGAACTTGAAATTTCGTCAGTGGCTCTTGTCGTCTCCTCCGTGCTTGCTGTTAATTGCTCGGCTGAGGCAGCAACTTCTGTAGATGTACTTGAAATCTGCCCTACTAACGTAGTTAAATTCTCTTTCATTTCATTCATGGAAGCAGCAAGGCTGCCAATTTCATCCCTGGTTGTCACTTCAATTTTTTCAGTTTTCAGGTTTCCTTGGCTAATTTCATTGGCCATGACTACGGCCTGTTTTAAAGCTTTACTTACTTTTATGCTGAAAAGAAGAAATAAAACAGTGCCGACAGATGTTGCAACAACAAAAGTAAGAAAAATCGAGAATTTAGCTTCACCAATGAGTGAGAGCAGTCTGTCTTCAGCACTTTGATGGTCAACCATCACCAAATCAGAAAAAGATTCGGCTCTATCAATAGCAATATTAGCCACCCCATAAAGCTGATTTAATATCTGGTTTTCATTTGATGCTGCACCAGACAGAATCGAATCAGCCATTAGACCAAATTCCTCGTTATACCTCGTTAACTCTTCTAAAAATGCCTGTTGTTGAGAATTTCTGTAGTTATTCTCGATATAAGATAAGGATTCATTTAATGCTGCTTCAGCTTCCTGATACCTTTCCTCATTCATTTCACCTGCTCTTACTTGCTCGCTGAGCTCTATGTATTGAACGCTGAAAAAAGCCTCAATATCCTCGACTGCAAAAGTTAGATCAGTCATATGCTCCAATTCCATGGTTTCCGTTTCAATTCCTGTCTGGTTCCAATAAATATAAGAAAAACCTAAGAGAAATATAAAAATCACTGAGAAAAAAACTCCAAGCAGCTTAGCTTTCACACTGGAAAATTTCCATGCTTTCATAAAATGCCCCCCCCTAAGTCAGTTAAGAATTACCTATACTATGTATCGGTTTGTTCTATCATTTATTTAGGTAAAAAGACTCAGTAACGGAAATATTTCTATTAAAAAGGTGATTGGACTGACTGATTCATTCATTATCAGCTCCGGGAGACAAACGTACACAAGACTGAACCTTTACATAAGTGAGTACTAAAAAAGTAGAAATTTTTGTTTCTTATAGCTCTCCGTTTTTTACTTATCACACTGGAAAAAGTGAAAAATCCACAAGGGAAACGTCAACTATCCCAGGGCCATACGTTAATAACGGCACCAAGATGGCAGAATATATTGTCTTTTCAAAAATTTGTTTTATAGTAGATATTACAGGTCCTACATACAAAGTGACCGCCCCTGATTCCCTTCCAATCAGCTTTTCCTCTATGCTCCTCATCCATTTTACCCTGCATCCCCTTGAGCAGGCTGTAAAAATGGAACGACCAAAAAACCGGCCATTGTTTTACGGCCGGAACCCTGTGTCGTTCACTTGATTGAATTATCTAAATATTTAAAATAATAATTGACTATTCGCTCACCTTTTGAAATAATATACTTATACCGTGCCCTTGTCCTCATGCTATAACCTTATGAAGGATGTGAGAGCTATTCTAAAAGAAAGGTTTTACATCATTGAAGAAGTGAAAGTCAAACGTCGCTTGTTTGGTTTATATGAAACCAAGAAACGCATCGAAAGGTATGGAAGCGAAGACTATGAGAAGGCTATAGCATTCATGAAACATGCTGAAGGGGAAATGACAGGGCCGAGCCAAAGCCACCTTATATTAAAAGGGCACGACCGATAAATTTACTTCAAAAGGACCGGTGCCGGTCCTTTTCCTTTTTCCATATACCCTTTCCTTCTTTTATAAAACCTTCTTTTTTATAAAATCACTCAGCATTCTTATTTATTGAGACAAAAGCCCAGTTTATCGATTATTTCTACTATTTAATAAAATTTATTTATTCCTTACAATCCCTTTATACCAAGATGTAAACCTCATTTCGTTTGATGAACACGCAAATTATAAAAAACGAGACCATTGACCCATTGGAAAAATTCTGGAATAATAAACGGTAGACGAATTATTTTCCTACTTACATATGATAATAAATAAAACATTTACAAAGGAGTGATGATTATCCTTACCGATAAACTATTTATTATAGAAGAAGTAAAGCCTAAAAGGCGCTTCTTTGGTTTATTAGCAGGGGAAAAGTCAATTGAACGGTACGTCTCTCAAGACTTTGACAAAGCACTGGCATACCTTAAAAAAGCAGAGGAGCAGCTGAAGGAAAACAAAGAAAGCCATTTTGTTTTAAGAGGAGCTCCGCCTGAAAACATTTGCTAAGTAAAAAAGCTTTTGCCTGACACTCTGGCAAAGGCTTTTTCTGTATCCCTTTTTGTGGAGTTTTTTTCGCTAACAAAGCCCCACTTAAACTGAGTAATTTGAAGCCTTTTTCGTTGGAACTATTTATAATCTTCAACTCTTATAGTATTTTAATTACTATGGAAATAATTGCAATATTATACATAACAGCAGGGAATAAACTTAAAAAAGTGTCTCTTTTGCAGACTGTATAATAAGTTCTGCGCATATGGTACGCTTTAAAAGAACATAATTGGCTATTGAAAAAGGGGAGGAGTTTTTATGAAACCCATTAACTCATGGATTGCCCTGGTGCTTATGCTTGGTTTTCTGACTGCCTGCGGCGGTAATGAGGAAACTCAGGAAGAGGCTGTAACTACCGATCCTGCCGAAATAGAAGACCAAGAGGATTTAGAAGAAGAGGAACAAATAGAGGAAAATGAAGAGCCAGCTGCGGAAAGTGATTTACACGCAGAAGAAATAATGTCCCGCACAACAGAAGTGATGACGGACGTAGAAAGCTATGCAATGGATATGTCCATGGTTCAGGATATGGATTTTCAGGGCGAGAGCATGTCCATTACGACAAACACCTCCTCTGAAATAATGCTTGATCCGCTTAGATACTATGAAAATACCATTATGCAATCTGATGAAGAAGGCATGGAAGAAATAGAAGCTCAAACCTACTACGGAGAAGAGGGTCTTTTCCTTAAAGACTCAGTTGAAGACCAATGGTTCAAGCTCCCTGATGATTTCAGGGATTCTGTCAATGAACTGGCCCAGCACTATGAAAGCCCTGAAGAACAGCTGGAGCTTCTCATTCAGTTTGAAGAAAATATAGAGGTAAGCCAGGCAGATGGTGAATACATCCTGGAGGTATCAGGAGACAGTGAGCAGCTCAAACAGCTGGCTCTGGAAATGACGGGGATGCTTGAAGGGGATATCTCAACGATGGTTGACCAGCTGTTTGCAATGATGGAAATTGAACACTTGGAATACACCTTGTTTATTGATGAAGAAACTTTTTATCAAACAGGCATGACGATGGACATGGAAATGACAATGAACCTTGAGGGTGACGATTCCTTTACTACGTCACAGCAAATGGAAGCGACCTATAGCAATTACAATGAAATAGAAGAAATTGAGATTCCAGAAGACGTTGTTGAAAACGCAGAAGAACTGAATTTTGAAGAGCTTGGCAGTATTCAGGACATGGAAGAAACAGATCTTGATGATTTGGATATTGATCAAAGCGAGCTCGAAAACGGGGACACCGATCAGGACGTAGACGACAACGAAGATGATGAGGAAGAGAATGACGAAGAATAAATAAAAGCTGATCCAGAGGTTCACTCTGGTTCAGCTTTTTGTATATGACAAATATTACACTCCTCGGTGTGGTGCCAGGCACCTCACTTGGAAACTCATTTTCCAGCAACCTGCCACACGATAAGCTTCCAGCGTTGAAAAGCAGGGATGATTTCCTTGGTCAGAAAACGAAACCTCTCTCCCTCCTCATTCAGCTCTTCAATGGCGGAGGCTTTTTCTACTACTTCTTGAAAGCGATTAAGCTCTTCTTCATGCTTTTCCTCCCGTCCAAAGATGTACTTCATCGTCATATTCGATGCATCAAATGGAACGAACCCTTCCATCATTTGAGCAAGCAGCCGATCCCCGCTGTCTGTGTGACCTTCCCGGTAAAACGAGCTGACTGACATCAATCCTTCTTCCACCGTATTCAGCCATTCCATATATAAACGCAAAAACTTTCTTTCCGACTCCCTTAACTGCTGGGACACTCCAATCCCCTCCCTTTATCAGGGGTGCCTGGCACCACTGCTGTTTGTAATACTGCTGTAATATTCACTGGCCTTTTTCAGGCGCTGGCTCCTACACCTATGGTAATAGAAACAGACCATATTTTAAAGGTGCCTGGCACCACAATCGGTTGTTACATGTTTGTAATTGTCCAATCCGTGCTCCTGCACCAGGGGGCGGCGGTTTCGCCCGGTCTCGGCCCCGGACACCTTCTCCGTCCGGGTGCCTGGCACCAAAAAGAGAACTTGGCAGGGAGGTCTCTCTCTGTGCAAGTTCTCTTGTCTATTTTTTGCTATCGAAAAACACACCATCAACGGTTGTGCCCTCGTATGGATTCTCGTACCTCTGGCCTGTCTTTCTTTTCTTCTTTAACGCTCTGATGTCAGCGCTGATGACTGATTGGATCTTTTCCATTTGCTCTTCAATTTTTTCATTCATCCTCAGGACTTCCATGCCTAATTTACGGTCTGTTTCAGAAAATGAAGGCTTTTCCTGCAAAATCTCCTTAAGGAGCCGGTCCCTCGATTGTAGATAATCCTCAACTGCTATAATATACTCATCTCTTTCGTCCAATCCTTTTGGAAGTTCCCTGCTCAGATGATGAGCTAATGTTTTAGTTGCCAGAAATAAGGATTTAATTTTTGACATTAGATTTGCCCGCCTTCATTATGACGATGCTGGCGGTCAAGCTTAATGACTTCTTTCCATGTGTCGCGAAAATCAGCAACAAACTGTTCTGCTTCATCAAGTGCCTTCGCATCATTATTAATATTCGCTTCTACCAGCCTGTGATGAATAAAGTCATACATTTGAAGCATGCTTTGCCCAACCTCACTGTCCGTCTTTAAGGTAACCATCAGCTCACGAATGATGTCCTGTGCCCGGCTCACAAACTTATTTCTGGCTTCTGCATCTCCTTCTTCAATAGCAACCTTTCCTTTTTTGATAAATTTAAGGCAGGCGTTATACAAAAGCATTGTCAACTCACCAGGCGAGGCGGTTTGCAGAGCATTTTGCTTATATTGGTTCGAGGCGCTGGTGCTCGCCGTTTGATTCCCCGCTCTTACTTGGCTGCCGTCCCGCCGGGAAGCTCCCTCACCCCCGGCGGTTGCCGCTGTACCAGGCCGTTCGATCACTTTTGCAGCCACAGGAATCCTTCCTATGGCTGCTCCACCCTTGCCAGCTTCGGGCTGACTTTGCCCCTGCCTGCCTGCATTTTTGTACGCTTCGGCCTCCTGCATATTTTTCTTATAAACTGCCTGTGCATTTTGAAAACTCATGTGTCTGTCACCTTCCTTGCAAGCTTCTTTAAAACTTCACACCGACCGGACTGCTTTTCCCCAAACACGTTTTTTATGTAAAATGCCGCCACCCTTTTTTCACGTTCCATCCGTGTGGTCCTTGTTCGATTGTCACCAGGGCTTTTTCCGTACACTTTTCCTTGCTTACTCTTTAAAGCTTCTTCCATCTTACGACATTTGTCACGGTTTCTCTCTATAATTCTTTAAAAGTTTCGTCATTTCCTCTTAATACATGCCAAACATTTGAGAATAAATCATATTAGCCTGATTATTTGCTTGTGCCATTGCCTTTTCCATAGCGGTAAATTGTCTCCAGAAACGTTCTTCCGTCTGCTGCAGACGTCTTTCAAAGTCAGAAATACGCTGATCGATGGACCGGATGTTCCTGCCTAACGTAAATTGATGGTTTTGCACTTTTCCTCGCAAACCGCCAGCTCGATCAGCTATTCGATCAATCGATTGCCCTAAAGAGTCACGGAGCCGCCTGCCAATGCCTTTTTCAGCTGCTGTCGGACCGTCTGCTGTAAACAAAGCAAACACCCCGTCTGGATCAGCTTCTATTGCCGCTCTCAGCTTCGTTTCATCAATTTCAAGCTTTCCTCGTTCTGTATAGTCCCTGGAAGTAGTAATACCTATGGTGGCAAGCTGGCGGAATTCCGTATTAAGACTAGAAGTCACACTTCCGTAAATATCTGTTCGGAATCTATCCAAGGCTCCTGAAATCACACGATCATTTCGAATCATTCCACTTTGGGCCCGTTCCTCCCACTTTTCAATTTCACGATCACTCATCGCTTCTTTCTGTTCATCTGTTAAAGGGGGGTAGTCCCGATATCTGGTTTCGGTCAGCATCCCGTTTACTTTTTCTAGAATCTCATTGTATTCATCAACAAACCCTTTAATGGTCTGAAACACTTTGTCGGTATCAATGGAAGCTGCAAGAGTTACAGGCGGGTCGTCCACTCCGAAAGTATCCCTTAGCGTGAGGGTCATTCCATTGATTGTAAACGTATTATTCGGACGCTCTGTTTCTAGACCGTTTAAGGTAAATACGGCATTCTGCCCTCCTTGGGAGCCCGGCTCGCCATCATTTGACAGCTTTAGAGCACGGGTGAAAAAATCTCCTTCAAAAAGAATTTCATTTCCCCCTGGGTTAAAACTTCCGGTTTGCGTCCTGGTTACGGATACTTTATCTGAAAAAGAATCATAAAACACATTGACACCTGCGTTAGACCGGCTGATCTCCTGAAGCACCTGATTCATTGTCTGTCCGTCTCTGACAATAAATGAATTCTTCACTTCTTCTCCATTAGTAGTAAAAGTAGTGATGCTTCCGGTCGTATATCGGCCTTCTCCTTCAGTGATATATTGAACATTCACCTGCGCTCCTCTGCTGACTGTGTCAGCAAAATCAAGCCGCAGCCTTCCGTCTTCCTCTTTCGTTACCAATACCTGCCCACTGGAAAGACTGCCTGCGTCTCCTTCAGTGACGACCTCATAAGAGCGGCCTCCTATTTTTACTATCGTATCCTCCAGGGCATCGGCCTTAATGGCTTCCTTTTCAAAATAAAAGGTTGTCCCTGCTTGATCCACACGCTTTGTTTCTTGATTAAATACTCCCTGCTTCCATTCCATGTCCTCTGACAAAGCTTGAGTGTGTAACGCCTTGGCAGCATCAAGAGTCCCGCCTGAGATAGGATCAGAGCTGTTTTGAGAAGCCGCTGAAGCCAACTGGCTTACTTCTGTGATCCGAAAGGAAGAATTCCCTGCCGTTGAAGCCGCCGTTGCCGTCACACGGCTGTCATCGGAAGAGCTGACTGTCCGAGCAAGCATATTGGCGCTTCTCATCACTGTGTCAAATATATTAGTACGAAAGGTATCAAACATTCGGTTGACTTCACGGTAAGATTCCATCTGCCACTCAATGATCTGCTTTTGCTGAAACATTTTATCCATCGGCATACGTTCTACCCGCATTAAATCCCGAATCATTTGATCAGTGTCCATTCCGGACGCAAAACCTGAAAGTCTCATGGCTCTCCGCCTTCTTTCTTTATTTAGTTGTCTGGTTACCGATATGTATTTGTCTGATTTTTATTATTTAATGAAGAACATGCCACCTTCCCATGATGGATCATGCCTTTTTTCTTTTATCGTCAATGACACAGCTTTCTTACAGCCTTACCTGAAAAGTTCCATAAAAAGCAGGTCCATAGCACTAATGGAATCTTTTCCATAAATCCTTTCCCACCTCTTTCAAGGTGGAGTCGACGAGTTCTTCAAAGCCAGTCCTCACAACTGCCAACTAATTCCGTGCCGATAATATGAAAAAACCCGCCTGAACATCAGACGGGTTTTGGTGTCGAACAAACAATTTTCTCTAAAAAGATAACAGGATACCATTTTGGCGGCAATTCTCTATATATCTTTTGGGTTTCCGTACATATAGTGTAAACGATAATTCGATCTTTTTTTACAAAAAATGTGAAAATTTTATGTCTCCTTCAGGATTTTTTCAGCTTTAGAAGAGTCCCACCTCTCATTCTTGTCCTAACAAAAGAACGGGAACCTCTTCACAGGTGTTTGCTGAAATTTTTACTAAAGTCTCTTCCAATTTCGTGTTACTGCTGAATTTCCTTTACCTGCTCCTGGACGGCAGCACTTGTTTCATTCAGACGTTCAGAGGCTTCACTCAGCACAGTGAGTCCCCTTACAAGCTCTTCGGTGGATGCAGATATTTCTTCGGCTGCTGCGGCCGTATCCTCACTGACGAGGGATATATTTGAAACCTTTTCAATCGATGCACTCCTTGCCTCATTCATTGCCTTGAGCTGTTCTGCTAACGTCTGAAACAAATTCCCCATTTCATCTATATAACCTGCAATATTCGTAAAGGATTGATCAGTGTCATTCACAGCGGCCACTTGTTCAGATGAAAGCTCCATCGTTTTCTTCATTTCATCCTTCACCTGGAGGCCGCCATCTTGAATGCGCCCTACTGTTTTTTGAATTGTTCCAGTCGCCTCTGTTGATTGCTCGGCAAGTTTTCTCACTTCCTCAGCTACAACAGCAAAGCCTTTTCCATATTCCCCCGCCCTTGCCGCTTCAATGCTCGCATTTAATGCAAGTAGATTTGTCTGCTCAGAAAATCCCTGAATCATATGAACGACATTGACCACTTCCTCCGTCTGCTTCGTAAATGTTTCAACGATGTCATTCATCGTTTGTATGATTTTATCGTTTTCAGAAGTCTTCTCTCGAAGCACACCGACCTGAGAGAGACCATCCTTACTCATCACCGCTACGGAGTCCATGAGTTCATTCATATGGTCAGCCAGTTCATTGGATTTTGTAATCTGCACAGAAAGATTCTCAATTTCAGCTTGTACACTGTTTACATCATCTGATTGCTGGACAGCTCTTTTTGCAACTTCAGTAGAAGCTGCCGCTATCTCCTCACTAGAAGCGGTGGATTGCTGAACAGTCGCACTCAGCTCCGCAGCTTCCTGGCTCGATTGCCTGGAGGATAACTCCAGAGAACCTATCAGTTCCTGAAGCATCCGGATCATTTGGTTAAATCCTTGAGTTAGCTGGGCCACCTCATCCTTTCCTCTTACCTTTGCCTGTGCAGAGAAGTCACCATCCATGACCCGCTCCACATCACGTCGCAGGGAAAGAATCGGGGTTGTGATCTGGCGCCCGACAAGATAAGCGATCACAATAGAAATACCAATCGCCGCAACTGAAATAACAATAAATAAATTACGGAGCTCGTTTGCCGGTGCTGCTACTTCTGCATCTGAATAAATTGCTGCAACCGTCCAATCAATTCCTTCCACTTCTTCATAAAAGACCGTGCTTGCTGTCCCTTGGAAATGGGTTGAAACACGTCCACTTGTATCGTCAGAAGCAGCCATTTGCTGGACAAAGCTTTCCTCGCCTAAATGAGTGCCCTGAATTGTATCATCTGGATGGGTAACAGCCATCCCTTCATTATGTAGTAAAGTAATATAACCGTTATAGCTTATGTCAATGTCTGCCATCATAGCAGACAATTCATCTAAGTAAATATCAACCCCGACTACTCCTATGACTCCATCACTGCCTTCTACCGCCTTGGCCGCTGTGATAACCATATCTCCTGAACCAGCATCCTCATAAGGCTCGGTCCATATGACATCATTAGTCTGTTCGCTGGCGGCGAGATACCATGGCCGGACAGTCGGATCAAAATCATCTGGAAGGTCTATCACAGGCGCGGTGAACATCTCTCCATTTTCCGCTCCGATATATAGAGTGTCAGCCCGTTCATCCAGCTCTACAAAATAAGCAAAATCCTCAGCAATGTCCTCCCACTCTTCATTTTCCTCAGGATCATTTTCCAAAAAAGAAACAATACTCCCATCATTGGCATAGCGGTGAAGTGATAAAGAAAATTGCTCTAAATAGGCTCCCAGAAACCTTTCCACTTCTGTTGTAACCGTTGCGGCTTCCCTCTCTGTAGCAGAGGATATTTCTTCACTTGTATGAAAGTACATAAAAACAGAAACAGAAATAATAGCAATCGAAACCAACCCGCTGATCAAGAGGATCAGCTTTGTTTTTAAAGAACGCACGGAATGTTTTCTCCTTTCCTGTTTGAAAAAAATTCCACCTTATATAAGCCATTCCGATTTCATTGCCCCCTCGCGAATCATCGGAATGACTGATCGTAACCGTTTATATATAACCCTTACTCCTTTCTTCCCCTCTGTTCCCGTTAGCTGCATACCCTTCAGCTTTGGACATATGGGTTATATCGACTTTCTTTCTCCACATTTAAACATTTCTTTATTCTAATCCCAGAAGATAAAAAAGCCCTCGCTGCTTTCCAGCAAGAGCTTCTTTTACTTAAAAGTTCCATTTCCATTTTTGAGGCCGTTGCTTCCTCTATTCTGACCAGGATGGGCTTTAGGTTCCTCTTCTGCCTGATTCTCCTCCGAAGTCTTGAGTTCCTGATCATTTTCTTCAATCGGTGTAAATGAAAAATCAGAAATTACCATTTCTACAGGCTGGTTGTTACTGGGTCCTTTACCTTGAAAGAGCCATAAATTTATATGAACTTTTTCATTTTGGCTGTCAGGGATATCTTCCCCAGAATATGTCCACGTTTGCAGCAGCCTGCCTCCTGTAGTGGCAGACCGGAAAACAATTTCCTCAGGAGTCCAGGTAAAGGAGTGAACCGTAGGCTCAGCAGCTTCCTCCCTAATTGTAAACATGCATTGATTCTCTTCTTTTATATAAGGCTGGACGGTATAGTAGCTATTGTGGTTGCTTTCCAGTCCCCACTTCGTGAATTCAATATCAATTTCACGGTGCTCTGCTTGAACAGCGTCCTCTGATTGCATATCATAGGTAAACAAACCAAGGACAGCATTTTTGTCTATATCAATACTCGAATCGACTTGAAAAGAATATGTGCCGTAGCCCAGTGTCTCGGTTGTTGATACTTCAGAACTGTACCACTGATTGTCCTGGCGGTCGATTTTCATATGCAGCCTGCCTTCGTCATCTACATTTACGTGATCTCTGGACCAATGGTTAGGACCCGGCCCCCATGTAAATTCACTTCCCGTATGCTTGACATCCCAGGTATAACCGCTGAAATTTACCTTCTCCAAGCTGGCAGCCTCCATTCCTTTTCCTTCACTACATAATAAAGCAGCAGCCAGCACAGCAACACAGCACGATGTAAACTTGTTCAAGTGATTTTCCGCCCCTTTTTTGGATCGTATATAAGTTATTATCGGACCTTTACGCCGGAATATAAAGCTATATTGTAAATAACAGGAAAACATATTTTTCATAGACACACAAAAAAAGAGACTACTATACATAGCCTCCCACCTTGTTTTCAGATTATGAACCTGTTTTCATAGAATCCTTTGTGACAAACCGTTCCTTGTACATTCGCTTTACTTCATCCTCGGACATATGCTGGACGACTTCACCTGGAATGCCTGTCAGACAGATCAGCATCTCTTTCATTTCCCCTGGACTTTGCATAGGGGCCACCTCCCATTTGCTTAGCTTTTTCATAAATTCATTATGACCAAGGTTCCACTGTTTTAATCAAATTAAGTCCAAGAGAGTAGTATTCTCTGTTATTTCTAGTTCTCTCAGTAAAATTCCTTTTCATTTTAAAAAAAGAAAGACATTATTACAAAATTCTCGTTAGGCGAAGTCCGAGTCTTTTAAAATACAAGCCGGCCTATCTGAAATAATTATCAGGACGGCAGAATACACATACGTGTAAAACACCTTGCAAAGGAGGGCCTTTCTTGAAAAGAAAACTCCCTTTTTCCCCGCACCTTGTACCGATTGCAGCCGGCTTAGTCATCCTTGTACTGCTTGCAGCTGCCCTGCTGCCTTCTGATGCCAGAAAGGCCGCCAAGACAGTAGAAGAATTTTATGAACTGGAGCAGGAAGCAAAATTTGCTTCTTCCTGGGAGCTGTTTCATTCCTCCATGCAGGAACATTTCCCAAGAGACAGCTATATATCAGACCGGCCCCATGTTTTTCAAAATCACTTTGATGTAGAAGATTATGAGTTTACAATGAGCAGCCCTGAAAAAATAAAAGAATGGCGGATGTTTGCAGATAGTGAGCCTTTGGAAGAGGTATATGAGATTGTGGTCACCAAAAGCTATGTCGGTAAATACGGCCACTTTGACTTTGTCCAGTTTGTCTATGTGACCGAGGAAGAGAGGGAGTGGAGGATACTCTGGGACTATAAAGAATGATAATTCGCGGCCGAGCAAAGTGACGCTGGCTGGAATTCGGTAGGTGGTGGGTGAGTGGGCAGACGTTGCACCCGATTCGGGCATTCTCTGACTTGTTAGGGCAGATGTGCAACCTCATTTCAGGCAGTCGGGGACTTGATTGGGCCGACGCGGAACCTCATTCGGGCAGTCGCGGACTTAATTGGGTCGATTATTGAATTAATTGGGTCAAAACTGCCGATAATTGGGTCAAACTTCACCATAATTGGGTCAAAACCGCCGGTAATTGGGTCTAACTGCACTATAATTGGGTCAAACACGTATTTCCCCGCCCATAATTGGAAATTACCAGAAAAGAAAGCCAGCAAGCAATCAGCCGTGCGGTGGCCAAAGGGGAAATGCCCGTTCAATAGCACAACACTTCCCCCTTCATAAAAAAACCTGTGGCCAGCTCTTCACGCCACAGGTTTTTACTATATATACTCCTTACATCCCCATGCCGCCCATTTGCGACATTAACTGCTCCATCTGGGCATTCGCCTGCGCCATGGCCTGTTCCATCCTGGTAAACTGAGCCCAGTACCGCTGTTCAGTCTGCTGCATCCGTCGCTCAAAGTTTGTCATCCGGTCATTCATTTGATCAATTTCGCGACCGATTGTAAACTGCTGGTTTGATGCGGCAGAGGCTCCGCCGGCACGCTGCGACACCTGTTCAATGGTGCCTTGAAGAGTCTCTCGCAAGCGCCGGGCCGCCCCTTTTTCCTCATATGTTTCACCGTTCGCTGCAAAGATTTGAAACACACCTTCTGCATCTTGAGCAATCGCTTCTCGAAGCTTTTCTTCATCTACTTCAAGCCTACCCCTGTCCTGATAATTTGAGGTCGTCGTAATGCCAAGCTCCGTCAAATGTGAAAAGGCCCCCTGATCTGTGTCCACAGATCCGTACATATCCTGGCGCATCCGGTCCAGGGCGCCAGAGAGCATGCGGTCATTTCGCAGCATCCCGCTTTCCGCCCGCTCATCCCACATTTCTTGTTCTCTCTCTGACATTTCCCTGCGCTGCTCGTCAGTTAATGGCGGATAGTCCCGGTACCTTTCCTCCGAGACCTTTCCATCCACAAGTTCGATCAGTGCATTGTACTCGTCCACAAACTCTATCACCTGGTCGAAAACCTGCTCTGTATCAGTCGAGACACCCAGCATGACAGATCCTTCCGTAAACGTATCATGGAGTGTAATATTTACTCCATCAATGGTAAAGGAATTGGAAGTCCGCTCTGTTTCCAGTCCATTTATCGTAAATTGAGCATTGTCCCCGCCACTTTCGTTACTCTCATCCAAATGGAGCACATCACGTAGAAATCCGTCAGAGAATTTGATTTCTCCGTTTTCAGCGGTTCTTGCTTCCTCACCTTCCCGGGCTTCGTTATACTGCCCCGTATCACTGCGGGTCAACGCCACCCGGCCAGAAAATTCATCATAAAAGGCGTTAACGCCCAGGCTGGAACGATTAATGTCACCAAGCACCTGATGCAAGCTGTCTGTGCCCGCAAATTCAAAGTTCTCTGTTACCTCCTCTCCTTCACTGTCATACGTGGTTGCATCAAAGGAAAAGACATGGGATTGATACGTTACCTCAAGACTCTCTCCCCCTTCAAATGAAGCATGAAATTGAAGAGTGCCCGTCTCATCATCAACCAAAACACTGCCTTCATTTAAATCTTCTTCCGAAGTGACTACACTGAAGCCTGGTACCTCTACACTGTCCGGGTCAATTGCACCACTTTCCAGTACGGCTATACCGCTGTCCTCGTTCACCTGTATCGTTTCCTGGTGCTCCTTTGTCTCCCAGTTCATTCCTTCATGGGTGCTGAGCTGGCTCCATAAGGAAGCATCCCCGTCCAGTCTTCCTTCTGCTCCGAGAATCTCATCACTGCTGACATTGCTTGCCGCTGAAGCAAGACGGTCAACTCTTGAAAGTGTATAGGAGCCTTCACCGGATGATGCTGATCCTGAAGCCGTTACCTTGCTTTCGTCTGTACTGCTTACCGTTGTTGCTGTCATATTTGCCCTTCGCATGATTCCATCAAAGGTCGTTGTCCGAAAATCAGCAAACTGCCGGTTCACTTCCCGGTAGGCCTCCTGCTGCCACAGAAGCAGCTGGCGGTCCTGTTCCATCCGGTTTAATGGCTCCCGCTCGGCTCTCATTAAGTCTGAAACCATTTGATTTATGTCCATGCCCGAGGCAAAGCCAGTCATTCTCATATCACTCATGTTTGATCCCCCATGTTTTTTTAAAAAGTGAATTCTTATGGTGGTAAAAAGAAAAAGGACAGAGAATGTTCTCTTGTCCTTTTTCTGTTGTTACATCTATAAACAGGTCTACACTTTCTTATCGACAATCAGACCTACATGCTCAAGCATGGCTGCAACGATATCCAGAAACTTTTCCGGAGGTATTTCCCGTACCACTTCCTCCGTGTTTCGATCCACCACCTGAACATATGTCCTTTCCAGCTTGTCATGAACATTGAACTTCAAAGCCGTTGCATTCACATCGAGCATCTGATTTAACCCGTTCACTTCCTGCAACAGCTTCTCACGATCCAAAGAAGTGGTCTTGCGCTGGTCTTCTGTACCATGCTTTTCCTCTGTAGCGGCCTTCTCGTGCTGACTGGTTGATTGTGTGTAGTGGCGAGAGGAATGAATGACTTCTTGAACTCCTGGTATGCCTGTCCCTTTTATTTCCATAAGAATTCACCCTCCGATTTTTTCACCTGATTCTTTTATCGGTCAAAAGAGGGGATTGTTAAAGGGTTCTGCCATTTTTTCTGCCTGCACCCAGAACGACTCTTCTATAACTTAAATGTTTTCACGGAGTCCTGAAGCTCCTCAGCCATTTCTGCAAGTGTTGTGGCAGCAGTGGTAATTTCCTGCATGGATGCATTCTGCTCTTCCGCTGAGGCTGCCACCTCCTGCGTATAACCAGATGAATCCTCAGCCACCTTGGCCGTTTCCTGTACCGATGAGGACATGGTTTCTGTGCTCGCAGATATTTGCTGAACAGCTGCCGATACTTCCTCCATTTGTGTACTGACAAATTGGATCGCTTCTGAAATGTCTTTAAAAGAACAGCCTGCCCGGTTCACATGATCAGAGCCTTCATTAACGGCCTGTTTGCCTTCGGACATAGACTCTACAGACTTTTGTATATCCTTTTGGATCTCCTGAATCATTTCACTAATTTGTTTTGACGATTCACCTGACTGTTCAGCAAGCTTCCTCACCTCTTCAGCTACTACTGCAAACCCCTTTCCATGCTCTCCAGCTCTTGCTGCTTCAATCGCTGCGTTAAGAGCTAAAAGGTTTGTCTGGTCAGAGATAGCAGTAATCAGAGAAACAATATCGCCGATTTTCTTAGATTTCTCACCTAATTGATCAATCATTGAGGAGGTATCATTTGTCTTTTCAAAAATGAATTTCATTTGGCTTACAGTTTGTTCTATGACTTCTCTGCCGTGCTCTGCTTTCGAAGAAGCCTGCTGGGAGGAATCATTGATCTCCTGAATAATGCCTGCAATCTGCTTCATTCCTGTTGAAATCTCCATCACGACATCATTTGTTGAATTCGCACTGGCCAGCTGTTCTTCTGCCCCCGCTGCCATTTCTTGAATGGAACTTGAAATTTCTTCCGTGGCAGCATTGGTTTCCTGGGCGCTGGCACTTAATTGCTCAGAAGAAGCTGCCACCTGCTGTGAACTTTCTGTAACCTGAGAGACGAGTTGACGAAGACTTTCTTTCATAGTGTTGTAGCTTCGGGCTAACGAACCAATTTCATCTTTCGAAGAGTCCGACAACGCAGTCGTGAAATCACCCTCTCCGGCAGAGGCAAGAGCTTCGGAAACCCCTGATAACCGTTTCGTAATACGTCTGGAAAATAAAAGCACAGCCCCTGCTGAAACAAGAGTTCCTGCTACTAAGACAATTAAAAATACAATGGTAGATTGGCCGATAATTTCATCTAATATTTCCTGTGATGCTCCTACATACCACATTCCGATGGTTTCCCCTTCTGCATCGTATAATGGCTGATATGCCGTTTGATAGGTAACTCCCGCAACATCAGCTGGACCTGTATATACGTTTCCTTCTTCCAGTACTGTGTGTGCAACTTCCTGGGAAGCCTGGGTCCCCACCGCTCTTTCACCGTTATTTATTACATTCGTCGTTACACGTGTGTCTTCCAGGAAAATTGTCACCGTACCCTCTGTCATGTCCCCAACTTCGTCTACCAGGTCGAAATTATTGGAAATTTCAACGTCACCTTTAAAGAGGACGCCATCCTCAACCTGCCAAGGACCCGGGTACTGGGCGTCAATATAGCTGTATCCCAAAGCAAGATCTGACTGGGCCTTTTCCACAGCTGTTCTTTCAATTCCATTTGTAATTTGACCTTGCACAACAAATCCGATCACCGTGGAAAAACAAAGCAAAATCGCAACAATTAATACATTAAGTTTCGTTCCAAGCTTAAGTTTATCAATAAAACCTTTCACCACTGCTCACCCTTCTTTACTCATATTTATGGAAGTAGGCACAACGAACCAAATCCTGCCAATATAAGTAATATCGTTTCGTTTTGTACATTGTTAATAGAGTACACGAATATTTATAGCTACAGAATTCTTTTATAGGTACATAGGTGTAATTATTTGCATTCATCTTTCTTTTTTGTATAATTTACCTAGGTAATAAGTCATAAAAGGAGGGATCAGGTGAAAAGGTATTGGATGATGTATGTATGCTTACTATTTGCTTTGTCTGCATGTGGTACGCAACCTTCACCTTCTGAATCTGGGGCAACAGCAGAAGATACAACGGTGCAAGAGGAAGACACGGGCAGCCATGAGGATACAGAAACCGATCAAAATGAAGAGATAGAAAGCAATACAGAAAGTGAAGAAGCATCGCAAGCCGGCAATTCACCAGAGTCACCGGAGAATAATCAACAACTAACAGAGGAGGAAGATAAGAAACAACAGGTCTTCCGAGACGGTACATATGAAAGAATCAGCCATACGAGTGGAGGTCTTTTAGATATTCAGGATAACGGTGACCAGGCTTTTTCTTTTGAGATTCACGTCTCAGAGGGAGCGAATGTAGGCCACCTTTCCGGAAATGCAAAGATGAATGAAGACTTTCAGGCTACATATCAAGGCCCTGACAGCTGTTCCTTAACCTTTGAGTGGAAGGATTCCAACATTCTCGTCTCATCGAGTGATGATTGCAAATACTACTCCGGAAACGGGGTGACATTCGACGGAGTGTTTTACGGGGAAGGTCATGCAGCAGAAATCGAGCCTGATACGCTCTCCTCCCTTGGGCTGCTCACAGTTGAACAGGAAGATCTTTTTAAAGCTATGGTCGGTGTTGATTATGAATTATTTTTATCTACCTTTCACCTGATCCAGGAAGAGGAGATCATTGATTCATTCGAGGGAGAGGCTTACTCTGCCAAGGTTCAAGGCCTGCCTGGCATGATGGAAGGAATCCTGATGCATGGCGACGGAGATGCCTTGTGGGCAGCGATTATTGATGAGGAAAAAGTGAAATATTACTCCAATAATGAAATTCTGGTACCAGAAACAATTGAAGAATGGGCCAAAGAATTTACTGAATTCAGCCACGTTCTCATGCCTGAAGAACTCTCATTTGAACAAAGGGGCAGCCTTCCAACTTCAGAAGAAGAGCAAGCAGCAGAGGTTTCAACAGAGGAAGTCTCTGAAAAAAAAGCTCCAGCAGCACAAGAGCCTGCTGCTTCCTGGGAAGGAGAATGGCTTATTGACGGAAGCTCTGACATCGGCGGATCTCTTACTATTTACAATGAGGACGACACAGGCTTTTCCTTTGATATCCATGTGTCTAACACCCATGCAGGCTCAGTGGAAGGCTATGCGGTAAAAGACGGCAGCACAGCACTTCAAAGCGCTGATGAGATTGGATGCCAAATGTCGTTTGTAAAAGAAGGCAACTCCATTACCACAACGGAAGGCTCGGAATGCTGGCAATGGAGCGGCTCCGGCATCCATTTGAACCATACCTTTGTAAAATAAAAATAAGAAAAGACCTGACTTTTTAGAAGCCAGGTCTGCTTTCGATTCATCATTTACGCTGCCTTATGATCTTGTTCTACCTCGTCCACATCAATTCGGCCGGCATTCAGTTCTCTCTTTGCCCGGCGAGTAAACAAGGCAATGACAATGGCCGTTCCTATGGCTGCTCCGATATAAGCGGAATTCATCGGAAGACCAAAGCCAATTTCAGCATTCAGAATATACGTGAAGGTTACCATTGTCATAAAGACTGCCGGAATACTTGCTATCCAGTGATTTTTCCGCTGTAAGAGTAGGTACATAGCCCCTACCCAGAGAGCGATCATCGCCGTGGACTGGTTTGCCCAGGAGAAGTAACGCCACAGCAATTGGAAATCAATAAAGGTTAACGCGACAGAAATGACAAACAACGGCAAGGCAATCATGAGACGCTTGATGATTTTCTTTTGTCCAACTTTGATATAGTCAGCAATAATCATACGAGCACTACGGAACGCTGTATCACCAGATGTAATTGGAAGAACAATAACACCAAGAACAGCCAGCGTACCGCCGATTGCACCAAGCATAGTGATCGCCACTTCACTTACCACAAGAGCCGGACCGCCTGCTGCAAGAAGTTCATTCAGATCTTGTCCGTAGAACAGGCTCATCGCTGCTGCTGCCCAGATCATCGCAATAATCGCTTCAGTAATCATCATTCCATAAAAGATCTTTCGTCCCTGTTTTTCCTTTTGCGTCGTCCGGGAAATGATCGGTGACTGTGTTGCATGAAACCCGGATAATGCTCCACAGGAAATCGTTAAGAACAACAGTGGAAAGATTGGTAGATTGTCAGGATGCATATTGGTAAAGCTTAATTCAGGAATCGGGGCACCTGTTATCACTAGCCCTGCACCAATTCCAACGGCACTGATGACAAGGAGCGCGCCAAAGTACGGGTACACTCGTCCAATGATTTTATCAATTGGAAGCATCGTTGCAAAAATATAATAAATAAAGATCAAAGCTATAAATAAACCAGTTGTTGCCCACATTGGCGTCAGGCCGCTAAGAAGATCAGCCGGTGCGGAAACAAACACGGTTCCCACAAGAACGAGAAGAAGGATGGCGAAAACGTTTACAACATGCTTCATAATCGTACCAAGAAACTTACCTGCCAGCTCAGGCAAATGAGCTCCTCTGTTACGAATGGAAATCATCCCTGTCAGGTAATCATGAACAGCACCGGCAAAGATGGCACCTAGTACAATCCAGAGAAAAGCAACCGGGCCGTACAGTGCACCCATAATCGGGCCAAAAATCGGACCCACCCCAGCGATATTTAAGAGCTGGATCATGGAGTTTTTCTTTGTGGACATTGGCACATAGTCCACTCCGTCATTCACTGAATACGCCGGAGTCATCCGTTTATCTTTTACACCAAAGACCTTTTCTACAAATTTACCATACGTGAAATAGCCGATAATTAAAATAACAATAGAGAGCAAAAAAGTAATCACTGGTCTCACCTCATCTATGATGTATGCTTGTTTGTATGCGCTTTCATAGTTTCATTATAGATGAATTTGTTACTTTTTTGTGAAAAATAGGCTATCATGTCGAAAACTGATGGTAACATGTCATACATCCTCACCTACCTGCAAGGATTACAGCTCAAGCTCCTCCCGTAATGCTTTTACAAAATTCCTGCTTACTGGAAGCTCTTCCTGGTATCCCTTTATTTTAAGCTGATAGGCACCATTCACCCACGGGATCAATTCCTTTACAGCTTGCAGGTTTACGATATAGCTTTTATGAATACGAAAAAAAGGCCAGCCCTGCAGCTTCTCACTTACCTCTTTTAACGTAGCTTTCGTTGAATACTGCTGCCCCTGGCTGTGAATAAGCGTTTCTCTCCCTTCCCGGTACAAATAATCAATGGTGTCAGGGGCTAAGTAAACGATTCGATTTTGACCTTCCACGGCAAGCTTCCCTTTTTTCCTTGCGTTTTCTGGCATAGTGTCAGAAAGAAGGATCTTTTCGATTCTTTTGATCGTTTCTTCCAGCTGTTCTTCATCAAAGGGTTTAAGTAAATAGTCCGTTGCCTCCATTCTAAACGCTTTGGCAGCATAATCAGGATAAGCTGTCGCAAAAATAAGGAGAGGCCTCTTCTTTACTTTCTTCAAATGCTCCGCTAACTCCATTCCATTCATCTGGCTCATCTCTATATCCAGAAAGATGACATCCGGCTCTTTTTGAAGGACCAGCTCCAGCCCCTTCTGTCCAGAATCGGCTTCTCCTGTCACCTCAATCTGGCTGTGTTCTTCCAGTAAATAGATCAGCTCACTTCTGCTGTGAGGTTCGTCGTCTACAACAATGACACGAATACGTCCTGTTTTCATAAATGGCCTCTCCTTTCCATGATCATTGATGCTTACGTACGTATATAAAAGAACACACAGGACCCTTCCCCTATAGTGCTCTCGATGTGAAGAGCCGACTCTTCTCCAAAGGTCATTTCCAGTCTCCGGTTCACATTATATACACCAATACCTGCTCCCTCTTTTGACTCCACCGATTGCTCTTTTAATTGAGCAAGACGTTCTTTTGTCATGCCCGCTCCGTTATCAGTAACGGAGACCCTTGCTCTGTCGTCTTCCTTTTGAATCGAAATCTTCAGCCTCCGGTCTTTGTATTTATCCTTCAGCCCATGCTTAAGGGCATTTTCAATAAGAGGCTGGAGCGTCATCGGAGGCACTTCCTTATAGAGAAGAGTGTCATCCACCTCATATATCACTTCGAGCTTATCAAAAAAACGAGCCTCTTCAATCGCTAAGTAAGACTTCACCTGGTTGAGCTCTTCCTCTAACGTCGTGAGGCTTTTCTCAGAAGCCGACAAATTTTTTCTGAAAAAATTGGATAAAGCCAGCAGCAGCTTCCTTGCTTTTGCAGGATCCGTCCGAATGAGAGAAACAATTGTATTAAGGGCGTTAAACAAAAAATGAGGATTCACCTGCGCCTGCAGCGCTTTAATTTCAGCCTCCCTGGCCAATTTCTGCTGATGTTCCACTTCAGCAAGCTCAAGCTGGCTGCTGAGAAGAAGAGACAGACCGCTCATAAGTTCCACGTTTAACGGTGTCACTTCTTTTTCGGCTTCAAAATAAAACTTTAACGTCCCGATCGTTTCTCCTTTTTGCTTAAGAGGAGCAATAATGGCCGCTTTGATAGGACAGTCCTTAACGCGGCATTCAATCTCTCCATCCTTTGCGATCTTCATTTTCCCTGTTTGAATCACCTCTTGCGTCGCCTTTGTTTTAATAGGACTGCTCCCTGCGTGATGGTCAGCCCCCAAGCCGCTATGTGCCAAAATGCTTTCTTTATTGGTGATGGCAACCCCGCTCACTTCTACTTCTTTTAATAAAATATTGCAGGCAGACTTGGCTGAATCCGGTGTTAACCCCTGGCGGAGATCATTAATTGTCCGGTCAGCAATTCTTAGCGCCTTCTGCGATTGAAGAGCCCCCATTCTCTCTTCTTCATTAATGACGTTTTGAATGATCAAAATAAAAATAGCCGTTCCGGCCCCATTGGCCACAATCATCGGCACACCAATCTCCTGCACTAACGCTAATGCCAGATCAAAGGGCCTGGCCACCCCTAAGATCACAGCCATCTGAATAGCCTCAGCCGCCGCGCCGGCAAAAAGAGCAACCGGCACAGAAATAATTCGCTGCTTTTTGAGCTTCGAATGAATCAGTCCGGCGAGAAGCCCGGCAATGACCGAGGAAAGCCCGCAGGCAAAGTCCGTAAAGCCCCCTAACGAGTAGCGGTGAAGCCCTGCAATCAAACCAGCGCCAAGACCTACTTTTATCCCGCCAAGAAGACCGGCCGCAACGACTCCAATGACTCTTGAGTTGGCAATGGCCTCATCCTCGCCCACAGAAACCGCCCAGCTCGAAAACACTCCCTCTTCCGGAGAGAAGGTCAAGCCCGTGTACGTTCCCACGATGCCAAACAAGCCAAAGATCACCGTGATACTAAACGCCTGAACGGTTGTCAACTGCCGCTGATCCAGCAGCTGCCGAAAGAAAGGAAGCCTCGTCATAATGAAAGCAAGAGTTACAATAATTCCGAGACGTTCAAACATTAACAACAGTAACTCCCACATCCGATGACCTCCTCCTTCTGCTATGTAGTGTGTCCATAAAAATAAGCTAACCCATACTAGTGTAGTGGTTAGCTTAGTGGATAGCAATTTTATTCTTTTTGAGATAATATAGCTTAAATAGATTAATACAAACCAACTTTATGAATAATTACCCTGCTTAATAAAACCCTTTTTTCTCCTGTGTCTTTCAACTGCAAATGCAATTAAGCTATCAATCAAATCAGTATATGACAAGCCAGTTTTTTCCCAAAGCAAAGGAAACATGCTGGTATTTGTAAAACCTGGAAAAGTGTTTATTTCGTTAACATATATCTTTCCCTTCTCTGTTAAGAAAAAGTCAGCTCGAAATAGACCTTCAATAGGAACTGCGTTGATGCATTTTTTTGCAAGTTTTATTAAATTTATGTAAGTTTCATTACTTATATTGGCAGGGACAATAGTGTTTAATCCTTGGTTATATTTAGCATGGTAATCATAAAAAATATTACTTCCAATATCCACTTCTCCAGCTACTGAAAATTTTATGTCATTGTTTCCTATACCGGCTAGCTCAATTTCACGAGCTTTCACAGCTTCTTCGACAATCACTTTATTAGAAAAGTTAAAAGCTTGAGACATAGAAAAGCTTAGTTCTTTGATTGATCTACACTTATAAACACCTATACTGGAGCCTAAGTTAGATGCTTTTACATAGCAAGGGAAACCTAGTAAAGATTCAATTTCCTTGAAAATTTTTTCTTTTTTTTCTATCCAATCACTTTTATTCCACCATAAATAATTTACCTGAGGTATCTTATAGCTGGAAAAAACCGATTTCATTATTATTTTGTCCATACAAATAGCTGATGAAGTTACGCCATTCCCCACATATGGTACGTCAATTATTTCAAATAAGCCTTGTAGGGTGCCATCTTCCCCATTGGATCCAAGTAACACAGGAAAAATAACATCGAACTTCGATAAATTATCAAATGAAAAAGGTAAATTGCTAGTTATCAATTCATTTGTGGAGGTCATTGTTTCAGTAACCTTTTCTTTAGAAAACCAACTTCCATCTTGAGTAATATAAATGGGGGTAACCTGATATTTAGAGTAGTCTATATTATCAAAAACCGACACAGCAGACTTTAATGAGACTTGATGCTCTGGAGACTTCCCTCCATAAAGAACTGCAATATTCATATTTATCATCCTTATTAAAGTAAGTAAGAAAAAAAACACTTGCGTTAAAACTGAGCCTTTGATTAATTTTATATTAAATGTTTTGCTAACTTTATTAAAAATTTAGCATACTTGAACTCAAAGTTTGCTACTGCAGGCTTGTTTATATTAGCTTCAATTAAATAAATAGATAAATCTCTAGTTAAAGCCAGATCTAAAGCCACTTCATTTACCGTAGTAGTGTGGTTTTTTTCAAAAGTATCTATAATTTTAAATGCCTTATTTTTAAGATTTTCTGTTAGCTTTTCATAAGATGTTTGAGGAAAGTTACGACCTAAAAATCCTTTCCATTCACTTATATAACCGCCTTCCTTCATTAAGGATATTTTATGGTGGTTGAATCCGACCCTAGGATACAAAGCTAGAATTTCCCATTCTTGTTTTTCGGGATCCTTTACCATGTGCACCCTTATATCAAACGGAAGGTTATCAATAGTCCTGGTTTCAATAAATTTTTGTACTACAAAGTTCTTTTTACTTGTTATATTACTAAAATACTTCTCATATTCTATTCTAGAGTATTTTGTTACCTGATCTTTGTATCTAACAGTGTAATTATTATTTTTTTTCTCAATAAAGTATATACCACTCCCAAAAGACCCTGATAACGGCTTTAGAATAACAGTTTCATATGAATCCGTGAAGTGTTTTAGATCATTGAAGGAGGTCACGTTTTTGTAAGGTATGATAGTATCTTCTACTTCTCCTGTTTTTTTTAAGAGATTATAAAAGTCTAACTTATTCATTGACCCTCCTTTATTAATGTTTGTAAAAGGAATGTCAGAGAACTCTTGGTAAACACCATCGTAACCCTGTATGTTTCGCATCCTGTACCTATCAATTATCACATCAGGGTAATTAAAAATATATGGGACCCATTTATAACTTTCATATATATGTCCCTTTATCTTCTGATTGAAGATATCTACATCTTCTGGAGAAAAACAAAAAAAGTTAACCCCTTCAAAGTTAGCAACATAAGCAGTTGCTTCTTTAAGAGCCATTGAAGATTCATCCACCTCTTTACTTATTAACATACCGATTATGGCTTTACCATTTAATTTGGCATGCTCCAATTTAGAAAGTTCACTTTCAAAAATTTGTGTCCCTTTCAATTTATCAAACTGGTTACTTAAAAATAACGCATTTTCTTTAATATACTTAGCATAAGCTATGGTATTTAATGCTCGTTCTTCTTCATGAAAGGTGGATTGAGGGCCGCCATTAATTTCATGGAGCCAAATCTTATTATTTTCATCTATTGCCAAGTCTAAACCAAGCTCATCTATTGCAGATCCATAACATTTATCTGTCCACCAAGCCAAATCAAAAGCTAAATTTACTAAGTTACTCTCTAAGTTGCCACTTTTAAGTTCTCCAAATTCTTTCTTTAAAAACTCATTTAATAGTCCGGTTCTCCCACCCCTACTAATATTGCTTAATATGCTTTTTTTGCTCCCAATCCTAGGATAAATTTTAGTAAGAGTCCATTCGCCATCACCATTCTTCTGCATGTGGGCTCTTATATCGAATGGGGACTTGTCCTTTGTTCTACTATTAATATATCTTTGAACCATATACTTTCCCTTTTCAGACAATAAGTAATGAATGAAATCTTTTAATTGGAAAGCCTGTAAGATTACTTTTTTCTTGTGGTCTCTAACTAGATATTTATTTTCTGCTTTCTTTTCTATAAAGTAAATTTTTTGTCCCTGTCTACCCAATAGTGGCTTAATTACTGCCTTTTTATTTTTCTCAATAAACTCTATCGTAATTGCTACATTTGTAATTACTTTAAATGGCACGAGCAATTCTGCAAACAATTTTGATTCTATGAATTTTGCTGGTAAATTTAATTTATCTCCAATGCCAAACGTGGTAAAAGGGATTATCTTTCTTAATTTTTTTTCAATATTAGAACGATTCAAAGAATTTGTAGGATTGATATTATGTATAACGTCTGGAAATTCAACAACTTTTTTTTGATATAGAGGTTTACCGTATACACTTGCTTCCACTTTCTCATTGAGAAAGTCAACATCCTCAGATGAGAAGAAAATTAACTTACTCCCCTGCAATTGGGCCTCCTTATTTAAAGCAGCTACTCTAGCTTCTGGCATTACTATTAACGGGTTATTCTGGCACAGATACACACCTATTATTATCTCTTTATTTTTTCTTTCTATAACTTCCCCTTTCAACTCTAACAATAATTTCTTAGATTGAGGGATTAAAGAGAATTGTAATATCTCTAAACTTTTATAAATAGTTCCCTTTTCTAAACTTTCAGCTAATAGAAAAATATTATTTGCTATTTTATTATTTATTTCCAGTACGTATTTACTCATTTGTTTGTTATTATTGATCCAAGTACTGATTACAGTAATGCCTTCGATTAACGACCCACATAAAAACACGCTCTCTTTAACTTTTTTACATCTTTGTAAATACGAGAGTTGTTCTAGTCCCTCTATAAAGGTGTTACAAATTTGTATTATTTGTTCAATATCTTTTGTTGCATACCTGCTCATATATATACATACCTTCTTTACTAAAATAAAGTTACTGTTAGAAAAGAGACTCTAGCAAAATCTAGAGTCTCTTTAATAAAAAATTAACCAAGTAATTGTAAAACAGACTGCGGTTGTTGATTTGCTTGAGCTAACATAGACTGTGATGCTTGGGATAAAATGTTCGATTTGGTCATTTCCATCATTTCTTTTGCCATATCTACATCTCTTATCCGTGATTCAGCTGCTGATAAGTTTTCTGAGGCATTATCAAGGTTTGCAATCGTATGTTCTAACCTATTTTGCATGGCACCTAGATAAGAACGACCGCTAGATACTTTTTCGATTTCAGCATCAATTAAATCAATGGCTTCTGTTGCTGACGATTGACTTTCTGAGATATCTATTCCTTCCATAGCTTCAAAAACCGAGGTTAAATCTACTCCTTCAGTGGTAAAGTCAATTTCTGTCAGCTGGTTGGAGTTTGCACCGGTTTGAATATATACAATGCCTTCTCCTTCTCCTCCAGCAGCTCCAGCTGTTCCATCGAGTATATTCTGCTTATTAAACTGAGTTTCGTCTTTTATTCTTCCAATTTCTTGTGTTAGTTGTTCTACTTCTTTTTGAAGCTCTTCTCTATCTACTCCTACATTTGTATCGTTAGAAGCCTGAACTGCTAGTTCTCGCATCCTTTGTAATATACTATGAGCTTCATCTAGAGCTCCTTCTGCAGTCTGAATCATAGAGATACCATCTTGTGAGTTACGGCTCGCTTGGTCTAAACCGTTAATTTGTGCCCGCATCTTCTCAGAGATTGCGAGACCTGCTGCATCATCACCTGCACGGTTGATACGCATACCTGAAGATAACTTCTCCATTGAAGATTGCATGTTGTTTTGGTTGATGCCCATTTGACGGTGTGTGTTCAACGCTGGAATGTTGTTGTTAATGATCATGATAAATAAATCCTCCTTGATTGTTGTCCGTCCACGTCCTTGTGGCTGGATACTTTATTTAGTGACCAGCAGTACCCTGTCGGCCGCCAGGGCTCGCTGTTATCACCTACATAAGTAATATCGGAGGATGGAGCAAACTGTTTACTATTTTTCTAATTTTCTTTTCTGCCATCGTTTCAATTAGGTACATATAACCAAAACTAAAATACTATGTCAGATTTCCTGACAAATTGTAGATATTTGGAATTTCATGAGTATAATAAAAATATAAAGTAAATATTCACATAATTATAAATTAGAGGAGGACGAGAAATGGAACAACATGTTGTGGAGAATTATATTGTAAACAAGGACACGCTGGCTTTGGTACCCTACTTTAAAGGAGAAGCGAAGACGCTAATTTATGAAAAAGGAAAGAAACCTATTCTTGCGAAGAAAACTCCTCTTAAGATTCTGGATGACGCCTGCATTGCTGGCGGGGCCTCCCTTGAAGGAAGAAATAAAGCAGTGAGAGAGCGAACGAATATCCAGAAGAAACGGCCTGTTCCTGTGAATCTGGATCACATGATTTATGCCTTTCCCGTCATGTCTTATTTGGCGACGGATAATGAGTGGGTATTCATTCATCATTTAATCGGATTTGAGCATGCCATCCCTTCAAAAGACAAAGGAAATACTGTTCTCACTTTTTCCGATCAACAGAAGCTTACGGTAAGGGCGAGTAAGTATTCTATTAAACAGCAGATGCAGAGGACTCACACGTGTATTGTAGAATTCAATCCAAAGAATGATGCCAGTTAATTTTGTTTTTTGTTCCTGCACTTCCTTAGAGACTACATAAGTACATGGGCCAGCATTCAATGGACGGAATCTACGTTCACTAAAGAGAACTTTTTAATAAAAATAATTTTATATAGTACAAAACAGAGAGCGTAACCCCTACCGCTCTCTGTTTTTTTGCTTTATAAAGAACTTTCTGGTATTAAATTACCAAAAAGTTCTTGATTACGAACGAGATTCGTTATAAAATATTAATAAGTTCTTAATCAAAGATTAAACTCTTTCTATTCCCTTATTTTCATTGTTTGAAACATGACTTTTTTTTATTATTTAACCTATTAAAATAGTAAAGGAGGACAATCACTTGCCTTATTTTAACATGAGAAAAGTTTGGACCCCTTTGCAGTTTCTCGGGGTAAAGCTGTATAAAACAGACGACGGCATATATTTTATTAAATTTTTTAATGGCTCTCACAAAATGGTTAACCGGTGGAAATACAATAAAATGGAGGCCTATAAAGCGAATCGCTAACCCAAAACTTTTATCCTCAAACTATTATTCTATCTCTTTGCATTACTTATTTATTTAGGATGTTTTTACCCAGCCGCTTTCAATTGCCCGCTTTATCGTATGAGTGCGGTCATTCGCAGCCATCTTCTTCGTTAAATGGCTGACGTGGTTATTTACAGTTGCAACCGCCAAGTAGCATTCCTCTGCGATTTTGCGGTTGCTTTTGCCTTCTAAAATTTTCTCTAATATCCGGCATTCGGCTTCTGATAAATTCTCCATTGCTTTTTCATAGATCAACTCAAGCCGCTTGTTTTCTGATTCCGTTTCTATCCTATATAGTGAACGATAAGCATTAACAAAGCGCGGCTGGAAAACTGGATCAATATAGACCATAAATTCCATTGCTCGTAGGTAATGTACAACCCATTCTTTGGGTTCTCTATCTCCGCACAATAGTAGTGAAACCTGATGTTTCAATAAATGGTTTGTTTTCCCCTCATGTTCTTCACCTAAATTAACACCAAGCCTGCAAAGAATCTCCTGATCTGTTATTACTTTAATTTTTTCTATGATCTCTTCAGGATCGACTTCAATATAATACAGGCAGTTTTTGTTCAATCCAGATTGCAAGTATGCTGAAAGCTCTTCCCCCTGGCACTTGTAAATGGTGCCCTCTATCTGCTCTTCAATTGTTTCTATTGCAAACGCTTTACAGGAATTAAATAAAACTGTGGGTGCCTTCCCCCCATGTATTGCAGAACCGTGCATTCCTCTCACTTCTGTATCCCCCTCTTGACGTTCTATCCTCATCGTTGTTTCTTTTCCCTTGGCAACAGACTCACGTGTATCCCGCAATTTTCTACAATATCCCCTGAATTTTGTCTACGTATTGTGAAAGCAACACTCTTCTTATTCATCTTTATGAATGTAAATATTACCTTTCTTGCGCGATTTATACAAGGTGCGTCTGTCCCATAAATGTTAACAAAATGAAATAGTATCGTATTATTTTTTCATTTTTTTTCAAAAAAAAGTCGAATTTACAAAAATGTTGCTAGTCTTTACCTAGAACTTAAGAACGAAAAAAGTAGAAATCTATCAAATTCTAGATTTCTACTTTTTCAATTGTTGTGATAGTTTTTCTAACAATGAAAGATCCGAGGAGGCAGCTTCGTTGTTTTCTTCTTCAATCGCCAAAAAGATTTCTTTCCGATGAATGTCAATATGCTTCGGCGCGTCAATTCCTAGTTTGACCTGGTCTCCATCAACGGCTACTACTTTAATCTCAATGTCTTCTCCAATTTGAATGGACTGGTTGGGTTTTCGGGTAAGCACCAGCATTACCTTTGTCCCTCCTCAGCTAATTCTTTTGGAAAAATTCGATGCTTTCTATCATAGGGGCTGTCATTTAAGAGAAGCTGTTTTCCCTTCTGCTCTTTCACATTTAATATGACTGGTGCTTGAAGATTTGCCGATGTGTCTTTAAAGGGTTCCTTTAATGTAAGAATCGTAAAGATTGCCACGTCTTCTTCTTTTTTAATCATAAGTTGTTCTTGCAGGCTTTCAGGGAGCTTCACCTGATAATCTTGAAAAAAAGAAAACGGGCTCGCAACCACAAATGCAACTTCCGGACTTTTAACAGATTGCAGAATCTGAAACACCTGGTCCTGACCGAAGGGAAGAAGCACAAATTGTGTTTCCGATTCAAATGCCGGCAATCCTTTTTCAAAAGAAAAAATGTCCCGCTCCTCGATGTCTATCTCCCCTACATATTTCGACTGTATGTTCATGTTGGTCCACCTTTCTATGGCTTATTACATGGTGCGATTCACGTGACTGCCAACCACCTGAAAGGAAAGAGAAGGCTTTTGTTTCATATAAGCTTGCGTTTCCCAGCGATCCACCTTTATTTCCGGTTCCCTTTTTTCCACATGAACAGTCGTTTCCTTTGGATTTGCCTGGATGCTTACCGTGGATGGCTGAAAATCAAAAGAAACACGAAACGCATGTTTCGGCATGTATTCTAAGTGAAGTTCACTTTGCTCTGGCTGGGTTCTTTCCCTTGCAATTCGTTGTATGGCGCCGGTGCCATGTTCAATTTTTTTCAGCTGTTCGCCTTCGGCATTTTTTAAAGCAATATATTCTGCAAGCTGCTGAGAGGCTTTTTGGATATGTTCATTGGCAGCACGCAAGGGTGTTTTCAAACCGGCATCGGCGAAAGCTTCACTTTGGTCGATGAACAGCTTTGAAGCTGTAGTGGATATGTGGACAAGGTCATGGTGGTCCTGCTCAATGTGCATATTTGGGAAAGGAGTGTGAATCTGTAGATGCGGTCTGTGGCTGCTCCGACCTGTTTCCCCTGGGACCTGGGTGATATGAATTACCTGCATCTCCATCACATTCTCCCCTTTTCAAGCACTGATTGTCCTATCGTAAGAAGTCCATTAACGTAGGCTGCATAATTCTTGCTCCCGCTGCCATCGCAGCTCTGTGAACATTTTCCTGCATCTGTAAATCTATGATTACTTTTTCCAAATCAGCATCTTCATTATCTGACAGGATTCTCTTTGCTATAACTTCCTGTTCATTAAGCCTCGTATCCATCATTTCCACTCTATTAATGCGGGCTCCCAGTTCCGCCCGTTCGTTTACCATATTGTCAATGTGCTTATCAAGGCTGCCAATAAGGCTTGAGATGTCAGACCCTTTTGTAGTCGGATCTTCTAACACCCTAGTCAGATGCTTAATGTCACCGAATAGAGCATTTGAAAATACTTTCTGGGGGTTTGAGTTGACCGGAATGTTAATGCCTTTCATCAGCTCAATGTCCACGTTCTGGGTATTTGTTGATACGGCGTTCCGCTGTGAAACAATGAAGTCTTCTGCACGCAAGTTCTGCGTCTGCTCTTCCGTTTCCCCAGGCTGGACTACTCCTTGTTCATTCGTTACAGGTGCTTGAAAATGGTAGGTAAAGCTCTCATTTTCCAGGATAATATAGTCGTCTTCGTCCTCGTTGATATTTACATAGTGCAGAGGCTCCCCTGCTTCCGGGTCATAGCGATAGATTTCACCGTTATATGAAATTTCATAGAGATCCTGGTTGGCTCCCGGCGCAGACAGTACACCCGGTTCAAGGTTCATCAGGTCCATATCTACCGGTGGGTTTGTCGTATTGGTTCCGTTAAAAATATATTTGTTATTTGTTTTCGTATTGGCGATGGATGCCAAATGCTCAAGCAGCTGCTCGATTTCACTGGCCATGTTAGCCCGCTGGCCTGATTCGTATGTATCGTTTGAAGCCTGGATAGCAAGCTCACGTATTCTATGCATCGCCTGGGTGGACGTATCAAGTGCCGAGTCCGAAGACTCCATCCAGTTGTAGACTTCACTTAAATTGCGCTTGAACTGCTCAACCTCGGTGACCTGAGTTCGGTACCGCATACCGTTCATCGCAACAACCGGATCCTGGGAAGCCCTTGTAATCTTTTTTCCCGTGGAAAGCTGGTCCATGATGTTACCAAGGTTGTTGTAGCCTTTATGGATGTGGCCCAGCGAGTTATGAGCAAGCATGGACTGAGTAACACGCATACTATTTCACCTGCCTTTGTTTTTTCAGAAGTATAGGTAAGCTGTTTGATCCGGAGCTGGCCCTGTTTTGAGGTGAGTTGATTGAAATAATTGCTGCTTTGACCCAATAATTTGGGTTTTGACCCAATTATCTGCGTTTTTGACCCAATTATTGTTCAAAACGACCCAATTATCTGCATTTTGACCCAATTATTGTTCAAATTGACCCAATTATCCTTTTCACATTGATGATATCTTGTAATTTACCGGCCGACGATGCCCATACCATTAATAATTCTGTCCAGCATTTCATCGATCGTGGTAATATTTCGGGCAGCAGCATTGTATGCGTGCTGGAATTGAATCATGTTGGTCATTTCTTCATCGAGGGAGACACTGCTTACAGATTGACGGCGGTGATCAATATTGTCCCGAAGAGCTGCCGAGTTATTTTTCATCCGGTTGGCTTCGTTTGTGGCCACAGCCATATCTCCGATGATACTTTGATAAAAGCTTTGCACGTTTGTGTCGTTGCCGCCAAAATCAAGAGGCAAATCTTTTACATTTGCAAGAGCCAAGGCGTTGGATCCGTCTCCGGCAAAAGCGATCGCTGGATTTCCAGTTGGTGCAGCCGCAGCGATATGGTTCAGGCTGTTTTTAATTTCATCTGAAATTTGTAAAAGCTGAGATGCGCCACTTTTATTTGCGGTGGGCTCGGCAAACGTGAAAAAGCTGATCGGCTCTCCCTTTTCTTCATTCCTAATGTCGTTTAGAGTCCAGCCTGCCTCATGCACCTCGTTAAAAGCCTCTACAAAGGTAGTGACCATAAGGTCGAGTTCAGTCAGCATATCAGGGTATGTTCCCCTGACTTCACCATTTTCCGTGTGTCCGTATGCCGCTACCAGGCCTTTCATTTTTCCCGGAGAATCCAAAAAGGACAAGTCGTTTATGGGGCCATCCAGGGCCTCACCGTCCACCCAGGCCCCGTTGTCCCATGCCAGCGTCATAGCTGAGACAGGAGCTGTTCGATCCTCACTGTCGTATTGAATCTGCATCTGACGGAAGTCATGATTTGCACCGTCTACCAGCTTTGTGATCTGATTTCCATCCCCGTCTGCAAGGTAAATGGTAAAGCTTCCTTCCGCACTGCTTTTCGCCTGGCCACCGCTTGGTTCCTTCTCTATTTGAATATTTGCAATGGCAGACAGCTCATCAATAAGCCGGTCCCTTTCATCGTACAAGTCATTTGGGAGGTAGCCGTGGGGCTCCATAGATGACACTTGCTTATTAATCTCGTTAATTTGCTGCAGCAGGGAATTCACCTGGTTCGTTGTTGTATTGATATCTGCTTTAATGTCACGCTGAATGGCTTTTAAGGAATCAGCTGTGTAGTTAAACACCTCTGCCACGGCGATTCCATTTTGCCTTACAACAGCACGGGCACCGGAATCCTGAGGGTTGGCATTTAAGTCCTGCAAAGAGTTCCAAAAACGGTCCAGGGTCTGGTTAATGCCGTCCTCGGTAGGCTCATTCATGATGTCTTCCATCTTTTCAAGGGAAGTATAGACCGAATCCCAGTAGCCTGCCTTGGCACTTTCTCCGTGGTACTGAACATTCAGGAAGTGTTCCTGCACCCGTTGAACGGACCCTGCTTCCACTCCAGTGCCTATCTGACCTGGGATACGCGGGGCGTTCAAGGAGGCTGGAGGCATAGGCTCTGTTGCAGAAAAATTCACACGCTGCCGTGTGTACCCTTGTGTATTGGCGTTTGCTATATTATGGCCTGTCGTATAAAGTGCCGTCTGCTGGGTCGTCATTGCCCGCCTGGCAGTTTCGAGCCCATGAAAAGTTGAAGTCATCCCGTGCTTCCTCCGTTCTAATTGCTTCATTGATTTTTTTCAATATAAAATAAAATTTGGCTCCTTGACCTCCTGGCTGGTCTGTTTTTTAGGAACGCGGTCGGGCCATAGTTAAGCCCTGGAGTCAAACGCTGAATAGTTCAGCTGACTGTCCTGTCCCTTCTCATGGGGATTCTGGTAGCTGAACGTTTCCTGATCAGGCTGTAAAAGGTCCAGAGAAAGGTTCACAAATTGAAGAGAATCCCGGATCATTTGCTGGTTGAGCTCATTTTGAGCTGACAGTTTGTCCACCTCTTTTAGAAGTCCATCATAAAGAGTCTGCATAGGCTTTTGGTAATCCTGCGGTATCGCTGAAAGAAGGTCATTCATTGAGCCTTCTCCACCCTTTTTAACAAAGTCAGGGCGCTCCGTTAGAAAGGCTGAGACTGCTTTCTGTCTTTTTCCCTCTGCCAGCTGAAGAACTTTCAACAGCTTTGTCTCTTGCTGAATCATAGTCTGCAAGCCTTTTATATCATTTACTTTTATAACTTCTGTTTTCTGAATGGCTATATCATTCATCTGCTGGTGAATCTTCACCAAATCAGCCAGTGACTCAAAAATTTCTTTCACTGTTATAAAAGCTCCTTTTCTTTTATGTAATCAAGGGGGGCTGAAACAAGGGCAGCCTGCTCGTACTCAGTGACGATGTGTCTTTTAATTAAAAGCTTCAGCTTCCTTGTATTCTTTCGGCCAACCCGACTTCGAGGACAGCCCCTATTTCATTTCTATTTCGACCAGTACTCGTAGAATTTTTTCGCGACAGCATGGGAATCTACTTGGTATTCCCCTGCCTCTACTTTTTCCTTAAGTGCTTGAATTTTTTCTTCACGCTCCAATTCAACGCTGCTTTTTTTCTGGAGTTCTTTTGCCGCCTCTGAAATTTCAACCTTGTCGTGTTTTTTTTCAGATGCTTGAGTGGATTTATGTGTTTCCGCTTGTTTTTGATAAGGGTTTGTATGATTAACGGGTCCAAAAGGGTTGATATTCATCGGGTTCACCTCTTTCTCATTCTTTTTCACGGTGGTGAGTGATGGTCCTTTTTTTAATTATAAGGCAAACAGATTCTCTTACCTACTCAAAAAAACTATTGTTTTGCATTGAAAGAATGATAGGTTTTGTATGTCACTGCTTCTCTTTCTTTTATCCTGTCTTTGCGTTCCCGGTCTTTTCTATCTTCTTCAAGCCCCTGTCTGATGTTTTCCTTACAGGAACGGCAAAGACTCCCATCTCTAATTTCTTCTCCGCAGGACGTACACGGATAGGTCATGTTAGGGAAGTGAGTAAGATGCAGTCGTCCTTCTCTTATAAAACGGGAGATAAGAGATTCCGCTACCCCGGTGTTTTCAGAGACTTCCATTCTTGTCGCTGTCCGGTTGTCTCTTTTTTTAATATAGCTGTATACAAGCTCAAATTGTTTTTCAACTTCTTGATGACAGGCATCGCACACACTACGAAGGTTTTTCACGAATAAACTTCCGCACTCTGGGCAATTTTCCAGACTTGCCATTGTATCACCCTCTTCTTTGGTTTCTGGAGATTTCTCTGCTATCCTCTTGCGATGGTTAATGAGGAGACAGCGGCTGCTCCGTGCTCATTGAGGATTTTTGCAGCTTTCCGAACGGTACTGCCGGTAGTGTATATATCGTCAATTAAGAGAAATTGTTTATCTTTTATCGAAAACAATTCAGGATAAGGGATGGCAAAAGGGGAAGATCCTGTTTGGTGAGGGTGTGGCATACGTTCTACTCTTGACCTCTTGCTCTGTTTTGTTTCATGGCGGGTGCGGGTGAGAAGATCAGGAAGATAGAGAACTTGAGAATTTCCCTTTAGTGAGGAAAAGAATTGTGTTAAGAAGGGTTTTTTCAGGAGAAAACCCAGAGGCGGTTGATCAGGAGTTATGGTGGTGGCTAGAAGTTCAGCCTGGTTAAAGCCTCTTTCTGAGAGGCGCTCCTTGCTTAAAGGAATAGGGACGATGTGATAACCGGAAAATTCCTGGTGGTAATAGTCGTTGAGTCTCCTTGTGAAAAGGGAGCTTAAGATGGCATCACCACGAAACTTATAGCGCCCGATAATCTCTTGAAGAAAATCATTGTAGTGATAAAGAGAGCGGTTCTTGTCGAGGAGTCCGCTCCAGTGAGTTGAGGTCTCCCACCTCGTACAGTCGTGACACATTTCATCAGTGGAAATATATTTTTCATCCAGAGTTTCCAAGGAGCGGCCGCATAGGTTGCATAACTTCCACTCCAGCTTTTCCAGTCGGTTTGAACACTCCGCACAGAGCAAGGGCTTTTCTTTCTCATATAATAGATTGCCCCAGGTGACGTGGACGGGATGTGGAGCCCCGCACCACAAACAATTGGGCATATCACCAAGGTTTCGATACGTAAGAACAGACAATACTACTCCTCCTTTTTTAGTGTGCCGGTTTTTGAGGGTGCCCTTTTTTTGGGGTCCCTCCTGGGGGGGGGTGCCTGGCACCCCTACCTAACCTGTAACATTTGTCATGGAAAATTCCGATACCACGGGCTTGACCGCCATCACCCTTTTTCGGTGCCTGGCACCCCTACACAATCTGTAACATTTGTCATAGAGAATCCCATTACAACGGGCTTTGGCCGCAAACACCCTTTTCGGTGCCTGGCACCCCTTCCCAATCTGTAACATTTGTCATGGAAAATCCCGTTACCACGGGCTTTGGCCGCAAACACCCTTACCGGTGCCTGGCACCGTCACAGGATGTTCGCTTTGTTCATTTGTTTGATATGCCGGCGGGCAGCCAGCATGGCATTGCTCTTGCCGTAGTGAAAATAGACTACGTCACCGGTTGGATGATCGGCACTTCTCCCTGCCCGGCCGGCGATTTGCACGAGGGCGCTTTCATCGAAGATGGTCTCCTCCGCTCCCAGCACCGCTACCTCGATTCCTTTCACCGTGACTCCCCGCTCCAAAATCGTAGTCGTCACTAACAAGGGAATTTTCCCTTCCCGAAAGTCCTGAACCTTCCCGCGGCGCTCGGTATCCTCCGCATGAACCCCTTGTATGTTGGAGTTTATCTTTTGCAGCAGCGGCGTTATTTGGTGTAATACCTTTACTGTGGGTACAAACACGAAAGCCTGTGTCTCTGAATCTAGACGCTTCCTGCACCAATCTCGCAGAGCATGGGGAAGCTTCTTTTTTTCTAAAGTCTTCTTCCAGTTTCCTGTCCAGGCAAAATGAGGCTCAGGCAGAGGGTGACCGTGATAGCGGCGGGGAATCTTGACAGCTTCTAATTTCTTCTGCTGGACTCGTTTTTTTAAGTCAGTAGAGGGAGTGGCCGTTAAATAGAATACAGCCGCTGACTTCTTCTTCGCTTTCTGAATGCCAAAGGCCAGACTTTTATCAAACGTGTACGGAAAGGCATCTACTTCATCTACGATCACCAGATCAAAGGCATCCTTAAACCTCCTAACCTGATGAGTTGTAGCAATCACCAGCTGGCCCCAGACATCACGGTCCTCACTGCCTCCGTAAAGCCCTGTTACCTTCACGTCTGGAAAAGCTTTTTTCATACGGGGAAGGAGCTCCAACACTACGTCTGTTCTAGGAGTGGCAAGGAGTACACGCTGTCCAAGCAGCAAAGCCTTCTCTAGTCCCGGAAACAAGATTTCTGTTTTCCCTGCTCCACAGACTGCCCAAAGTAACAGCTCCTGCTCTGTCCCTACTCTGTTTTCTATCTCCGTGACTGCTATTTTTTGCCCTGGTGAAAATTCTCCTTCCCATGCTAAAAGAGAGTCACACTTTTTGCCCTCCTGTGGCGAGGCTCCTTTCCACCCGATCAAAGGAGTGCACTCTGCCACTCTTCCCATCGTGATGCAGTTCCTGCAATACACACAAAGTCTTTCACAACGGGCACAAGGAACTTGGGCAAAGGTAATTGTCTTTCCGTGATTGCCACAGCGATGACAGTGATATCCTTTAGCGCTTTTTTCGATTCCTTTTTTTAAATAAATATATCCATTGAAGTAAGAGTCTCGAAGAATTTGGAATGAGAAAGGAAGTTCATCCGGGAGGAGTTCTTTGCCGGCTAACAAAGACCTAATATCAGTTTGAGGGGTAAAAGCACGGTTTATTTCAATAGAAGGAGTTTCACGGTAAAAACTAATGGATTGGGGATCTTTTTTTAATATTGCTGAAGAAGGTATCCAGGCTTCCGGGAGGAAATAGGGGTGATTTCGGCCAAAGGGGTCAGGCCATTCAACGAGGGCAAATTTCAATAAAAAAGCCTCCTTTTTGAAGAGTTTTAATGTGAGGGGATTTGAGGGTAAAACAAAGCTGCCTCTTTTTGAAGGAAAGCAGACAGCTTCTGAAGGTAAAATGTTAATTAGTCTTTCTGTTTATACCAGCCGATTCCAATGCTGCCTTCCCCAAGATGGGTACCAATAACAGGCCCGAAATAACTGATATCTATTTCAAGGTTATCATACTTTTGGTCCAAATGATTTCTGATTTCCTCAGCTTTTTCCGGCCTTTGGGCATGAATCACTGTAGCGCGGATTGGCTCTCCTTTTGCTGCATCTTCATCTAGGAGCTCATATACTCGGTTCACGGCTTTTTTAGCTGTTCTGACTTTTTCAAAAGGGACAATCAGCTTATTCTCAAAGTGAAGAACAGGCTTAATTTTCAAAAGACTTCCAACAATTGCTTGCGCGCCGTTTAATCGACCTCCACGGTGGAGATGATTTAAGTTATCTACGACAAAATAAGCACGCATGCTTTCTCTCATTTCAGATAACCGAGTCATAATGTCATCCACAGAGTGCCCATCCTGGGCCATTTTTGCTGCTTCAATAACATAATAGCCTTGTGGGGCACAGCTAACCTCTGAATCAAAACAATGCACATCCACTTCTTCAACCGTTTCGCCCACAGTTACAGCAGTGGAATACGTGCCGCTGATCCCGCTGGAAAGATGGATGGAAATGATCGCATCATGGTTCTCTCCAAGCTTTTCGAACGTTTCCAAAAACGTCCCCATTACTGGCTGTGACGTCGTAGGCAGCTCTTCACTTTCACTCATTTTCTTATAAAATTCATCAGTCGTTATATCAACTTCTTCTTCGTACGCCTCTTCACCAAAAACCACACTAAGCGGCACTACGGTAATGCCGTATTTATCCAATGTTTCCTTGCTTAAATAGGCTGTACTGTCTGTTACGACCGCAATATTCGGCATAGGTTATCCCCGCTTTTTCTTTTATTTTCGTTAAAACCTCTGTTCTCTCTTTTCTGTTCTCTCTTTAATGATAGTTTTTCTTGACCGTTTCTGCAAGGTAAGATTCCCTTGGAGCAAGGCACGTCAACGCTTTTCCCCTTCACCTCACTACGGCACTGCCGCGGTACCTTACTACGGTGCCTGGCACCGCTTTCCGTTGTAACAAGACTGTAACCCTTCTTCAGCTCTATCCCCTGGCAGCAAAGGATTTCTCTTCCACTCCCCGTATATGGTGCCTGGCACCGCTCTCCGCTGTAACAGGACTGTAACCTTATTTCAGCTCTAGCCCTTGATAGGAAAGGATTTCTCTTCCATCCCACCTGTACGGTGCCTGGCACCGCTCTCCGCTGTAACAGGACTGTAACCTTATTTCAGCTCTAGCCCCTGATAGGAAAGGATTTCTTATATTCTGCCTTTTTTGGTGCCAGGCACCCCTTTAGGCACCCCTTTCCAAAAACGAAATCAAAAAAAGTGCAAGGGATTGTTCCTTTGCACTTTTTCTATGCTTATCTTACTTTTACCCAGCCTTTTTTGATCGATTCTACGACGGCTTGAGTCCGGTCATTTACATTCATTTTCTGTAATATGTTGCTGACATGGTTCTTGACTGTCTTCTCACTGATGTAGAGAGCTTCCCCTATCATCCGGTTACTGTAGCCATCAGTCATAAGCTGGAGAACTTCACACTCGCGACGTGTCAGAATGTGAAGGGGCTTCCGGTACTCCACTTCCTTAAAGCCCACTTCTCCCTCCTCTTCACCGCCATCTCCGCCAGTAGCAAGGCGTCGATATTCGTTGATAAGATTATGAGTGACTTTTGGATGAATGTACGCTCCTCCGGCCCCTACTACTTTCACGGCTTCTATTAACGCTTCGGCATCCATTTCTTTTAATAGATAGCCTGCTGCTCCAGTCTTTAACACGTGGGTTACGTAGGACTCGTCATCGTGGATTGAAAGGATAAGAACCTTGATATCAGGATACTGATTAACCAGGTTTTTCGTTGCTTCAACACCATTCACACCCGGCATATTAATGTCCATCAACACAACATCCGGTTCATGTTTCTCGACCAGTTCAACCGCATACTGGCCGTCATCGCCTTCTGCTACGATTTCAAATCCTGGCTCCATGGCCAGAATTCGCTTTACCCCTTCACGAAAAAGTTGATGGTCATCTATTAGTAACAATTTAATCTTTTCTACTACTCGTTCCTGCATAAACCTCATCCTTTCCAAATCTTACAATTGTGATTGATCAGTATGTTGAATGTTCTATATTAGTAGTTACAATTGAAGTAGATTTTATCTATTGATAAATCACCAATGTTCCTTACAAAGGTTTTCGGTTGATAAAGCATGCGTAACAGCTGGCTTTATTCTCTTACAATCGGAACTCGTATCCATTTGCCAGCTAAAAATTAGGATCGGTGAAACTCCTACTTCTATAAGTTAACTAGAGTGAGTAGTCGCAAAAAAGCCTGTTACTCCTGCTCGACTTTGTAATGATTAGGTACCTTAATCATGACTGTGGTCCCTTTGTTAGGTGCGGAGTCAATAGACATTCTCCCTTTCAGGACATTAATTCTCTCTTTCATTCCCATAATCCCAAAGGAATTTTCAGTTTTGGCGCTTTTGTCAAAGCCTTTGCCATCGTCTTTTACTACAATAGAAATATCAGAGGCTTTTACTTCCACTTTCACTTTTACTTCAGTAGGCTCAGCATGCTTGTATGCATTTTGAACGGCTTCCTGTACGAGACGGAATAAACCGACTTCCAGATTAGGTGACAGCCTGATTTCCTTCCCAAAATGCATAAACGTAATGTTCATGCCCGAATGTTCTTCAAATGTTTTCAAGTATTTGTTTAAAGTAGGAATGAGGCCTAAGTCATCCAGTGCCATTGGACGCAGATCATATATAATGCGTCTGACTTCTGACAGGCTGCTCTTGATCATACCTTTAAGGTCTCTGATTTCAGCTAAAGCTGCTTCTATTCCTTGATCATTGTATACTCTTTCAACGAGATCAGATCGAAGCAGAACGTTTGCAATCATTTGAGCGGGACCATCATGGATTTCCCTGGCCACTCTTTTACGCTCTTTTTCCTGGGCTTCGATAATCTTTAAGCCAAATTTCTGCTTTTCCTTAGCGTCTTCCACTAATTCTCCCATTTCTTTCAGGTCACCAGTAAGAAAGTTATATACAACAGACACTTGCCCAACAAGAGTTTCAGCCCGATCCATTGTCTCCCTCAGGTGCGTTAACCGAAGCTCAATTTGATCCCTTCGCTTACGCAATTGTTTTTCTTTTTGTTGAAGAACAGCTAAGTTCACCTGATATTCGTTAGCTTGTTCATAAGCCGAACGAACTTCTTCGCTAGAGAACTGTTGGAATTGCTTGCTTACCTCAGCCAAGCGATTCCGGCTTAGACGAGCCTGGACTTCAGTCTTATCCGTTTCCTCTATAATGTGTCCTACTTTTTTTCTCACATCTTGCAATTCTTTAGCAAGAGATTCATATTCCTGCCGAGAACATTCATTGATTTCAAATATCTGTTCTTTACTTTGACTTACTGTATTTAATACCTTCTCAATAACTAAATCAAGATTATTATTATTTGACACCAAGTATTCACCAACCTAATTACGAATCAGATCGTTTGACACACTCTCCTGATCCAGTATGATTATTTTATCACATGGTTGTAGACCTATCCTATAAAAAGGAGAACTCTCAAGAAATTACATAATTATACGTCAATACTATGACAGGCTCTGTCATAAAACAGGGGAACATGTCAGAGGTATTTCATTTTTTACGCTTACATTATAGGATAATTACATTGAATTCTAGGAGAGAAAGAGGGTCTTTCATGCTCACTTCATATTATACAGTCAAACCATCCGGAGAGAAGGAAATAGTCATACAAAAGTCAAGATTTATTGCATTCGTGCAAAGGGCAGAGACAGAGGAAGAAGCCCAGGATTTTATTAATAAAATAAAAAAAGAGCATTGGAACGCTACCCATAACTGCTCTGCCTACATGATTGGTGAACACGACCAGATCCAAAAAGCAAATGATGATGGTGAACCAAGTGGAACAGCTGGAGTGCCTATACTGGAAGTATTAAAGAAACGCCAATTGAAAGATACTGTCGTTGTGGTCACACGCTATTTTGGAGGTATCAAACTTGGTGCAGGAGGCTTAATTCGTGCCTACGGAAACGCCACCACTGAAGGGATAAATGCCACTGGGGTCGTTGAACGCAAGCTAATGCAAGAGTACAATACAACGGTTGACTATACGTGGCTTGGCAAAGTAGAAAACGAACTTCACCAATCTTCCTACCTTCTAAAGAATATTGACTATGGCGAAATGGTTCAAATCAACACTTATGTACCAGTTAGCGAGTCCGAACAATTTGAAGGCTGGATGACAAACCTGACTAATGGGCAGGCTGCCATTACACAAGGTGATAAAATATACCTTGAAGAAGATGTTTCGGCATAGGGTAGAAATTTCCTTCTCTATTTTTACATTCGACAATATTTCCTAGGAAATGAAGAAAAGGACCTACAATCTATGGTAGGTCCTTTTCTTCATTGTTCCATTTTAAAGAGTGGCTCCCATGCACTAACATCCAAATATGCTTTACACGCTGTCTTCTATGCCACCGGCATCCTTTGTTTACTCACCCTCCGGGATCCTAGAATCACTCTATTTCACTGGGGTGACGGTAAAGCAGATTTCATAGGGGAGGATTTGAAGGAAACACCTCTAATAATGAATAAGTTACGTAATCAAAGTATAAAATCTTGTTATGCTAACGGGTGTGAATGATAAATAGCAATATTTCTTTTGTTTCAAATAGTTTCCGTCACGGTAAATAATTAAGAAGAAACACTGATGAACGAGGTGATGAAGATAGCCAGCTACTAATGTAAGCAGGCTTTTTTTACCAAAATGTAAATTCGAAAAATTTCAATAATATTAATATTCATATTACCACAAAGGGGTTGAGAACTTGAAGTTACTGAGAATAGTGAATATCACTATTGCATTTATAGGTCTGAGTGGTGGTATCTATCATTTTCTTGTTGAAGAAATCCCGGTACCGACAATTGCAATTTTTCTCTTTTTGTCGGTGATGTTTTTGCTAAATGGAATTGAAGAAGTTAAAGAAAATAAAAAAGATTGGATGGGTTATATATTTATTGCTACAGCTATGTTTTTTGCCATTGGAGTTATAACCCAACTTGTTATAGGTTGAGAATGTTCCTGATTTTATTACACTAACGGGTCCGTTATTTCGATAAGGAATTTAATAAAATGAACTTCCATAAATTTGGAAGTTCATTTTAAAAAAACATCAGCTTTTACAGAGGCTTACAGAAAGATTTTTTTCCGGAGTAAACTATCCTCTGTTCTTTCTTACCACTTTTTTAACTAGAATCATATTTTTAAAGCTTACTGCTTAACCAGGTTTTCTCCTTTCACTTCCTTCTTAACCATCTGGAGCATAGATTGATACAAGACTTCTGCCCCTGCAGCCAAGTCATCAAAAGAAGCAAATTCCGCCGGGTTATGGCTGATTCCCTTCTTACAGCGGACAAATATCATGCCATAATCACACACCTTAGACATTGTGAGTGCATCGTGAAATGGCCCGCTCATTACTTCCGGGGCATCGGTATCCATTGTTGTCTTGCATGCTTCATGAATAATTTCTTTAATCCAATCTGAACAATAACTCGGTTCATTTTTAAAATCCTCCCTTAATTCATAAGTAAGGTTGTGTTTTTCACAGATTTCCTCAATTCTCCTCCTCAGCTTTTCCTCACATTTTTCCCGCTGTGCCTTGTCAATATCGCGCAAATCAATGGTAAGAACGACCTCATCTGCAATGACGTTCCTCGAGTTAGGTGAGACCTCCAGAGATCCGACAGTTCCAACTGTTACCTGGTCAGGATCGTCTTGTACAATCGAATTCAGTGCCGTTATGACTTCGGCAGCCCCAGCCAGCGCATCCTGGCGAAGCTTCATGGGAACAGAACCAGCGTGTCCTGCTGTTCCCTTCAGCTTTAGGGTCGCCCACAGGGGTCCCGAAATACCTTTTACCACCCCAACAGGCACTCCTTTTTCTTCTAAAACAGGTCCTTGTTCGATATGAAGCTCTAAAAATGAATGAATGTGTTTCCTATCATATTCAGATTCTGCAAATCTCTCAGGTTGGCAGCCATACGCCCGTAAAGCTTCCTCTCTGGTGATCCCATCCTTGTCCTTTCTCCCAAGCTCTCCTTCTTCCAGTTCGCCAATAATCCCTCGGGAGCCGAAGAGGCCTTTGTTGAAACGCCATCCTTCTTCATCAGAAAATGCAATAACTTCAATAGGCCTGTATGGTTTCACTCCTGTTTCATTCATAACAGTCACTGCTTCCAGGGCAGAAAGAACCCCTGCCGTTCCGTCAAACCGTCCTCCGTTAGGCTGAGAGTCAATATGAGAACCGACCATTAAAATAGGTGCGTCCGGGTTCTTTCCTTCAAAACGGCCAATCAGGTTTCCAAAGTGGTCGAACCGTGTATTCATTCCGGCCTCTTCCATCCATCCTGCCACCAATAAAGAAGCTTCTTTATCAAGGGAGGATAAGGCAGGTCGGCACACCCCTGTTTCCTCAATCTTCCCAACCTTGCTTAACTCCTCAAATGTCCCCTTAAGCCTGCCTTTGTTTATTTGCATAAATACCTCCTTTAATGAATACAGAATATTCACACTTAAAATTTCATACTCTTCCTTTTTCAAAGCTTTTTCACAACTTCCGCCTTCTGTTCCTATCCCTTAGAAAATTTTATGTACTAGTCACTTTACTACGTTACTTCAAAACCTATCAACGAGTTAGTAAACATACCTCACAAGAAATATCTCCACGAAAAAAGTGAGGGACATTCGCCCCCCACTCTCACATATCGGTGCCTGGCACCATTCTCATTTGTAACATGTTTGTAATCTATCTCTGGCTTTGTTCCTGAATTCTTCCCTTTTTCTCAGCTCTTCGCTGTTTCCACCTTGCCTGAAGCACATATAATGCCGGCACGATGAGAAGCGTTAACACTGTCGAGAAGATAAGCCCTGATACAATAGCGACTCCGAGTGGCTGAAATAAGGGGTTATCTCCAAGAGCTATCGGCAAAAGCCCTCCTATGGAGGTTAAGCTGGTTAACACGATGGGCCTGAACCGCTCTTCTCCCACTTCAACGACCGCTTCGATCAGGTCTTTCCCTTCGTTTCGCCGCTGTTCGAAAAACTCAATCATAACGATGCCGTTTCGTACCACAATTCCAGCCAAACTCACCGCACCCATCATCGACATAAACCCAAGCCCTGTCTGCGTAAGGAACAATCCAATTAACGTTCCTGAGATAGCAAGATAAACTGCGCTGAGTACTAAGAAGGGCATCACCAACGAATAAAATTGAACGGCAATAATGATCAAGATTAAAAAGACAACGATGACAAAGATCTGCCCGATATCAATAAAGACATCAGTTCTTGCTTCTGTTTCCCCGCCAACGTTAATGTCATAGCCGTCTACACTAGCTTCAACAGCTGCGATCTCACCTTCAAGGTCAGCGACAACCTCATCAACATCACGTTCCCCAGGATAAGCTCTTACGGTTACTGTTCTGACCATATCTTGATGAGGGATTGCTTCGATACTGGTTCCTTCCTCCCATGTCACGAGCTGATCAAGGGTGGTCCCCATATCGGCTTCTTCCACGCCGGCTTCCTCAGGGATTTCCTCTTCTCCAGGGCCTCCAGGACCACCTTCCTCTTCAGGTGCTCCATCTCCCTGTGCTCCTGGCATACCTGCTCCTTGAGTCATGCCTCCTGAAACGAATACTCTTTCTAAATCCTCCGTCTCGACACTTCCTTCTGTATCATAGACCATTCTCATGTCCAGAAGCCGGTTTCCCTGCTGAAGCTGCCCAAGAGGCATCCCTTCTCCAAGCAGCCTTAGCTGCTGGCTGATTTCATCACTTGCTATTCCGTATTCCTCAAGAGCTTCCCGATCCGGTGAGAAGGAAACTCCCGATAAATTGCGGCCGGCATCCACTTCTACGCCGCCTACTCCGTCTTCGGCCTCCAGCAACTCCTCTACACTTTCTGCCATATCAAAAAGAACATCCATATCTTCCCCGCTGATTTCAATGGCAATCGGTGCACCTACCGGAGGACCTGACTCAATAATCGAAAGGTTTGCTCTTTCAAACTCTGGAAACTCTTCAATAAATTCCTCATTCCATGCATTCATCACTTCACGGGATGGTGGACCATCTCCATGGATAAAAACCAGAAAGTTTCCATCGTTTTGCTCCGCGCTTCCCCCTCCGCCGTCTGCTCCAAATATACGAGGGATTTCCGTTCCGATATACGTAGACACAGACCGGACTTCTTCCTGTTCATATAACCAGGCTTCAATTTCGTCAGCCATTTCCTCCGTTTCATCAATCAATGTTCCCGGCTCAAGAGACGTTTCAATAAAGATTTCCTCCCTGTCAGTATCCGGGAAAAATTCAAGAGGAATAAAAGGAATCAAACCATAGGCAGCTGTTCCTATTCCTAAGCCTATGATTGCTGTCAGTCCTGGTCTTTTTACCACGCGGGTAAGAAACTTGTTTCCATAGCCCCTTGCGGCTTTATCAATAAGACCGCCAGCCAGCCCAGGAGCTTTTCTTTCTGTTCCTTTTCTCTTTTGCTTTTTGTTCACTCTTTTTTCCCTGACTGACCTGTATATTGGGATCAGAAACAAAGCAACAAGTGTTGAGGCGATAATGGTAGCAATTAACACTGCAGGCAGCGGGCGAATAAAAGCTCCCGCTGATCCTGGAAGCAGCAGCAAAGGCATAAACGTAAACACGACGGTCAACGTAGATGTCAATACGGAAACAGCTACCTGGCGGACACCTCTAATCGATGCGGTGAAAGGGTCCTCCCCTATCCGCAGCCGTCTTTCTATGTTTTCATTTACCACGATGGCGTCGTCTACGAGAATCCCTAAGGAAATAATAAATGCTATTAAAGAAATCTGGTTAAGCCCAACATCAATAAAAGGTAGGGCAATCATCCCTAAACTTAAGGATACAGGGATTGCTAATGCAACCGACAGTGCGGTTGAAATGTTTAACCCTAATGAACAAACGATCAACACAGCAGCTACGGCTAATAGAAACGCGATGGCAAGCTCCTGGAAAAGCTCTGATACCAAGTCAGCCTGGGTATATAGCAATTCCACTTCTGCGCCGTCCGGTAATTCAGCAATCATTTCTTCCACATAGGGATCAAGAGCGCTTTGAGCTTGGGGTACACTCGTTCCTTCAGCAAGATAAAAAGTGAGAGATAACGCCGGCTCGCCCTCATAATACACGAGTTCTTCCACCGGCTGATATGTCTCAGTGATCTCTCCTACATCACTGATGAGAAGAGGCTCACCTTCTTCATCTGCTCCTACAGGAAGACCTTCCAGATCCTCAGCCGTTTCGTAGGTATCCAGAGTAATCCTTTGAATTTCTCCATCTGTCTCCCACTCTCCTGGAGGAGTCGGTGAGGTTTCTCCGGAGATTGCTCCCATGACCTGAGATGCTGACATATCATTTTCTTCAAGGGCTTCCAGGTCCAGTACGATGCGCAGTTCTTCTTCAAGAGCACCCTGGACACCCATATCCGAGATTTCCGGTATTTGAACAAAATCACTTCTCCACCGGTCAAGCACCTCATCAACTTCTGGTAAAATCTCTTCATTTTCCAAAGTAATCTGGTATGTAGCTAACCCCTGCACACTTAAATCGTCGTCAAAGATTGGTGTTTCTGCTCCTTCGGGAAATTCAGCCGCAGCATCATTCACCAGCTGACGGATGTTATTCCAGGCCCTGTCCTCATTGACTCCCTCCTCCAGCTCAAGGGAGATTGAAGAAAATCCTGGACTGGAAACTGAAGTGACCTCCGCAAGTTCCTGAACCGCCATGAGTTCCTCTTCAATCAGGTCGGTTATATTCGCTTCCACCTGCTCAGCAGAAGCACCTGGATAGATGACACTCACCTGTGCAACTTGAGGTTCAATTTCAGGGATTTCACGCTGAGGCAGCTGAAAAAACGACAGCACCCCCACGATAAACAGCATCGAAAAGAACAACAACGTAATCTTTTTCTTTTTCACAAGCCACTCAATCATGTACTACTCCCCCTCTTTTTTCTATGGGTGCCTGGCACCCCAGTAGAATGTAACAGTATTGTAATCTAATCATTTATGTAACCCCTGTTCTTAATAGCTTTCTTCCATTTCCCCTTTCAGGGGTGCCAGGCACCACAAGGAAATGTTACAGCAATGTAATGTTTGCACAACTTTATTCATGGTATATTTGACTCATTCCCGCGAAAGGAGGGTTGAAAGCATATATGCCAAGGCGCCTTAGAGTTTGGTCTCCGGGTATGATGTATCATATCACTGCACGAGGGAATAGGCGCGGAACCTTATTTCACGACTCCCACGATTACAAGCGGTACCTCTTAAATCTATCCCTCTTAAAAGACAGCCATCACTTTTTACTCCACGCGTATTGTCTGCTTCCAAACCATCTTCATCTTCTCCTTGAGACTGACCAAACCCCTTTATCTAAATCGATGCACCAGCTCCAGACCAACTATGCAAAGTATTACAATCACCGGTACAAGAAAGAAGGCCACGTTTTTGAAAAGCGTTTCTATTCCGATCCTATCCGGGATCAGGCACACTTTTTCCAGGTGAGCAAATATATTCACCGAAATCCCATAGAAGCGGGACTTACGGGAACTGTCGCAGAGTACAGATGGAGCAGCGGCAGGGACTATGAAGAAACTCCGGCCTACTTGCATCCCCAGCACCCCTTCCTCACCTTTACACGCACATTAGATGCCTTCCCCCAGCCTAGTCAGGAAAACTATTCTATGTTTATGAACCGTGAAACCTTAACCACAAAGGAGGAATTTTAATTGTTTAACCAAGTGACTCTTGTAGGACGCCTGACAAAGGACCCGGAACTTGCTTACACGAAAGAAGGTACTGCTGTATGTAATTTCACACTTGCGGTTCAGCGTACTTTCCGAAACGGTGAAGGGGATTTTGATGCCGACTTTGTACCTTGTACTGTATGGAGAAAGCAGGCCGAAAATACTGCTCTTTATTGTCACAAAGGTGCACTTGTCGGTGTAAGCGGAAGAATCCGAAGCAGAACCTATGAAAACAAAGACCAGCGGACTGTCTTTGTCATTGAGGTCATTACAGATCAAGTACGGTTTCTCAAGCTAAATCCAGGCAATACTACCGTCAATCATGTTCCTCCCCTTCCTCATGAGAAAGCTCCATCGGAAGAACCCCTCTCTATAAATCTTTAGATTCCCTTGTTTACCTGTTTTCTAACGCGCTCTTCCTCTTTTGTTCATTTTAGTGAACAATATTCCTTCTACTTATTTATTTTCCTTTTACTCTCCTCTGTTCACCCTTCCTCGTTCCCAGGGCACTTCCCTTCCTTTGCCCCTCTGTTTTTCCGAATATGAAAGGAGCCCATCCCCTCTAAACCCCTTCTCATTAAAGAAAGTCTGAAAGCATAAGCTTCCAGACTTTTTTCCTATCTTTATTAATACTTTCCTTCGATGAATGTAGAAACCATGGTAGCAATAAAGCCCCCAATGACTAAAACCATTCCCCAGCCAAACTGACTTCTCACGCAAAACACCCTCCTTTGATGCCATGTGGCTCTTTTCCATAGTACAATTATAGCAAATAGACTTTGATTTTTCTTACTCAACAGCACAACTTACCAAACGGCAACTAAGCTTCCTATCCATTTATAATACTCCCAGGCCAGCTCATTATCCCTTTTGCTCCAATCGTCATACTCATGGTAATAGGGCACATAAGTTAACCTTACGCCTGTATCTCCGTATACACGGTCAAACACTACTTTTGTTCTTCTCATATGATAATCACTGGTAACAACCATGGCTGATGAAAATCCTTTTTCTTCAACTATTTCTTTTGTATACTCGGCATTTTCATAAGTGCTGCCTGCCTCATCCTCGACAATAATATCATCAGCAGCAATCCCAAACTCCCTTGCTGCTTCAGGTGTCATACTGCCATCCAGAGCGTTCGAAATTAGCACTTTTGCTCCATAACCGTCGCTATATAAGTGTTCCGCTTTTTCTAATCTATCCTGATCCCCGCTTAATACTATAATTACATCACTTTTCACTGGCTCATCTTCGTATAAGAGCAGATCAGTCAAAATACTTCTTGGCAGCAAAGCGATAATTGTCAAATAAACAAAAAACAAAAAGGTCAGTAATACACCAATCGTACACCCTAATCTCATAGTTTCTTCCTTCCCGTCTACACGGTTCTTCCCTTTATCCTACACTTTATACTCGTGCATATAAAACATCAGCTTTTCCCTCTTGTCTTTACAGACCTCTTTATAACTTTTATCATAGTACATAAGCCTAACAGACCCAATAATGGAAAAGGATGGTACCATGAAAAAAACAGCAATTATTATATTCATTGTTTTAGGAGTGTTAATAGCAGGCGGATGGGGGTCCTACTCCTTTTTGGCAGGTTCCTTTGGAGACAGCGGTGAAACAACTTTAAGCGAGGCCCAGGATGCAGGGGCTATTAGCGAGCAGGAAATGAGCGATCTGATAGAAGAAGAAACAGATGATTCTGAAGAAAGTACTTCTGAGGAAATTGAATCAGAAATTAAAGAGGAAATCGCAAGACAGCATACATACTGGAATGACCTAACAGGGTACGGCGGTTTAGATAGTCTATCAATGGATGAGACGGCTTCTTCTCTTGAAGAACAGCAGGAAAAAATACAAGACAGACTTCTGCCAATTGCTACTGATTCCTTAAAAGAAGATTTCAAAACAGCAGACTCTCATATCAGTGCCGCCATCGAAGACAATAATCCAGAAGAACTCAGAATGGTGCATCGCATCTTCCACGACCTTGATATTGTGATAAATGATTATAGTGGAGATACAAACTATTTCGGAGTGACAGAGACATTTGGAAATGACTGAAATAGCACCCAAAAAACCCCGTACCACTTCCCAATGGTGCGGGGTTTTGATTATCTTCCTGTCAATTCGGATACAACGGCTTCAGCCCAGGCCTCATGTCCATCCTGGCTCGGAACAGATTCTTGCAAATACGTTAAAATATCGTCATCCTCTACATCAGGCCAGTTACCCCAATGGTCAATATACGGCCACTCTTCCTCTTCTGCGAAATCTTCTAATCTCTCAATTTGAGTTAAGTAGTAGCCTGCTTGATGTATGGGATTGGTAGGAACAATATAAGCAGCCACTTCGTCATTAGAGCTTTTGACTGTCTGTAAGATTCTATTAATATTAAAGAGAGTATCGTCTATGCTTACTCTTGCATTATCATTCAAAATTAAAGGTTCAAATAAAAGAACATCCGGAGCCAGTTCGGCAAGTTTCTCGTCTCCATCACCTTCTATTACTTCAAACGTACTTTTCTGGTCAAAAGAAACTACCTCGATTTCTATCTGACTGGTAGAATACATCTCCCTCAGCTGCTCTTCGACGATCTGTGGCCAGCCTTTATCCGCTTCTTCTTCAGCGAGGACTGCGTTGGAACCCGCTACAACGATTCGCAGATCTCTTCCATCCCCGAGGGCTTCTTCCATCCTGGTGGCAAATGGTTCACTTGCTGCCTCTGCCGGGCTTTCTGGTAAAGTACTCTCCTCACCAGCTGTCACGCCTTCCCCTTCGCCCGCACTCACATTTTCTACGTTATCTGTAATGTCTTGTTCCGTTTGCCCTTGGTCAGATTCGGTTTCTGGTTGAACGCTGGAAGCTACTTTATTATCATAATGAATGTTTCCAGCTATAATAATACCAAGACAAACGACTGTGAAAAATAATAAAGAAAACAACTTCATGATCGAAAACTCCTATATATAAGTCATCTTCTGTTATTATATACTTAGTTTTTTCCAGAGTACAGGAATTACGACAAAATTTTCCCTTCCTGAACTCACCCATAAAAAAGAGCCTTCTACAAGGCTCACGTTGTTGCATAGTAAGGTTTTAATTTGTCTGCGATTTCTTTTGTCAGCTCCACTTCATTCTTTTCTGCATTTTCCTGTTCGTATATGTACTCCATGATCTTAAGCAGTGACTCCTGATCAAGCTTAGACTTTGCCATGTGCACCATCCTTTACTTACGTTAGACGTATAAAAATATAGCAATATTTGTCTTTTAAAACAATTACTTTTCAAAAAATTTGTACTTTTTCCATATTATATTCGCATTTTTGTTCTTATTTTTCTTTCTTACCCGCTTCCTTCCTTGGTGTAAACTCAGTTTTTCATTCTCCTGATTTTAGCCAAAAGCCTCAAAATTTCAATATAAAGCCAGATCAGTGTAACAGTCAGGCCAAAAGCCCCGTACCATTCCATCTTTTTAGAGGATCTTCTTTGTACTCCTTTTTCGATAAAGTCAAAATCTATGATTAAATTTAATGCTGCAATCACTATGACAAATAAGCTGAAAATAATCCCCAAAGGAGTAGCGTCTCTAATGATAGGAACTCCTAAATCAAAAAAACGCAAAATGATATGGATAAGATAGAGCAGAAAAATACCTGCGGTTGCCGTAAGTACGACAGATCGAAATCTCTTTGTCGCTTTGATTAATCGAAGCCGGTAAAGAATCAGCATCGCAAAGAAAACAGCAATGGTTCCCGCTGCCGCCTGAATCACAATTCCGCCAAATTCATGTTCCAGTCTGGCGGACAATCCTCCTATCAACATTCCTTTCAGCAAGGCATAGAGCGGTCCGGTGAAAGGTACAGTAGCAGGCTTAAAGCTGGCAACCAGCCCTAAAATCAGAGCGCCTAAAAGCCCTATCACCATGTATGGCTGAATGTTTTCCCCGGCGGCATAAAGCTGCCAGACGTAAAACGCTGATATCGTGACTAAAATAAGAAAGAAGAACGTCTTATTTATCGTCCCTGTGATGGTCATTGCCTGACCGCCTGTATGTTGAGCAAATACTTTGTGGTTTAATACTGGATTTGAAATTCCTCTCATGTTCTCGTCCCTCTTTCTACTAACCTTACTTTCATTATAAAGGCCCCTGGATAAAATACCCAGAGGCCATTTATTTAAAAGCTCTAAAAAGAGCTGTTTTCTCTTCTATTAAACTAGCAGATTCTTTTACTAGTTTTAAAGAAAGGATTTGTTACATTTAGTGGTGGATTCTCGTTCCTCGCTTACCACTAAAATGCTAGGGCGACACCCATTCATGTTTCCCTTCAATCCCATTCACAGGAACTTCCAGGCGGCGGGCATTGCCAGCTTCCTCGATGGCGCCTGGCGCTTTTACCATAGTAAATTATCTTTTCTACTTCGCTTTGGAAGAACCTCTGGAAGCATCCCTAATTTGTTCTTTCCGAATTTGCACTACGGCATCATGTCTTGCAAGTTCCATGTTCGGCGTTGAATTCAACCATTCACTTTTAAGTTTTTTTCCTGTTCCCAGGGCTACAAATGCTGCCGGGATATTGGCTCCGGCGGCGTGGGAAAATGAATATCCGCCTCCAAAACGAGGATTCATGTCGATGACGTAGTAGTCTTTTCCATCATAGAAGACATCTGTATTAAGGTAACCCACATGCTTTAAGTTGTTGCCGATTGCTCTTCCCAGATTTAACACTTCATCTTCATCTGTTACAAGCGTACGGTCAACATCTCCAGCTCTCATTTCCAGCTGTTTTCTTGCAAATGCTGTTAAATAGTTGCCATCCAGGTCATTTACAATATCCAGGCTGTATTTTTCCCCGTCCACAACGTCCTGAATAATAATATTATCTTCTGCTTTTTCTGCCGTGGCATCATCCAGCGGTGACTCCTTAACCTTTTGTATAGCAAGCTTGTATGCTGAATCCAAGTCTTCTATTGTGTTCACGATTTCAATTCCAATGGAAGCAGATCCATTTCTTGGCTTCACGATGAGGGGAAATTCCACTTCTCCATTTTCTATCGCTTCCTTTGCTTCCTCCACTTTCATATACGTAAGGGGAGCTTTTACTCCAAATTTTCCTAGCAGCTCTCGATAATACGCTTTATCTCTTATTTGCAGGACTACATCGGGATCTGAACAAATCACGGTAATCCCTTTTTCCTCAAGCTTTTTCTTATTTTCTGAGATCTTTGGAACCTCAAGATCGTTCAGAGGAATTAATACATCAATATCATTTTCCTCACAAATATTGTAAATTGCATCCATATAATTATCGTCAGTCTGTTCTGGGATTATATAAGCAAGGTCAGCCACTTGCAAAGAAGGTGCGTTATCGTCAGGATCGGCTACGATCACATTCCCTAATGTTCCTGACTCTTTTAATGCCTGCTGGAAAAATTCTACAAAATCTATTCGTCTTGCTCCTGATGTTAATAGAATATTCATGTATATTCCTCCTAGTATATATTGCCACTCCAATAGGTAATCTTTATATGCCCCGTTTAAATAGATTCTAAAACCAAATAATGTTACAAATTCATTACCTTTTAAGGGGAGCTTTCTTAAACTCATTTGTACCTCTTCCTTCTTCTTCTTCCCCGTCTTTTAACGATTTTAACCTTTTAAAATTTAGGAAAGTAAAGTATGGACTGTAGTCCTATTTCCCGGGAAATTCCCTGTTTTTTCGACTTTTCTTTCCCCACCCCAACATATGCACAAGAGGGCCACCTGGAAACTATCATAATTGAGTTTCCTGGCTTTTGTTTTTTACTAGATTATAGATTATAAGAAAGGAAACACTCGTAAGTTATTAAATTATGGCAAGATGTCCTCTTCCGCTCAATCTATTAAAGTGAATGTACCAATTGGAATTACAGGAAGGCGCGCCGTTCCAAAGAGGAATAGCAAATGGAGAATGATAAAACGATAGAGTCCTTTGAAGTGATAGTAGACCAATACACTCCCCTCTTACACAACATGATAAAGAGGCTTCGGATTTATAAGAATCAAGAGGAATTTATTCATGTAGGAAAAATTGCTTTATGGAAGGCTTACCACTCTTTTGATGCTGACAAAGGCACCTTTTCCTCCCTGGCCTTTTCATACGTAAGAGGAGAAATGCTTATGCTGTTAAGGAAAGAAGCAAGGTTTGCCGAGAAGCATACTGTAACAGGGGAAGAAAGAGAGCTTGATATGATTGATCCCCATAGTCTGGAGCCGGGAGGGGAAGAAGCCTCCATTGAGCCATACATTTCCATGTTGTCAGACCGGGAAAAAACGTGGGTTAAAGCTTATGTGATCCATGGCTACTCAATTAGAGAAATAGCAGCTATGCATGGTGTGTCTTCGACAACGGTAAAAACATGGCGACGAAACGCCCTTCATAAATTAAGAGAGCGTCTTCCAAAGATGCTGTAAACTTGGTAAAACAAAACGATGCCAGCAAGGCATCGTTTTTTGTCCCATCTTATGTAGAAGCCGGTTCAGGAAGCTCTTTCAAGCTCCTTCCTGGCTTTTATCTGCTGGAGAAGTTCTTTGTCTAACACTATTTCACGTCGTTCAATCTCTTCTTTCAATAAACAGATAAAATTTATTTCCAGGTCAAACGTAACCGCTTTTTGCAACGCATCTACTAAACAATCGTCAGAAATAGTGTGCACTGCCGTATCCCTCCATCCTTACTATGTTATTTTCTATATCGGCTTCCCCTAAGTCTTTTTAACCATTTTATAGTAAATAAAATAGTCATTCAATAAAAAAATGGAAAATTTTTATATTCTTTTATTTATGACCCAGGATAAAACAACTAAGATTCTAATCGAGACATTACCCAGTCAAACCTGATTGTTTTGTGTGTCCCTATTATCAAGAAAGCCGATGAATCACCGGCTCAGGTTGTTGAGAAAGTCGTCTCAACAACCTGTTTTTTCACCTTTAATAATCCGATCATTCAGATACTTATAGTATAGTATATAGTACGAAATCGCTACAGACGGACGCTTTTACCTAAAGGTACAAGTGCGTCATCCGTTCAAGCTACATTTCATTGCATGAACGGTGTCTTCTATGCCGCGGGCAGGGCCTCAGCCTCCTCGGGAAAATCACCCTGCGGGGTCTTCAGTTCCTGCTCTTCCCGCCGGAGTCGCCGTCTTTCGCTACTCAAAAAAGAGGAAAACACATGTTACGTCCAATCCGAGAGAAGCAAGTTGAATTGGAAATGGTATTGATTGATCAACTGGTCCCTGAAGACCACTTACTCCAGAAAATTGAAGCCACAATTGATTTTTCTTTTATATATGACAAAGTCAAGCCCTGCTACAGTGAAGACAACGGTCGTCCGCCCATTGATCCTGTTATGCTTTTTAAAATGATGTTTGTCGGATACCTTTACGGTATCCGTTCTGAAAGGCAGCTTGAAAGGCGCATCGGAACAGGCGCTGATGACAGCCACAGCGCAGAATATAAAGAAGATCGTCAACCACCTCACAGCCAGCTAAGGGGTGTTTTTGCATTTTAGAGCAAATAAAATGACTGGAAGACGACATTTCTCCAAAACATTAGGAACCCACGCTTTAGAAAAGCGTAGGTCCTCGACAGTCTGAGCCGATGAATCACCGGCTTTTTAAGGTCATATATTCTTTTTCAATTTTACTTACTAGTTCGTCAGGCAGGTCAGTAACCTGTTGAATCGTTTTCTCTATCCCTAGTTCATCCACCATTTCTTGAAGCTTCACACTCTCTTCGTCTTCTTGAACATCAAACAAGAAGGCAGCAGCTGCTACTGTAATGAGGTGAGGCGCTTCTATCCCCCGTTGATGGAGCTGGGAAAGCGGACTAATTAAGCGGTCGGTGCTTTTCAGCTTCCTTAACGGATTTCGTCCCACTCTTTCTACTGGATCAGAAAGGTGTGTGTTTTCAAAACGCTCAATAATCTTATTATGATAGAGTTCCATTTCTTCATTGCTGAATTGGTATTTTTCCTCTAACAGTCGACCTGTTTCGTTTAAAGCTCCCTCTACTTGGGCGCGGATGCTTTCATCAGCAAGAGCTTCCGCAACGGACGCTTGTCCATTGATAAAACCAAGATAAGCAATACAGGCGTGTCCTGTGTTTACAGTAAAGAGTTTTCTTTCAATATAAGGCGTGAGATTTTTTACATACTTTATACCTGTAAGGTTCTCTTCCTTTACCATTCCTTGCTGTTCCACAATCCATTCAAAAAATGGTTCTACTTTCACATCAAGAGAGCCATCCGTTCTTTGATTAGGAACAATGCGGTCCACTGCGGCATCTGGAAAACCTGTCATCTCAGAGATTCTTGCCCAGCTGCTTTCTGATAATTCCTCTTTTACCGCTTGCTTAAGAGTCGTGCTGGCCCCAACAGCATTTTCACATGCAATGACATGGAGAGGGCCGCCTTCTGCCTTTACCCTCTGTTCCAGCCCTGCAGCCAGAACTGGTGCAATAAAGGGAAGGATCGACACACCCACCGATACTGTAACCAGGTCAGCTCTGGCAATCGTATCAACAACTTCTGCTTTGTTTTCCTGGCTGTTAAGGGCGTACACATCGTTAATTTCGATACTTTCTTCTTTTTCCTGGGCAAGTTCAATCTGATAGCTATTTTTTTTATTGATTTCATCAATTAATGATTGCTGCACGTCAACAAAACAAATCTTGTACCCATTGTTATTTAATACTTCACCAACGAAGCCTCTTCCAATATTTCCTGCACCAAAATGGACAGCCAGCATGTTACTGTACCTCTCCAAAGTGGTTCATCAGCTCTTCCTTTGTTGTTGCAGATAAGATTTCCTGAAGGGTATCTTCCTCAGAGCAAGTAATAGCAATGTTTGAAAGGATGTTAAGATGCTCATCGCCTTTCCCTGCAATTCCAATTACAAGCTTCACCTCGTTGCCGTCCCACTCAATAGGCTCTTCTAGCAGAAGGATCGTAATACCGGATTCCAATACTTCTTTTTTTCCTTCTTCCGTACCATGAGGGATGGCAAGAAAGTTCCCCATATACGTGGAGGTCACTTCTTCTCTTTCAAACATTTTATTTACATACTCATCATTCACATACCCATGATCCTTAAGCAGTCCGCCAACGCGCTTGATGGCTTCCTCCTTTGATGAAACGTTCTCTCCAATAATGATATTCTCTTCCGTTAATACTTGTTTTGCCATGGTTTCTCCACTCCTTATTATTGTAATTTTTCCATTAAATACGCTTTAAGCTTTTTTTCTAAAAAAGAAAACAGTGTTTGTTCATTTCCATTTTCAAATATATCAATTGAAGATTCATTCTCAATCATTAATGCGCTGATATAACTCATTAACTCAATACCTTCGGAGCTCCAGTTTTCAGGAGCAAGCATGAGGAGAATACGAGTGACTTCCGTATCCTTGTTGTCCATCCCCCTGAGAATGACCGGCTTCTGCAATGGATGGACGGTAAAGGAAGGCCTCATTACATCCTCTGAACGGGTGTGAAATAAAGCGAGGCTTGTCCCGGGAATGGCCAGGCCGCCTTTTTTCTCTCTATCCAGTAAGGCTTCTGTAATCGAATCCTTATCTTTCACCCAGCCTCTGTCTTCCTGGTGTCTGCTTATATGCTTCACAATCTCACGCACGGTTTCATTGGCCGGCACTTCATTAAACTCAAACGTCTCCAACAAAGAATTAATGAGACTGCTTACCTGCTGAATCCCTTGAAAATCCGTCAGTACTTCCTCTTTGTTCCACGTTTCTTCCGAATCACGGGAGTTAGGTTCATCATTCTCTAGTTTGTTATTCTTTGTTTTCCATTCCTTCTTACTAATAAAACTCCTGATCCGTTCAACCTCTTTATCTGATAAAAATGGATTCACAAGAAAATAAGGATCCACCGATTGCAAAGGAACGGTTGATATAACAATAGTACCTGATGATATAGCGTCCTGGTTGATGTCAAAAGCAGACATGTGGCTTACCTTGCTGATCTGAGGGATCTCTCGTTCCAGCCTTGTGGCCAGCAGCTTTGATGTGCCGATTCCACTGGAGCATACAACGACAGCCTCTATATGCTGTTTATTCCTGGCCCTCTCCATTGCCGATCCAAAGTGCATGACCAAATACCCGATTTCTTCTTCTGGCATTTCATATTCAGGAAACACCTTTTCGATTTTCACCTGCAAGATAGAAAATAAAGGTCCATACCCTTTTTTTATATCCGCAAGGAGAGTGTTATAGATCTTCATACCTTGTTCGATTCGAAACAAAGCAGGCTTTAGATGGCTTACCAGTCCTTCAAGCAGTGACGTATCCTTTGCAAGGGGCATTCCAACCTCTTCTTCCACTTCCTCAATTAACCTTTTTGCTTTCAATGTAAGATCCAGCGCATCCTCCTGCAGAAGGTTCAAGCCCTCGTCCCCTTGCTTTGCTCCCAGCAAGTGCATCGCCACATAGCCAATCTCGACTTCAGGTATTTCAATGTATAACCGCTCTTCCAGCCGTTTTACAATTTTCTCTGCTGTGTCGTACTCCTTTTCTTTCCGGACTCTTTCTAAATAAGCCTCATTCTTTTCAATACTTTCCCCTTTTTGTATCCGGTCAACAGCGAGACTCAAGTGTACAACCAGGCCTGTGAAGGATACATCAGCAATGTACTCTCCTTCCTCACGTAAATCATGAAGGATCGTAAGCACCTCTTGAATAACCTTTGTATCTAAAAGATGAAGGAGCTTGTGAGAAGCCTGTTCCTGTATCATTTCCCTATTGCGATGAGCTTCCAGTAAAGAAAGGAGCTTCTCCTCTCCTATTTGTTCTGTAATCAAACGGCGGAGCGCTCGTCGTTTCTGTTTTTCATCCCCTTGAATTTCGATGCCGTAGCTTCTGCGTCTCACTATCTTTAAATCCAAAGGCTGAAGCCAGCTGTTCATTTTATTTAAATCATTGCTTATCGTAGAAATGGTGACACTTAATTCCTTAGCCAGTGTATACAGCTTAACAGGCTCTCCTTCCTGCAAAAGGATGGAGAGGAGCAGCTGTTGCCGCTCCTCCGGAGTGTACTCTACAGGTTTCACCCCATGAAGAAAGCTTTGTAACTGAGTGATTTTTTCCTCTGGTCCTGCAAGCTTCACTCCAATTCCTGCCTGTTTTTCTAACGTAAGGTCATACTCTGCTAAAATATCTTCAATTGATTGTAAATCGCGGTGAATGGTACGGGTACTGACTTTCAATGCCTCGGCGATACCTTTTACTGTAATCCCATCTTGACTGGCTAGCAAAAGCTCTAAAATGTTACGTTCTCGTGCCGATACATACATGATTTCACCCCGCTTCATAGGTGCGCGTTACTCGTTCTCTTTTAAGTCACTTACAATTTCATCGTACTTTGCACCATTCATAAAGTTGTCCACAGAAATGTGCAGCTTATCCGGCTGTTTTGCCCGTGCACGATCTGTTAAATCTTTATGGGTAATGATTAAATCAGCGTCATCTGGAATCTGGTTAATCGCTTTATTTGTAACTTCAATATCAAGGCCAGCTTTGTTTACTTTGTTCCGGAGTATGGAGGCACCCATGGCGCTTGAACCCATGCCGGCATCGCAGGCAAAAATAATTTTGTTAATCTTGTCAGGAGACAGGTCTGAAGCATGAACTTCAGTTGCTTCACCGTCTGCTGCCTGCTTTTCCATTTGCTCTTCTCCAACAAGGCTTCCAGAAACACTACTTTTCTTTCCTTTCATTGTTTCCATCTTGGACGTTGCTTCTTCAAGCCCTTCTTCTGATTTACCTTTTACTGTTTTTAGAATGATTGCACCGACAACAAAGGATACAGCAGTGGAAACAATAACACCAGCCAGCATACCAATGTGATCTCCCTGCGGCGTCATGGCAAGATAAGCAAAGAAACTTCCTGGCGACGGCACCGCTACAAGGCCGACATTAAACAGTCCGAAAGTAAACACTCCACTCATGCCACCAGCAATAACAGCAAGAATCAGCATTGGCTTCATGAGGATGTATGGGAAGTAAATTTCATGGATACCCCCAAAGAAATGAATAAATCCTGCGCCACCTGCAGACATCTTTGCCGCGCCTTTTCCAAACAGCATAAAGGCAAGCAATACTCCAAGACCAGGTCCTGGGTTTGATTCAAGCATAAACAAGATCGATTTCCCGGTCTCTGTAGCCTCCTGCATTCCAAGAGGACCTAAGATTCCATGGTTAATGGCATTGTTTAAGAAAAGCACCTTAGCGGGTTCAATAAAAATACTCGCTAATGGAAGAAGACCTGCATCAACGATCACACGAACGCCTGCAGCCAGTACCTGGTTCAAGGCAACAACAACCGGTCCTACTCCTTGATAAGCAACCAGAACCAGACCAAAGGCAAGAAATCCTGCGGTAAAGTTGTTGACCAGCATTTCAAATCCTGATCTGACTTTCCCTTCAAAAAACTGGTCAATCTTTTTAATGAGGTAACCGCCAAGAGGCCCCATAATCATAGCCCCAATAAACATTGGGATATCCGCCCCGACGATAACACCCATCGTAGCTGTGGCTCCAACCACTCCTCCACGCAAATCATAAACCATACGTCCGCCTGTAAACGCAATCAAAAGCGGAAGCAAATAAATGATCATAGGGTCAACCAGTTCTGCTAAATTCTCATTTGGTGTCCAGCCCGTTTCAATAAAGAGAGCCGTAATCAGACCCCATGCAATAAACGCTCCTATATTCGGCATAATCATGCCGCTTAAATAACTGCCAAAACGCTGAACTTTCGCTTTTAACCCTGTTCCGCTTTGCTCTGGCGCTGTATTAGTATTAGCCATTTTTGTTCCTCCTACTTCCCTTTGACTTATACTCTAATAATAAAGCGCTCTCATCATGGTTCTCAATGTAATCTAATTGTGATTTCGTCACCACGCTTGTTGACAAAATTGAAAACAGCATTTGCCAATGAAAAATCATCTTGTAATTCAAGGGGTTATATATAGAAAGCTTCTCCTGGATTTCCCCCCTTCTGTCCCGGTCAATGGTCTATTCATGTATGTCTCTCTCCATATAAAAAAGACCTAAGTTCGCGAACTCAGATCTCTCACACTATTTTATTTATTTGCTGCTGTAATAATTTTCGATTCCTTGCACGATGGCATTGGCTGCTTTTTCCCGGAACTCATTGGTTTTTAATTGTTCGGCATCTGAAGCATTGTCTACAAATGCTATTTCAACCAAGGTCGCCGGCATGGCTGTTTCATTTAAAACAGCAAAGTGTGCGTCATGTACGCCTCGATCAGTGGTGCCTAATTCTCTTATCAGCTCTTCCTGGATAGATTCTGCCAGTTCTTTTCCTTCATTGCTAACTGGGTGATGGTAGGTTTCTGATCCTTCCGCACTTCCATCAAAGGCATTTGCGTGGATACTTACAAACGAGTCGGCGTCTGCTTGATTTGCAATTTGGGCTCTTTCAGAGAGACCCACGTATGTATCTGCAGTTCTTGTCATCACTACCTCAGCCCCTGCATTCCTAAGCTTCTCCTCTACGCGCAGCCCGACATCCAAAGCAATTTCTTTTTCCTGAAGTCCAAATGCTTCAGCGCCTGGGTCGCTTCCCCCGTGCCCGGGGTCAATGGCTATCGTTTTACCTTGGACGGCTGAGGGTGCATTATTCAACGTAACGTAAGTCATGCTTATGTAACCGACTCCACCGTTATAGTCAATTTGTGCCCAATTATGTTCATCAATGCTATGGATCGTAACTTGTGTTCCGTTAGATAACCCCCCGATAATGGTTGAACCAGAATTAGGCTGGGCTCTCACATTCAAACCATTCTGCACACCTGTGACCGTCCCAAGCTGTGAATCCTGGGCAGCATTCCCCTGGTTTGCTTGTCCCGTCAAGGTGACAGCAATTACCATGAGCAGCATGGCGGCAAACTTTGTCATTTTTCTTGTCATTTTCAACTCCCTTTCTACTTTGTATACTGGAATGAAATATTATATGAAAAAAGAATTAGCTGCTCACTAGGCTACTTGCTTTTATCTACTAGGAGAAGCCTTTTTTGCTAGATTAGTAAACTAGTAGCTGTTACCATTGATTCCCCATAGTAATTAAGTAGAAGCGGGTATGGCGGTATATTCAGAGGTTTATGCAAATAAACTTTCCCGTAATATTGAGAAAAAAGAATGAGTTTGAGGAAAAGGGACTTTCTTCTCTCAAAAAAACCCGCATTCTTAAACGAATACGGGTAAAACACAACAATCTATTATACTTCAGAATTCCATAGTTTCTTACTGCCGCAGGAAGCCGCTACCGCTCCAGCATCCAGTGCTTCCTGGATTTCATCCAATGTTTCTATTAATCCACCTGCGATAAGGGGAAGTGAGGTTTGTTCTGACAGCCTGTTTATGACCTTTGGTATCACGCCAGGTAAAATTTCCACTGCATCGGGCCTGGATGACTCTACCATTTGTATCCCTTTGTCAATCGCAGATTTATCAATTAAGAAGAACCGTTGGATGGTCAGCATTCCTTCTTCTTTTCCGTAGCGAATCACTTGATTCTTTGTCGAAATAATTCCCTCTGGCTTAGCTTGTCTGGCAACATAGCGAACGCCGCTTCGATCATTGGCGACTCCCTCTACAAAATCCAAGTGGACAAACACCTTCATTCCCGCCTGCTGCAAGGCTTTTACATAATTAGGGAGGCTCATGACATCCCCCATCATGAGAAACGCGATGCTGCACTTGCTATCCATTGCTTCATCCAGCCTTTTTGGGGAACTGATTGCCGCAATAATCGGTGATTTCATCATATCTGTAAATGACTGTTTCTTCTTTTCCGCCATTTATTACCCCTCTTTATCACGTGTTATGGTTATGGTGTTATCGTATGGATTTCACGCATGGTTGTCAATTTCTCGTCTCTCTCCTCGTGTCAGAATGCTACAATACAAGTAAGTGAGGTGACTGTTATGAATCAATCTGAGCTGCAATTCTACATAGAAAAATACCCTGTATTCCAAAACATCATAGATGCCAAAGAAGTATACTGGACCAACCCCAACTGTGAGCCCGATGCGCCTTTGCCTGTTCAAGGTCTTGATGAATCTGTTATCTATGAAGCCGTCAAACGTTTTAAGAGATTTGAACCTTTGATGGCTAAAGCATTTCCTGACTCTTCTCCTGATGGGATCATTTCTTCTTCCTTAGAAGAAATCCCCCACATGAAAGCTTCGTTAGAGCAGGATACTGGAGAATCTATCAAAGGGAGACTGTTTTTAAAATGTGACAATGAATTGCCGGTCGCAGGCTCTATTAAAGCGCGCGGTGGCTTTCACGAAATTTTCACCTGGGCGGAGAAGCTGGCTTTACAAGCAGGCATTCTTACAAGCAAAGAAGATGATTATTCAAAGCTTTTACATGAAGAAAGCAGAAAGATCTTCTCACGTTATTCTATTGCAGTCGGATCGACTGGAAACCTGGGTTTAAGCATTGGAATCATGAGTGCTGAATTAGGGTTTACCGTAGATGTGCATATGTCGCAGGACGCCAAAGAGTGGAAGAAGGAGCTCCTTCGTGAAAAAGGAGTGAACGTTCATGAATATGAAACAGACTATAGTGCTGCCGTGGCGCAAGGCCGGAAGCAATGCGAAGCAGATCCACGCTGTCACTTCGTAGATGATGAAAATTCTGTTCATTTATTTGCCGGGTACTCTGCTGCTGCCCTTGAAGTAAAGGAACAATTAGAAGAACAGGGAATCACGGTCAGTAAAGAGCGGCCACTTTATGTCTATCTTCCATGCGGTGTCGGCGGAGGACCGGGCGGGGTGGCATTTGGCTTGAAGCATGTCTTTGGTGAACATGTCCGTTGTTATTTTGCTGAACCGGTGCAATCTCCTTGTATGCTCCTTGGGCTGTTAACAGGAAAGCATGCTGACATTTCTGTTCAAGACGTCGGACTGGATAATATTACAGAAGCGGATGGCCTTGCTGTCGGCACACCGTCTTCCTTTGTAGGAAAAGTTATGGATCCTCTGCTTTCCGGGATTTACACGATAAGAGATGACGTGCTCTACCACTATTTACGTATTCTTAAGGATACAGAAGGCACCTATCTCGAGCCTTCTGCCCTTGCCGGCATGGCCGGGCCATACCGGACAAACAACCAGGATAAATCTAACGCTATTCATATTGTGTGGGGAACAGGGGGAGCCCTTGTACCGGAAGAGGTAAGAACGGATGGGTATGAAAAAGGGAAAAAGAGCTGAGTGTCTACAGCTTTTCTACGTAGATAAGAAGAAAAAGCTGGCCCTAGGTCTGGGCCAGCTTCTAATTAGACTTAAAATCTCACAATCAATCTTCTGAATTCTACCTTCTACTGAAGGTTATTTAAGACAGGAAGAAGTTCCTCTTTTAATTCTGGGGCAATCTTTTTAGAAAATGTTGCTGTAAGATGATGAAAGTCCCTATAAACAAGTACATTATCTACTACTGAGTAACATACATCTTCTTCACAGAAGGAATCGCTTAAATCTGCATAATGAACGTTACTTGGAGGATTATCCAATTTTTCCCACGGGCTATTTGAAGGTAAAATTTCTTCTCTATCTATTGCGCACTCCTGAGCATAGGGTCCATTTTCTTCTACACAAGAAGGTGGATCAAACTCAAACCTTGGGTTGTCTCTTACAGCAAACACCGGTATCTCCTCTTCATTCAATGTTTCCCAGTGCTCCACATAACCTTTTGGTACTTCATCTAATTCTGTTGCGTCAGCGGTCGTAAATACCAAATCAGGTTTTTCAGAAAGAAGGACTTCCATCATATTATCATTCCATTCTTGACAATCCTCTTTATCCTCTCTTTGGTCAGTTGAAAAACGGCAACCGCTTTTTGTATAACTTCTGACTTCTATATCTTCTTCCCCCGCAATCACTTCAAGAGCAGGAAGCCAATGAGCAGAATGAGATCCTCCAACCAAAGCAAGAGTAATAGCAGGATTTTCTGTATTACCATACTTACACTCTATGACTTCAGACTTCCCTTCTCCCTGATGACAATCCTCGTTATAAATCCTGGGAACATCATCTCTTGCCTGCAATGGCGTAGGAGTTACTCCCTCATCTTTATTTTGTAGTTCTCCTTCGACCGAGATAGTTGAACTTGCTCCATGAGCCATATACTGAATGGTCCCGTACCATAAAGAAGATAATAATAGAACGGGAACCAAAAATGCGGCTGAAGCCGCTCCCGTTTTCCATTTAGTATTTAGCCTTTTGCCTTTTCTAATAGGTGTCTCCACAAATCTTGTAGTTAAGTGAGCTAGTAAAGTCGCAAGCACTATGAGTAACACACCATGAAAAATACTAACCACTTCGTTACCTGTTAAAATATAATAAAAAATCAGCACAGGCCAATGCCACAAATAAAAACCATATGAAATACTACCAAATTTGACTAAAGGTTTGGAACTTAATACGCGGTGAACTCCCAGGGTTCCTCCTTGGTTTCCTGCCAAAAGGATAAACACTGCACTTAAGGTTGGCCACAACGCTGCATACCCCGGAAAAACAGCGGAAACCTGCAAGATAATCCCGCACGACAAAAGACCAATAAATCCAAGCCACCCTAACACCAGACTCACTGATTTATTTAGCACAATGTTTGAGATTAATAAGGCAATAATCCCTCCAAGACAAAACTCCCAAACTCGCGTAAAGGTATCAAAATAAGCCCACGGCTGATTTACTTCAGTCATATAGACTGAATAAACAAATGAACAAACGAATACCGCTAGCAAAGTTTTTAAAAAAGCTGCCCTTATGGAGGTTTTAAATAGATTCTTCGCCAGTAATACAGAAATGAACAAAACCAATGGCCAAAGAAGATAAAACTGGCCTTGTATGGACATGGCCCAAAAATGCTGAAAAGGGCTCGCTTCATTGTTTTTAGCTAGATAATCTACTGATTGTTGCGCCAGCTGCCAGTTTTGAAAGTACAAGGCAGAAGCAAAGACTTCAGAAACAGCTTGACTCCATCTAACTTGTGGAAGCCAAAGCAAACATGCAATTGTGACTACAAACAGAACAGTAAAGGCCGCAGGGAATAACCTTTTTGACAGTCTCAAAACAAAGTTAGAAAAATCGATCCTATTGTCCCTTTCTAGCCCTCTAATTAAGGAGGTTGTAATTAAAAACCCGGAAACGACAAAGAATACATCTACTCCGCCCGATACAGTTCCTAGCCAAATATGATAAACCGCAACAAGGATTGCTGCCACAGCACGTAACCCTTCAATTTCCGTTCTTATCTTTCTATCAGGTTGTCTGTATAAATCCACGTTTCCCCATCCTAACCAATAATAATGACATGAAAAAAGTGATGCTGCGGGCAGCATCACTTCATTATAGTATATCGGTTATCACCAACATAGAGATATTTTTCGTTTTTGTTAATGTTAGAAAATAGGCAGATCACCCTATCTATTTTCGATAAATAATGGAAACTACCATTACACTGTAACTATCTTTTTACCAAAAATTACTGACCCTCAATATCTGCCAATCGAAATCCTCCATCATAGGATTTTACTTCGTATTTCCAAAGATTTTCTACCTCTTTTACATCACCGTCACTGCTGATAATTAAATGAACCTCAAATACCCGTACATAGGTGATTCCATTTTCTTCATATATATCTTCTATCACGTATTCTACTAATTCTTCTTTTGTCCCTTGTTCTGATAGATTACTAATTAAGCTTTCCTGGGCATCTTGAAGGTTGCTGCCAGGATAAATGTATGGAGCTACGATATTATAATTACCAGCGTTCACAGCTTCCACAAAGTGATACTGATAGTTTGCTACTAAGCTTTGAATTCTTTCTTCCTTTGAAGGAGTTTCTATTTCATGTGCTTGAAGATAGGAACCATCTAAATCAATTTCTTCTATCGTACCCAGACTTTCAAGCCCTGCAAGGGGACTGGCAAAGAGAACCGTCGAACGGTCGTATGCTTCCTGAAGATGCAGCTCTGCATAATACAAATTATCCCACAGTAATTCCAATGCTAGATGGTTTTCATAGTAATCATAGTAATAATCACTGATTATTGTATGCATGGATTGGCAGGCTTCCTGCAGATACCAAACCCCATTCATGTACTGATCATCAAAAGAAACATAGCCGGCAGGCGGGTTCGTGATCAATGCATGATCACCCAGAACGTCAACCGCTTCTTTCAGCCTGTTTAACAAGGATTGAATATTTGCGTCTGACTCATTTCCTTCCAGCTTCTTGACTTCCGCATCCACTAAATCAAAAGCGAATGTGATCTCATCGATATGTTCAGCGATCTCTCTTTCATATCTTTCCTCGGCAGCCCTTTTGCTATCCTCAATTGACCGGCTTTCCTTTTCTTCACTGTAGTCTTCCCTGCTTTTTCCTTCTTCAGCTTTTTCCTCATCTTTCTTGTCAGCTTCATTTCCTGAAGCTTCTTCCTCTTCTTCCTGTGCAGTCGATTCCTCTTCTTCTATCTCCTCTGCCGTTTCCTCTGCCGCCGTTTGAGTGACTCTCGGTTGTAAGGTATCTTCATGGAAAAACAAAAAGACAACAGCCGCTCCTGTCAGGACTGTGGCAAATAAAAAGATACCCATGGAAGATCGTTTTTTAATTAATGCATAAATAAAGGAGGCAAAGCTTGCACATGCAAGTAAAAAGATTCCTATTAAGATAAGTTCCATTGTCGTTAGTGCGCCCACAGCTCTTCCCTCCTTTTAGTTGTTATAGTAAACTTCCATTTCCCACTCTTCTTTGTCAGGGTCATAAAGCATCCACATTTCATATCTTTCTCGTATTTGTGCACCATTTTCGTTTTGTGCATCTACATGGCTTTCCACACGGTAACGGTCGCCGCCCAAATACTCAACTTCTGATTCATTCATTGGTGCCCAAACAGCCGTGGACGGGGCAATCAGCTCCTCTTCATAAAACTCCTGGGACTGTTTTAATACCTCGCTTCGATCGGCTCCGCTTGCTTCCATTCCCCCGCCCATCATTCCAAACAAAAACGCCATTCCAATCCCCAGCACTATCCCTAAGCTTGCTCCCACCCAAAACTGCATTCCTAAGACATTGGCCTTTTTCGGTTCTACTGACTGCTCCTCTGACATTTCCCTTCCCCCTTATGTATGATTTTGACTTTCAAGCCTGCTGACTGTGAAAAAAGACAGATCACTAACAGAGAATTACAGCCTATATAAATGGAAAAATATACTTATATTTTACGACTTTAGAAATGAAAATTCACTACTTTGTTGAAATTAAAGTTTTTTTAAAAAAGGAATAAAGGTTTAACATATAAAAAAGCTGCCCTTTAGGTGGTAAATACCAGCAGGACAGCCTTCTTTTTATATGGAATTTATTTTGGAAAATCTGATTTTCATTGAGGGGCATTGTTATGTTGTACAGAATTTCTCTCTATTTCTTCTTTCAGCGAGCCTCATGCCTTTCGGAAGCTGGATAGCCGTTAACAGTTCAAGCTCTTTTTCACGTCTCTCCAGAAATGAAGAAATATTTCTTAAGTCGTCATCAATGAAGCCTGGGTGAACCATGACTTCAACCACTTCCTCTGTGCTCACTTCTTTTTGAAGTTTGTGAAAGTACTTTAGGCCTGTGCCGTTTTTATAGAAATCATCACGGAAAATAGCAGTGTGAAGCTGAATTCCTTGTGACTTTGTGTTCTGGAACACATTACGGACCGGAAGAGAATATTCCTTGGAAAGCTTATGGATGACCGGATAGAGAGGGTCCCATCCGTGAATATGGTGGTGGCTGTCTATGTGTGTCGGGTAGATCCCGAAAGAAAGAAAGGTTTGTAATTGTGCCCGCCATTCTTTTTCCACGTCAGAAACGTTAATCTCTTTTGGATCAACTTCTCGGTAGGTCTTTGTCAGTTTAAAGCTGCCTTCCTCGTTAACAAGAGAAGGAACATCGGATCTTACCGGACTGCCGCAGGACAAGGTAAGATGGATGCCGACACCAAGGTCAGGATAATCCTTCATTTTCCTTACAGCATCCTTTGTGCCAGGCATGTTCACAAGCAAAGTGGTAGAGTTGACGATACCATCTGTATGGGCTTTGATGATTCCATCATTAACTCCTCGAGTCAAACCAAAATCATCAGCATTTATAATTAATGTAGTCATGGTTCCTCCTGAACGTCTTTCTGAATCATGCGTTCATCTTACCACGATTCCAGTCCAAAGCTCCATTTTTCAGTGCCTGCATTTTTGGGTGGTGCCTGGGTGGTGCCTGGCACCCCTACGCGTTGTAACACTGTTGTCATACATTCATCCACGTAATCCTTGCCACCAAAGCATTTCCCTGTTCCTCCCATTTTGGGTGCCTGGCACCCCTACGCGTTGTAACACTGCTGTAATGCATTCAACCGTGAAACCCTTGTCACCAAAGCATTTACCTGTTCCTCCCACTTTGGGTGCCTGGCACCTCTACCTGCTGTAACTCTGTTGTAATACATTCAACACCGTAACCCCTGCCGCTAAAGGATTTACCTTATAATCCCAATTAAGGTGCCAGGCACCGCTTTACTACCGCAACAATAAAAGAGCGCTTCCCAATGCAGGGAGCGCCCTAAAGGTTATTCCTGTTCTACTGGATAAGCATAGATAACGTATCTTTCCGGTGCATTTCCAAGATAGCTGAAAGGGTAACAAGTAGACAAAGTTAATACTTCTTCATCCATAGAACGGATGACGCTTGTATCGTCCTTGTCGACAATTTCAGTTTCTTTCATTTCATATTCAAACTTTCCATAAGGAAGCTCAACGATAAAGTTATCTCCTTTTTCCAGCTCGTCAAAGTTAGTAAAAACTGTATCACGATGACCAGATAACAAAATTTGATCCCCATCCATAGGAAGAACTGTACTAGGAAGATGACCGACACCCCTGTCAAGCTGCTCATCATCTACACCACCGATGATGGGAAGAGACTCATCCAGTTTAGGGATGTGTAAAAGTCCTATCACTTCATTTACTTGTGGTTCAAATTCTTCTTTTGTCATCGAAGGAGGCTCTTCGTTAATCATATGAGGGGGTTTATTTTCTTCAAACTCACCTTCCGTGTGAGCCGCACTATCGTCATGTCTTTGTAAAGTCTCATCCTGAGCTTCTTCCTCGTAGGAGTTGTCACTTCCTCCCAGCAAAGCTTCAGCATCTCCTAAAGCACCAGATGTACTGTTACTTTGGTTCAAATATAAAAAGATATTGGCTGAGATAAGGACAATGCCAATCACAAAAAGCCAATTCGATATTTTTCTTATCATCATTTCTCCTCCTTACACATTCAGTTCTCCTGATCAGGAAGAATGTTTTCTAATCATTACATAGCCTTTTCCCCTTTCTTGGAGTAATAGAAATATATGTAGGATACATTTTGAAAAAAGCCCCACTAGGCAGCTAGTGGGGGCGATTACCATCACTTATTTTATCTTACTCTTCTCTTCTTTTACCAAAGATTCTTCCAGCCCAGCTTGCCATTAGCGCTGCAATACCAATAGCACCTAGGTTAAAGATCCCTGCTGCAGTATCAGGAAGTGTTTCACCTTCACCAGTATGCTCGTCATCGCCGTAGGCATCGTCTGCATCAGTGTCAGTGTCTTCATCGTACTCATCATCATCATCATCGTCGTCATCATCATCGTCGTCATCGTCGTCGTCCACTACATCATCATCGTCATCATCGTCATCGTCGTCGTCCACTACATCATCATCGTCGTCATCGTCATCATCATCATCATCATCGTCATCGTCGTCATCCACTACATCATCATCATCGTCATCGTCGTCATCGTCGTCGTCCACTACATCATCATCATCGTCGTCATCATCATCGTCGTCGTCATCGTCGTCGTCCACTACATCATCATCATCGTCATCGTCGTCATCGTCGTCGTCCACTACATCATCATCATCGTCGTCATCATCATCGTCATCGTCGTCATCGTCGTCCTCATCTGCATCTGCATCTAAGTCAGTGCCTTCTTCTTCAGCATCATCTTGAGCTTCTGCCACATCAGGTCCGAACGCTAGTAAACTATCATCATCTTCTGCATCAGCTGCGCCTGCACTCATTGGTAGCGCAATAATAGAGGCAGCGGCTAGTACACTGACAGTCTTTTTATGTGACCTTTTTCTGTTTCGTTCCATCTTTTGTCTGTAATCAATTCTGTTATTGCTCATTTCAAATACCCTCCTATAATTTTCCCCTAAATACAAACAAGTTGTACGGAGTCGTCAGGAAAAGTAGCTTGAGCCATTGCTTTGGTAAAATGTCTGGCAGATTGTATTTTAGATAGAAGTCGAAGTTAGTATAAAGGGAGCATTTTTTTACATTTAGTAATCATTGTAAAGCAGTTCTCTTTTTTAGCTTCTTTGCTCTTTACACTTCCTTTAAACTACCCTCACCTCCAGTATAGTAATAGGCTAAATGATAGAAACTTGATGTTTCATTATGTGTGTTTCCCAGCAGTTATGTGAGATAAACGTACAATAACGGAAAAATATGAAAAACTATGGTAAATGGTGCCTTTAATGGTGCCTGGCACCCCTGCAGTATGTAACATCCCTGTAACACGAAATACGCTGCAACCCCTGGCACTAATGGTTTCTTCCTTTTTCGCCATGCCAGGGTGCCAGGCACCCACCCCCGCTGTATGTAACATCTCTGTAACAGGAAACACACTGCAACCCTTGGTACTAATGGATTTTTACTTAATTGATCAAGCGAGGTGCCTGGCACCCCGCTGCGCCTTGCTGGAGGCACCCCTACGTTAGAAGCTTTCAAGAAGCTGGAGCATTGCGGGACCTAGGAGAATAATAAATAGGGTCGGGAAAATGAACAGAATTAAAGGAAACATCATTTTAATTGGTGCTTTCATGGCGGCTTCCTCTGCTCGCTGCTTACGCTTTTCCCGAATATCATCCGTCTGCACTCGCAGCACAGATACCATCCCTATTCCTAACTTTTCTGCCTGGATGACGTTATAAATGAAAGCTTTCAGCTCTTCTACATCTAAACGCTCATTAATCCCGCTCAGTGCTTCTTTTCTTGTTTTCCCAAGCCTTATTTCTTCAAGGCACACTTTGAATTCGTCAGCCAGCACCCCTTTTTTCTTCGCCACCACTTTACTCAGCGCAGCGTCAAAACCAAGGCCTGCTTCAAGACTGATCGTCAGCAAGTCTAATGTATCAGGAAGCTCCTTTAACGCAAGCTTGCTTCGTTTCTGTGCTTTCATCTTCAAATATTGCTTTGGCAGTAAGACAGCGGCTCCTGTGGAAGCTGCCGCTATCAGCAACAAGAATAAGGCATCTGCTCGGAGTAAAAAAGCATACCCTGCTCCCATTGCAGGAAAAAGAATAAGAAGAGCCAGCTGGAAGATCTTAAACTCTACCGGACTAAAGCCAAAAGGCTGTCCTGCCTGCAGCAGCCTGATTTCCAATTGCGTTGCCTTTTCTTTGTTCAGCTTTCTTTGGAATTTTCTCTTCGAATTTTTCCAAAAAGGATCAATCACCCGCTCATAGAAAGAGCGATCGTCTACTTCACCTGCATCGCCTATGTCTGAAAAATAGACCTTTATTCGTTGCTCCACGCTTTTTCTTTCCGCCCGAAAAGCAAAGAACGCGTAGAAAAGAAGAGTGGCAAATGTAAAGAACCCCATATATAAGGAAAACATCTTTCTTACACCTCAATTGTCGTTATTTTTCGAACGAGGAAAAAGCCGATGACTCCGCCTATGACTGCTGCCACTAGCATTCCTTGCCCTATCGGATGAATAAATAGCGTGCTCATATATTCCGGGTTCATCATGTAGATAAGAACTCCGAGACCGACAGGAAGGAGACTGATTATGATTCCTGAAAGCCTTCCTTGAGCAGTCAGTGTCTTAACCTGCCCTTCTATCTTGGAACGCTCCCTGGTTGTTTCCACAAGCTTGTCTAAGAGATAAGCAAGATTTCCGCCAACCTGCCTTTGGATTAAAATAGCTTCAACCAGTAAATCCAGGTCTTCGCTAGGCATTCTGTCTTTCCATGCCACCAGTGCGTCCTCCAGGGTCGTTCCGTATTGCATGGATTTTAATACAAGCTGAACTTCCTCTCTAATAGGGGAATATGACTCTTCTGCCACCATTTGCAGAGACTGAGGAAAGCTGAAACCTGCTCGCAGGGAGCCAGTAATAGATGTAATCATTCCAGGGAGTCCTTCATTAAATTGCTTCATTCGTTTTTTCTGTTTAGCCTTCAGCCACATTTTTGGCATCAAGTACCCAACCATTCCCCCTGCCGCCATTAAGATCAGCTGACTGGTTAAAAGGTGCATCAGTCCCCCTGCGATCAAGATAGCAAACACTTGAAACACAATAAATTCCTCAGGCTTTATCGGCACACCAGCTACACTCAGCTGCTGTTCCAGTTTATCTTTTTTCTTGCTGGGCTTTTTCTTTTTTACTATAAGCAGCTTGAGTTTCTGGTTCCCATTTTTCAGCAAGCCTTTTATCGTTACAGGCTCTCTAATCTTCTCCGCTTCTGCGTCTGCGGCTTCTTTTTTCGCACGAAAAAGAGTGATCGACCACAGCAGGAGAAAGGAGGTTAAAAACACAGAAAGCACCAATAATATGGTCATCTTCTACTCCTCTCTTTCTGTGAAAATAGACGGCGGCAAATAAATACCTTCATATTCCATTCTCTCGTAAAATTTCGGCCGCACTCCTGTGGGCACCAATTTCCCAAGAATCTTCCCGTTATCATCCACGCCAAACTGTTTAAACGTAAAAATATCCTGAAGAACAATAATGTCTCCTTCGAGTCCTTGTACTTCTGTAATATTTGTGATCCGTCGTGATCCGTCTTTCAACCTTGACTGTTGAATAATGACATTCAACGCTCCTGCAATCTGTTCCCTGATTGCTTTAACCGGAAGCTCCATACCCGCCATCAGCACCATTGTTTCCAATCGCGCCACCATATCCCTGGGACTGTTTGAATGACCGGTAGCAAGTGATCCGTCATGTCCTGTATTCATTGCCTGGAGCATGTCCAACGCTTCACCGCTTCGAACCTCACCTATGACAATACGGTCAGGACGCATTCGCAGAGAGTTTCTTACAAGGTCGCGGATCGTAATGGCTCCTTTTCCTTCTATATTGGGAGGACGTGTTTCCAAGGAAACGACGTGCTCCTGCCCAAGCTGAAGCTCTGCAGCATCCTCAATGGTTACAATCCGGTCTTCATTTGAAATAAATGATGATAATACGTTAAGAGTCGTTGTTTTTCCGGAACCGGTACCGCCGCTGACAAAGATATTAAGCTTTGCTTCCACGCAGGCTTTGATAAAGTCAGCCATCTCTTCCGTTAGAGTGCCAAAGCGAATTAAGTCATGAATGGTAAAGGGATCCTTTGAAAACTTACGGATGGTTATTGTTGGACCACCCAGTGCTAAAGGAGGAATGATGGCATTCACTCGTGAACCATCCTGCAGGCGAGCATCAACCATTGGGCTGCTTTCATCAATTCTCCGCCCCAATGGAGCAACAATCTTCTCAAGAACCGCCATCACATGGTCGTTATCCCTGAAGGTCACATCAGTAAGCTGAAGTTTCCCGCCAATCTCGGCGTATACTTTGTCTGGTCCGTTTACCATAACTTCTGAAACATCTTCATTTTGCAGGAGTGGATTAATGGGCCCATAGCCTGTTAAATCATTAATCAGCTCGTCCTTTAGCCTTGTCCACTCCTTCACCCTGTTTAAATTCTCATTCTCTGTAAGAACTTCATTAATAATTGAATCCAGATCAGCCACAATATCCTCAATAGATTCATCTTTTCGTTCTTTCACGATGTGCTTTAGCGTAAGAGTTTTTATTTCACTATATTCATCTCTCTGTGCAGGGCGTTGCTGCTTTTTATTTTTCGGAGTCGAAGGAGAGGAAGATGAAGAAGATTTCTTTTCCGTATCTTTTTTTGGTTCCAGCTTCTGACTTTGTTTCAGCTCACTATCCTGCTCTTTTCCTTTCTTTTTTTCTTGGTGATCGGCCTCTTTATCTACGACTGAATTAGTTACTTTCACTTCCGTCTGGCTCTTTGATTGTAGTCTTGCTAATAAGCTCACGTCTCTTCCCCCCAGTCCCTCTTAACTTTTCGTCAACCTTCCTTACAAAGCCCCTTGAAGTAGATTTTCTGGTTTCATTAATTTGAGAAAAAATCTGTTCATCTATCATTCTTCCAAGCTCTTTTGTATACTTTCGCTGCGGCTCATCAAGCACTAATGGCCTTCCCAGGTCCATTGACTGGGACATTCGTTTTCTTTCTTCTGGGAGAAAGCAGGCCATATCCACAACCACTAGTTCCATTATCTCTTTCCCTTTTATAACAGACGGGGCAGTTGCTTTATTTACGAGTAAGTGAGCTTTTTCTTTAAGACCAAGAGCCTCCAACGTTTCTATGAAGATCTTTGTATTTTTTACAGCAGCCATGCCTGCCGTTGTCACCACAAAAAGGCTGTCTGCTTGTTCCATAAGCTCAATGTTGTATTCAGGTAATCCAGGCTGGGCATCAACAAGGACCACATTTGCTTCCTCAGAAAGTTCTTTCGTTAAAGAAGCAAGAAAGCTAGTTGAGATAAGCTCTGCAAATTCAGGTCTTGTCGGAGAAGCAATTAACTGAATTCCTGTTTCGTGCCGTACTGCGTAGTCCCTTGCATTTGAGATGTCATTTCTTTCAGCTAACTCTTTTAAGGTATAAAAAGGCTGAAGGTCAAGAGCCATTGCTGTATCTCCAAACTGGAGGTTGCCATCTATAATATCTACTTTCAAATTTCTTTTCGCCAGGAGTGCTGCTAGATTAACAGTGACAGAGGTTCTTCCTGTTCCGCCTACAGCACTGCAAACAACGATTACCTTTCCTTTTCCCTGCTCTTCGCCCGACTGTTTTTTGTACGCACGGTTTGCCACTGTCTCACCACTCCTATTTATTCTTCCTTCTCATTTACTATCCGGCTGCTGATCCAGCCTTGTTTCCCCCCCGGCGTTTCTACCAAATACCAAACTCTATTGTCGTTATCCGCTTGCTGCTCATCTAGAAATTGAAGCTCCGTTCCTGCTGCAACCACAGTATTAATGGAAGCATTGATATGCGGCTCTGACCTAATCATAGAGCTGTCAGGCATTGGAATCACATAGTCTCCCGCTCCCAAGGCTGTCCCGGCAGTTTGCTGTACCAATTTTGCCTCACTTGTCGTATGCCTTTTGCTGTGTAAAGCCAGTTGAAGTGTTCCTCTCTCACTGGCATTGATTACCTCAATGGATTGTTCTGGAGACAGCTCAAGAGTGACTGCGTGGTACTCTTCTGTCCCTCCTTCTTCTACATCCGGATCAACCATTCTTTCCCCAACAGCTAACACTCTTACCTTGTCTAGTACCAGCTCTGTATGGACAGCTGCATGTTGTGAATCCTCCTCTTCTGACAGCACAACATCCACGAAGTCCTCTGGTTCTACTAAGTTAGAAACCGATTTTACGTAGTCCACACTAATAGAAACTGCCCTGTTTCCTTCTTCAATTTTTTTCGAAATAAAGTCCGCTTCCTCACCCTGTTCGACGCGGTGATTCAAAATTACTTCTCCTTCTTTAATTTCAGCGGAAGCAAAGCGATTAAGAATCATTTCCTGATCAGTGACTGCCTGTGGATGAGCCTGGTCTTCCTGCATTTCCACGATAACTGTATTTTCTTCGGTAATCTGCTGGTTTCTTGCGATGTCTTCACTTGCAGTAACCACCTCGGTTACCGGAGATGTTTCGGCTGGAGTTGAAGCTGCCTGGTTTATAAAAATATAAAAGAAAATTGTTGTAATAAATCCTGAAAAAATCGCCAGCATTAATAGTTTCTTAGCTTTCATTCTTGTTTCACCTACTCTGTTAGTCTAATAGCGTAAGCGCCTCGGTCTGGGGGAAGTGTCGTTCCCGTTCCTGCCATTCCAGGCCCGGTTCTCTTAATAAAGGTCCCTTTAATAGAATCATCATTTCTTCCCATGCGATCAGTAACATAGAAATAAGCAAACCCCGTAACCTGGATGCTTCTTAATTGATTTTGTGATTTCTCATGAGGTTTATAAACAACAACTAGCATTACTTTTGGACAATCCCGTTCCCTGTACTCCCCGTTCGGGTACGGACAGGTGTCGATCCGATGGTTAATCCCTTCTCTTGTAGCTCCTGCAATGTTACCTGTTTGAGTAGGGACGATATCCCCTACTTTCATCGTATCTTTAAAACCATGCTTTAATGTCTCACCGTAATGATTTGCCCCGGAGCCTGCCAGCGCTAGAACACCAAAGCTTCCTGCCTCTGAATCTCCAGAGTCTACTTTTAATTCGTATTTCTCTCCATAATTCAACTCTACCTTTTCATCAATCCCTAATGGCACAGCTCCTTTGGCTTCTCCCATGGGGTTCAATGAAGCCCTGGCCTCCACATGAATAGAAACAGAATCCCTTCCAAATAGAGAAGCAAAGAAGAGAGGCACGTCCCGTTCTAACTCAACATGCAGCTGTCTATTATTTTCCACAGTTGAGCGAAGAAGGCTGCCTCCTTCTTCATGGGAAGCAAGTACTTCACCTACAACCCTCTGCACCCTTGCACCACTGTTTGGTATTTCCTGTGCGCCGGAAAGCGCCGCTGCGTTTGCGGTTTTTTGCAAGTGGCTTTTGGTCATATATAAGTGCCCGCCATCAATCACGAGCCCCAGGATCGCTACAATCGCTCCAAACGACAAAGTAACAAGTACAAGAGCATTGCCACTTTCACTTTTTCTAAACTTTTTTAAAAAATATAGCATAAGCCATTCCCTCACTCCACGCGGATCGTCGAACTTGTTTTGACTGTATATGGAATAGAAACACTCCCTAACGGTTTAAAAAAAGTTTCCGGATAAGTCATTTCCACTGTTACATATGTCCCTGCCCGACGTGTTCCGCCTGGTGAAACTGTAATAGCCAGCTTAGAAGAATCACCGTTAAACTTGTCGGAAGCATACGATCGAATCTGTGCATCTGTCTGGCCCAACCCCCCGAGTCGCACAGCTTCCTGAGTGACCATTTCCAGTTGAAGATGGGTATACATAATTCTTCCAAAATCAAGGATTCCAACAAGGACAAGCAGGAGAACAGGAAGGACAAGGGCAAATTCAACAAGAGATTGGCCGTCTTCCCGCTTGATCATAGAAAGGTCCATCCATTTACAAACAATGTGATTACGACTCCGGCGGCTATCGGTACACCATAGGGATATGTCGCCTTTAAGGATCCTCTGGAAATTCCCTCTGTAAGCTTCACACCGCTTTTTCGGCTAGCAAACGTGTAATAGAGAGATTTTAGAACTCCTTTTCGGAATAAGATGACAGCAAGAGCCATGACTGCTCCGGCTAAAGCAATATAAAGGAAAGAATGAAAGACAAATGTGCCCCCCTTAAGTGCTCCGATCAGCCCCAGCAGCTTTACGTCTCCCGCACCCATTCCTCCCAGTGCGTAAGGGATGAAAAGAAGCCCCATACCGATCAAAAATCCAATGAAGGAATGGCTCAGCCCTTCCCAGCCGCCAGTTGCTAAATGATAGATAAAAGCAGCCAGCAAGCTTGGGTAGATCACTTTGTTATAGATTTTCCGACTTTTTATATCCGTGGCGACACAAATGACTAAAACAAGAATCAAGAAAATATCAATCACAGCGGCCATCCTTTCATTCGAGTTTTGATTAGTTTTTAAAAGGAGGACCCTATGCATTATAGGGTCCTTCTTTTTATAGTAATGATTTAGAGCTGATTTGTGATGTCTTCAAAGAAGCCACGGATTTGGTCTCCAAGCAAGCCTAGGGCCACGATAACCCCTACAGCAATAAGCCCTAGAATCAAACCGTATTCCGTCATGCCTTGTCCTTCTTCTTCAATGAATAGACCTTTAAATAATTCCAACATGTAAATCTCTCCTTTTTTATATAAAACTAGTTTTTTAGTTTACTTACTGACTCATTGACACTACTTTTCATCCACAATGGCAACGGTCTGCCCTACAGCAATGGAAGAAGCCTGAACTCTTCCAGCCGGAAGCTCGATGACTGACCTGGCTTTTGGTATTCTTCTTCCGACTTTTCCTGGTTTCAATTCTTCGTCTATCCCTACAATTTCGTTTTGCCTGTTTAGATACAATACATCGATAGGAAAGTTCATGAAGAATGTATGGATCGATGGACAAGGATCAATATGAAGCCCATAATCTTCTGGGATGCTTTTTGTAAACATTAATCCTTTCAGCCTTTTTCCGAAGCTGTAAGCTCCTTGCACTTTTTCAACAATAATTTCATTTGTTTGCTGATTAAGCACTTTAATTCGCGAGCACCCCCTGCCTTTGTGTGTAATGGTGTTGACTTGTGACTAACAACTTACAATGCTTATTATGCCTGTCAGCAAATAAACCGAATATCCCCCACCATTCCTGTTCATTCTCTTTTCTTTTTTATAAGAACAGGTTCCTATCGTCCAGCCAAGGGGGGATCTCTTCCTATAGGAAAGAAATGATCTTGCTAATCGCTCTTAGCTCCAGAAGCACAAAAAAATGCCTCACCGCCGGAGTACGACATGTGAGACAGCCATTTTACGAGGAAGAATTTCCTTCATATTTCATTTTGTATACCTTGGAAATCGCATGAGCCCGGTCGGTGACATCAAGCTTTTGAAAGATTTTCGTTACGTGATTTTTCACCGTATGATCACTAATATAAAGCTTTTGAGCGATTTCTCTATTGTTCAATCCTTGTACGACTAAATCCAATACTTCCTGTTCTCGCGGTGAAAGCTTGCTATTCGTTTTAATTGCCGCTGAAGTAGGTACGATCTCTTCACTTTTTAATATTTTCTTTGTAAGGGTAAACTCTTCTTCCATGACTTCTTTGCCTTCTATAAAAGAAATAAATTCCTGAACAACTCCTTCCTCTGATCCTAGTAAAGCTTTCATAGTCTCTAGGCTTTCTCCATTTTCGATATAAGACAAAATCACAGCCAGCACTTGACTGCCTGCTCCGATCTCTTTCCACGAAACCCCCGGTTTCCCATCGGCCAGTGCCTTTCCTTCTTCCAGCATATCGGGCACCTTGCTTTCAGGAAATATTTCTCGAATAAAATCCGGTGTATAAGGATAGAGCTGGCATGCGTTGATTACATCCCGCATCAATGTTACCGGCAGGCCAATATTTGCAATAAACTCTCCAGCAACTTTTGCTGCTTGCTGAGAGGCTGAATGAGATGCCGGATCAAACTGCTCAATGGCTTTGTGCAAGGCATGAACTTGCCCTTCGCCAAGATCTTCGTTTTCCTGTCTCGCCAGCTGCAAAGAAACGCCGCCAATAATAGATAATGTATGCAAAAAAGCCTTATGTTCCTGAAGATGCCGTTCTGACAATGTGTCACACCCTACGCAGAGGATACCTAACAGGTCGTCACGATGGAACAGCGGGCACTCAATAACATAGCTTGCTTCCTGAGTCTCCCGGACCGTTGGCGCAAAAACATCTCTTGAGCCTGGGGATTGGAAGTAACGTTTTGCTGCTTCCTTTGCATAGGCGCCTATTTCTTTTTTCCTGTTCCCTCGGGATACAAGCTGAATTTTGTCGCTTTCTCGATCTTTTAATATGACACAGGAAAAAGGCCCTTCTACAAGGTTAAGACTGATATCAACTAAAATATAGAGTATCCTTTTAAGCTCTGGGGTAGAAGCAAGCATAGTGGAAATTTCCACCAGAGACGATAAGCGGGCAAGCTGCTGCTTATGTTCAGCCTGCAAGGATGTTGCGTGAAAGCTTGATTCTAAAATGGCAGCTAATGTTTTTCCCTGTTCTAAGGCTGATTGTGAAATAACTCCCTTTTTAAGTTCTCCTCCGAATAAAAGAGATATCGAGCCATTCCGCTGTTTTATCTGGAAACAATAAAGAGATTTCACATTGACGCCTTTTCTCCTAAAAAAGAGAGAGCGGGGATCCTCTTGAACTTGTTCCCAGCTGGATTCTTTCCCTGTAATAAGGACTCTTCCCAAAAAGCTTTCTCCAGGGGAGAAAGTAGCATTTAATAAGTCTTGAGCCTCACTGCCTGCAATATGATCTACCCGGTAAAGCTCGTCTTCTTCCTTCTGAGCTGTTCCTATAAAATCCAGATCTCTGCTGTTTTCAAGAAAATAATCAAGGAGCTGTTGAAGGTCTTTGTGCTCTGTCTTTGCAGCTTCGCGGAACAGCTGAGCCTGCACAGAGGCCGCCCCTTCCTGGTTATTTCCCTGAAAACAGAGGCCGGCAAGGGCTGAGACAGAGCCAGCACGCCGCATCCATTCCTGTTTGTTTTCAGGGGTAAGAGAAGGCGCCTCATCTACTGCTTTTTCCCATACTTCTTCACCCTTGGATATTTTACCCAGCTCGGATATTACAAATTGCTGTGTCTGTTCTTCCACCATGGCTCCAGCACATAAGTAAATATTTTCTCCATTCTCTTTACCGACAGGAGCAATGACTACATGGACACCCGGCAAAACATCGTACACAAAAGGCCGGGAGATAACACTTCCCAGGCCTTCTTTAATTTTATCTAATAAATTTCCCTCTTCCAGAGTAAGAAGCCTGTTACACAGTACATTTTCCCCTTTAGGCGGCGCAACCAGCTCACCCTTTTCATCAGTAAACAAAATAGTAAGGTCGTACTGAGCCGCGTATGTTTCTTGTATTTCTTCAATAAGCTCTATTGGCATGGTCATGATTTATTCAGCTCACTTGTCAGGTCAATCTCTGTCGTAACCACGGGTTCTTTATAACGAAAAAGGGGTAAGGAATCATCTCCGATCTTTTGAATAATTTCTTGCTTGAGTAACGAATCTATAACAGGCTCCAGATCCTTTTTGTTTCTCCCTAATCTTATTTCTAGTCCTTCCACAGTTTCAACCATATAGGGATTTGACTGAAACAGCATGGTGCATTCAAGTTGCATGGACAGTAACTCGTTTTTTTTCAATGGGTGTGTCCCCCTTCTATCTTAACCTTATAAATGGATGTTCCTTTTTACTTTCAAGCAAGCAAGGCTCCGAAATTAAACCATTCGGTGATTTGGTAACCTGCAGATATTGGTAGGCGCCATCAACCCAGGTTTTAAATACTCCGTTTGTAGTCCGTTCTAAAAAGGAAGCAGCTTGTTCACCAACCTCTTTAAAATTGCATAAAACGAGCATTGTCAGCCCGAGTGACCTGCACAGCGCGGCCTCCTTGGCAAAAGACCTTAATACATAGTCTTTTCCTCTTTCATTAAATATCGTGTTTAAGTCATAATAGACAAACCAGCTGGCACTGTTTTGTGGACCGTTCTTTATTTGATTGATTAATTCATGGTCGATAAAATGGCTGTATTCTTCATTAGATAAATCTTTCACTTGAAAAACGGCATGCTCCCAGTCAGAGGGCACTGGGCGGTCGTAGTGCTCAATAAAGTATACCCTTTGATCCTTAATAGCTTTTTCAATATCTACGTTGTGAAGCTTCAGTAAAGGTCCGAACTCAGTTATTGTCTGTGTACTGGACAATAAGCTGATGAGACTGTAACCTTCTTTCAGACGTGCACCAAGGATGGATGCAATAATGTGCCTGTAGTTGGCTTTGCTGTTTGTATCGAGCATATAAACCGCACCCTCGGCCATTCCTCCTCCTAACAGCCTGTCCAGGCTTTCGATGCCTGTATTGACGCTTTTGTCTCTTGAATCTATTTGCTTGTCAACCACCGTTTGAGCAGCCAGCATGACATAGATTCCTTCCTCTGTAATGCGGTATACATGCTCTCCTTCAAAAAGGCGTGCTCCCCGCATTTTAACGACTTCAAGGGTTCTCTTCCGAAACATACTCATATGCTCTTTAAGATACAGCCGAATGACCCCATCCACAAGAAAGTGCTCAAAGGGGATGTCTTCTCTTTGAAGACTGGATTGCTCCTGTATGAGAAGAGAGGTAAGTCCGAGCCTTCTCAAAGTGTTCCGCAATGTGTAAAGTATTTTACGGTTGTCCCTTTCCCCCTCCTGACTTAAATACCTAAACAAGCTAATACTGTCTATGACTATGCGTTTGCAGCCTATTTCCTGGACCATTACTTCAAGTAAGCCTTTTGGTGTTGTCAGTTGTTCCATTAACACCTCAGGAGACAAGCACACGACTCGTAAATTGTTATTTATCTCATGTTTTCTAAGATCCCATCCATAACTTTTCATATCCTCGTAGAGTTGTTCAGGAAATTCTTCGAACGTAATGTAAATTCCAGGCTCGTTTTGTTGAATGCCATGGAGCAAGAACTGGATACCAATCGTCGTTTTGCCAGTGCCTGGTGCTCCCTCCAAAATGACAGCCGATTTTTCTGGAAGGCCCCCCTCTATTATTTCGTCTAAACCCTGGATTCCTGTAGCACATTTACCAGCCATAGATTCAACCACCCTCCTTACACAACAGAATAGGAACTTTTCTGCAGGTGTTTGGTCTGTCGTGGTGTAAGGTCAATGTTAAACCAGCTTCCGCAGATTAAGTATCCCCTTCTATTCTTATTTTCAAAGTTCACTTTAGTGAACAATAAATCTAAAAAAATATGTACTTGAAGCCCTCTACCCTTTTTACTTGGAAGCAAAAAGTTGTGACCCAAAAACTATAACTTCGCCCTATAATCGGTGCCTGGCACCCTCCCCGAATGTAATACTTTTGTAACATTTATCGGTGCCTGGCACCCCTACAGAATGTAACATCTCTGTAACATGAAACACGCTGCAACCCCTGGTACTAATGGATTCTTCCTTTTTCGCCATGCCAGGGTGCCAGGCACCCTAGCATAGAGGCACCTTTATTGGATTTTTTGGTAGTGGTTAAGTAAGATGTCTAGTTTCTGGCTGCATTTCACTGTTTTCATGCTGCTTAATCCGTGCCTTTTCGCTACGATGTGCATTCTTCTTTTATTCCATTTGATTCTTTCTTCCAGTAAGACTTTCCTACAATAGGCATTCATTTTCCACTCCCCTTTTTATACTCTCCCTCTATCTTTTCTGTCATCTGATGTCCTATCACTAGTATACAAGCCTACGACTAAATTACTATATTTCCCAATTGATTGTAATAAAATTGAAACAACCCACTCCCATCGACGCCAGTATTCATACCATTCCTCTCTGATAACTAAGTCTATTGTCTCAATCTCTCAATTTCTAGTTTTAACTTTTTTCAAAACGGGTTTAGTAAGAGAGAAAGGAGGCTTCGTATGAAGAAAAGGTTCACTATAGTTTACAGTTTTTTATTTGCACTTACTTTCCTACTTCTTACTACCATGACTGAACATGCAGAAGCCCATTCAGTCCTGCAAAATGGGTCTGAAGGTCCTGCTGTCACCGATCTGCAGCAGCAGCTGGTACAGCTTGATTACCTACATACTGCTCCAACTGGATATTACGGCCCGGCAACAGAAGAAGCGGTCCGTCAATTCCAGGCTGAGTTCTCTCTCGGTGTAGATGGAATAGCCGGACCGGGTACTCTCCACAAGCTGAAAGAGGTCAAACAAATGGCAAGAGTCGTTCATGGTGAAGCACGCGGGGAGCCTTATAAAGGTCAGGTTGCAGTCGCTGCGGTCGTGAAAAACCGCCTCCACTCCTCTGAATTTCCAAATTCGGTCGAGGGAGTCATTCATCAAAGGAACGCATTCACTGCGGTTCATGACGGTCAATACGCACTCACCCCCGACAGCACGTCTTATCAGGCTGTAAGAGACGCCTATCAAGGCTGGGATCCTTCAAAAGGAGCTACATATTATTACAACCCGGCCATCGCAACATCCGAGTGGATTCTAACCCGAACACCGAGTCATACGATCGGTAAGCATTTATTTGCCAACTAAAAACAAAGAAGACCTGTCTCATCATGTGAGACAGGTCTTCTTTAAGGTGTAAACTATTTAGTTAGCGTTGCTGTCCACACACATTTCCTTATTACACAGCCCTGCTCAGTCTAATTCATCGTAGGTTTTATCCATAACAAACATATGGCCAGGTTCATGGGTAATCGCAATAGGAAGCTTTGCGCGGAGAACCGCTTCCTGAGGGGTCACTCCGCAAGCCCAAAACACAGGAACTTCGCCTTCTTTCAGTTCAATCGCTTCCCCGTAGTCAGGCTGATCTAAATTCTGAATTCCAATCTCCCTTGGGTCCCCAATATGGACCGGACCGCCATGAGTCCGGGGAAATTTTTCTGTAATCTCGGCTGCCAGCTTTGCTTGTTCTTGGGGAACAGGGCGCATGGATACGACCATGGGGCCATGGAACGGGCCCGCTTCCACCGTCTCAATATTCGTGCGGTACATGGCTACATTCTTCTTCTCTTCAATATGGCGCAGCCTGATCCCACTGTCGATCAATGCATTTTCAAACGTGAAGCTGCAGCCAATGAGAAATGTGACAAAATCGTTCTGCCAAATCTCTGTTACATCCTCTGCCTGCTCTACCAACTCTCCTTGCCTGTATATCCGGTACTTGGGAACATCCTTTCGTATATCAGACCCGTCAGCCAGCTCTGAAACGTAAGAACCAGGATGTATCACTTCGAGGACCGGACAGGGCTTCGGGTTACTTCTTGTATATTCTTTGAAAGCTCCTGCATATTGCACGGGAAGAATCACTATATTTGCCTGCAGGGTTTCAAAATTGAATCCTGTTGTTGGTTTATTCCATTTTCCAGCTCGAATTTGCTCGCGAACCTCTGCTGGTGTATTCATACCTTCATCTCCTTCATATTAATCAACTGTCCCAAACCATTGCTCGTAGTTGTCAGGGAAGAACATGATTAGATCTGGAATATACGTAACAATAACCAATACAAAAAGCAAAATAGCGATCTGAGGGATCAGATATCTAAACATTTCCGGAACCTTGATATTGGCGATCCGTGCCGTAACAAATAAAGCCACTCCTAAAGGAGGTGTCACCATACCAATTGTCAGGTTGACTGCCAGGATAATACCAAAATGTACAGGGTCAATTCCTGCTGCTAAGGCAAGAGGCAAAAACAGTGGTGTAAAAATAGACACAGCACTGATGGTATCAATAAATGTACCAGCAATTAATAAGATTACGTTGATCAATAGCAGTAGCAAAAACGGATTTTCAGCAACCGGTCCCAGCATTTCTACCATTTGCTGTGGAATCGAATGATAGGATAATAGCCAGATAAATAAAGAGGCATTACCAATTAAGAAAATAATATAGGCTGTGGTTTTTCCTGAATCAATAAACACAGGAATAAGATCCTTTGGCTTTAAATCCCTGTATACAAAGAGTCCGATGATCAGCGCGTAGGCGACGGCAATAACCCCTGATTCAGTCGCTGTAAAAATACCTGAAATTATTCCCCCAAGGATAATAATAGGCATGATCAAAGCAAGCACGGCGTCTTTTAATCCAAAGAGAAATTCCTTTGCACTTGGAAAAGGGGATCTCGTTTTATCCTTGGTTTTTAAGCCGATCACAAAGCAGTACGCCATCAGGCCAATCCCCATTAAGATACCCGGAACAACTCCCGCCACAAACAAATCACTTATGGATACACTTGCCATTACCCCAAACAAAATCAACACGATACTAGGAGGGATAATCGGTCCGATTGTAGATGATGTGGCAACAAGGCTTGAGGAAAAACGAGGATCATAGCCTTGCTTAGTCATCGCAGGAATCATCATGCCCCCGATGGCAGCGGCTGCGGCAATCGCTGTTCCGGTCAGTGCTGAAAAGAACATGCTTGCCACGACAATGACCATCGCAAGACCCCCGGGCATAAAGCCGACAATCATTTGGGAAAAACGAATTAAACGGTTCGAAATGCCGCCCTTTGTCATGATTTCTCCAGCAAGAATGAACAAGGGAACAGCAATTAACGTAAAGCTTTCAATCCCGTTATAAATCCTTCGAGGCACGTTTATCAATAAACCGGGATCGGTTAGAAAAATGCCCAGCATAGATACGAAGCCAAGAGCAAAGGCTATCGGAATTCGTAGTAAAATAAGTGCAAATAAAAGTGGAATAAGCCAGATCATTTCTTCATCACCTTCCTAACTTGGAAGTAGAGCATAAATAACCCGCTTACCGGAATAGCCAGGTACACGTAAGCGACCGGCACTGGAAGAATCCCGACAATCTGCCCCGACTGCAAATTATTTAAAAAGAGCTGAAAACCGTAATAAACAAGGACGGCTATCAATGCAAAAACAATGAGGAATTCTAAAATTACTGAAATTTTTCTTATCGGTTCAGGTGCTTTGTCAAGAAGGTCTACCTGCAAATGCTCACTATTTTTAATCCCAAGCACCGCCCCAAAGAGGACGGTATAAACAAAGCAGATCAAAACGAATTCCTGCGACCAGGCCAATGATTGGCCAAGGACATACCGAAAGACGACTTGAAGAAGTGTCACCGCTGCGGTCAAGAACAAGCCTAAAAACAGGAGCCCTTCCATCACTTTCCCTAAGATGTAATCAATTTTAGCCATATAGACCTCCCCTTGGGATCTTTTACAATAAAAGCAGGTGCCCCAGCTGGTGCCATACACCAGCTAAGACACCCTTCACTTTTCTACTATTCTCTTTCAAGAACGCGGTCTACTAGGGAACTTGGCACTTGATCCTCAAGTACATCTCTTACTTCAGAAGTAGCTTCCTGGAACGCGTCACGGTCAGGGTCTTCCGTAATGGTTACACCTTCATTTGCCAAATGCTCAAGAATTTCTTCTTCAAGCTCGCCAAGGTGTTCACGGTGGAATTCCGTTGTTTCATCTACTGCTTCCTGAACCGCTGCAAATTGCTCGTCACTAAGGTTATCCTGGGCGTTATTGCTCATAACCACAATAGCCGGAGAATACGTGTGAGCAGTTAAAGATACATAATCCTGAACCTCATAGAAGTTCATAGAATCAATAGTTGGAAGAGGATTTTCCTGGCCGTCAACCACACCCTGATCCAAGGCTGAATACAATTCATTAAAATCTACTGGTGTCGGGCTTGCTCCTAAGGCTTGCATATGTGCTTCCCAAACAGCAGAAGGCTGTACGCGTATGCTTAGTCCTTCCATGTCGTCAGGGTGGGCAATTTCACGCTCATTATTTGACACATGACGCTCTCCCACTTCCCAGTAGCCAAGACCAACCATATTTTTTTCATTTACCGTTTCAAGGAGTTCTTGCCCAATGTCACCGTCAAGAGTTTCATAGACGTGGTCAATATCTTCAAAGATGTATGGAATACCAAACAGGTTCATTTCCGGGACAGTATTTGCAAAGCTGCTGTCAGCCGCAACGGTTGTCATATCAATGGTACCGTCAAGAATCTGCTCTACAACTTCCGCTTCACTGCCAAGTGTGGCGTTGCCATGAATATCAATCTCTACGCTTCCATCAGTTTTTTCCGCCACCAGATCGCGGAAGTGTTCCGCTGCAATATGATATTGGTGAGAGTCTGAAGCCGAGTGTGCAAGACGAAGCGTTACGCTTTCCTCTGCTCCTCCGTTTCCATCTGCTGCTTCTTCCTCTCCGCCAGCTGGTTCGTCACCATTTCCCCCGCATGCTGTAAGTGCAAGTACCATCGCTGCTCCAGTCATAGTCATTGTCCATCTTTTTCTCAATGTTAGTCACCCCTTTAGTAAAATTAAGAACCTCTGTACATACGGATACCAGTAATGCATTATATCTATATAGAAAGTTTCCCTCATGCTTTTTCCTGCCTGCATAAAAATTGGCAAAGCATTCTATTTAATATAAATGAGGGACTCTGCTATCAAAAATAGGAACCTGTTTTCTCACATTTTTCACATTTTCCAAGTCCAGAGAAGCCGTTAGAAACTCCGTCTCCCCCTGACTTCCCTTTGCCAGCACGTTCCCCCACGGGTCTGTAATCATCGAGCGGCCGGCAAATTCCACCCCGTCATACGCGCCGACTCGATTTGATGATATGACATACATTTGATTTTCTATCGCTCTGGCCTGCTGAAGCACCTCCCAGTGACCAGCTCTTGCATCCGGCCATTCTGCAGGGATAAACAGGGCCTGGGCTCCCTGAAGGGCAAGCTCACGCATAATTTCAGGAAAGCGAAGGTCAAAGCAGATGACAATCCCCATTTTAATTCCATCCAGTTCAAACACTTTCACTTTTTCACGACCAGGTGCAAGGTAGTCTGGTTCCTTCAGCATCGGGACAAGGTGGAGCTTGTCATACTCATAGACAACGCTCCCTTTTTTATCGATCACGATTGCCCGGTTGTAAATGCCGCTCTTCTCTTTAACAGCGATAGAGCCTCCGACAATGTGCACACCGTATTCCTGTGCGAGTTTTTTAAGAAAATCAATGGTTTCATGATTTGGCGGCTCAGCCTGATTATGAAGATCAGGAAGCGTATAAGCGGTGGTCCACATTTCAGGAAGAACAACCAGATCTGTTTCCTCACTGGAAACCTGCTCTTTAAACCATTTGGATATATTCTTTCTGTTTGCCTCCGGATCTCCCGGCACAATATCAATCTGGAAAACTAAGATTCTCATTCTACCCCTCCTTACAGCTCCTGGACTTCATAATGAAGTATAATAGAGTCTCCTTTAACCGGATCCTCAAGAGACATTTCATAGGCTTCGCCAAACTTGAAGCCGTCAAGCAAAGGGACTGTCCCTGCAAAAAACACAGAATTAGGAAGCTCAATTCCCCGTGATTTTAAATTTTCCTTGATGTCTTCGTAAGGCATGATTGCTGATACCTTCTCGTTTTGATAAGACTGCCACTGGCCGTCCACTTTAATTTCTGTTTTCAAAACTAACTCATCCCAATGATCGATTACATCTTTCACCGGCCAGACTTTGGAAGCGAGCGGCTTGTCACACACCTGCTTTGACTTTCCGATATGTACTGTCTCTAACTCTCTATCTGTGTGGTCGCTTCCTACCGTCACATACACATCCTCTTCCTTGTCTCCATAAATAAAGACAAGCTCTGCCTCCCCTGAGGTCTGATCTCCTATTACTTCCATCTTTCCAGTCGTGTTCAGACTTGAAAGTCTCATAGGAAAAAGAGTAGGTGTCTGCTCCGGACGAGGTACGCCGAGCTCCGCAAGCTCCTCAATATGCTCCTTTACCTTCTCCTGGTTTCTTCCTGAGTAACCAATACAAAGCACATTGTTTATAGAAAGACCTTTGTTTTCATTGCTGCTTGTAATCGTTAAGCTGGTATCATTGCTGCTCATAGCTTGCCCTCCTCTTTGTCGACTAACCTTATCAGTACTTCTTCACTATTTTTAATGTGTTCTTCAATAGCCTGGCGTGTTTCATCGACAGACCTGTTTTTTAGTGCCTGCAAAATTGCCTGGTGTTCTTCAAGTGTTTCTTTTGTACGGAAATCATTGTCCACAGCCCGAATCCCAAACCGGAGCATCTGATCGCTTAAATGGTCAAGAAACTGTATTAAGCGGCTGTTATTAGTCAGCTGGGCCATATACATATGAAACTTTCTGTCCTCATTTATAAATTCTTGCTTATTTTGAGTGGAAAGCTCCACCATCTTCTTGTAAAAGCCTTCAAGAGCCTCGATTTGTTCATCTGTTATGCTCTCAGCAATCAGAATGCCGACAAAACTTTCATTGGCGCAGCGGCATTGAAAGACTTCCAGTATATCCTGCCTGTCGATTTCTTTTACAACGACCCCCTTCCAGGGAATCGTCTCCACCCATCCTTCAAATTCCAATTTCTTTAATGCTTCTCTTACCGGTGTACGGCTCACTCCTAAGGTATCGGCAATTGTTCGTTCCTGCAGCGTATCACCCGGCTTAATATCCTGGCTGATAATTGCAGCCTTTATCTCTCTGTATACTTGATCCGTGTAAGAAACGAACTTTCCCACCTTTTTCAAAACTAACACTCCTCACTAGCTCTCTAAAAACCGATATATGGTGTGCGGTGTGTGGTATACCACTCTCTCATTACTAAGTACTTTATCCTATATTAATTAAATTGTCAAACTAATGATAAAATTTTATTTATTACTTTTTTTCAAATAATCATTGTAAAAAACCTTATGACATCTTGTTTTTGATTTTCGCTAAAAAAAACTCGCTTGTATCTAAAGGTGCATGTGGCACAATCCATTCATGGTGTTTTCTGTGCCACTGGCATGCCTCATTTTCCTCTGGAAAACCAATTTGCGGGACCTTCGACTAACTAGATATAAAAGCAGCAGTTGCCAATAACAGAGCTTTAATTTTCACAAAAATGATTCCCATACCTTGTACAACCAAACTCTGTTCCATGATAATTACTCACTTTCTAGATTAGGTCTAGGAAAAAAGGGGTAGGGATAAGTAAACCCACGTAGGAGTTGGTTTTTATGACATATCATTTGAAGGAGAAACATAAGAGAGGGCCGTTTGGAAAGGTTGTTGCATCTTTGGTTGTAGCTGCTGGCCTCTTTGCTGGGGCGGCATCTTCTTCCAGCGCCTGTGCGTGCAGTGAAGTTTATGAAGTGCAGCCAGGAGATACACTTTACTCTCTGGGACAACAATACGGAGTCACGGTGGAACAGCTGCAAAATAAAAATGAAATGGGGCATTCCACTGAGCTTTCAGTTGGTCAAGAGCTCTTAGTTCCTCCAGGTGGTCCGGTACATGACTCACCAGCTTCTGGAGAGAACAATGATACGAGGAGTACGACAGAGTATACCGTCGAACAAGGTGACACCCTTTACAGCATTGCAACGGGTGCCGGAATGACTGTAAATGAGGTGAAAGAAGCAAATAATTTGGGGAGCAATATCATTTATCCCGGGCAGAGCTTGACGTTAGAAAGCAGCAATGGCAGCGATTCAAGGGAAGAGAACTCTTCTTCGCCAAGTGACCCGTCCTATGATCAATACAGAGTAGTATCAGGAGATACGCTCTTTAGTCTGGCTGACCGGTTTGGGACTACAGTTGGAGAATTACAGGACCTAAACAACAAATCAACTCACCGTATAAACATAGGCGAACAATTGACCATTCCAGATGTAGTAACCGCTCAGGCTACGATGGTTGGTTACACGGACATGCATACGATCGCAGTGGAGATACATGGAGAAGAACGGGCGTTAAAACTAGGGTATAACAACGATATTCCTTTCTATGCAGGAGACGAAATGAACATCACTTATACAACAGGTGGAGACAGACCTGCTCTTGTACAAGCAACAGGACGCTAGCTTCTCTCTAACCATGAAAAGGACTTTCCTTGAAACAAAGGGAAAGTCCTTTTTAAGTATAAAATTCTTATAAGGGGCAATACCAATAGGAAAAAGAAGAAGCCCTTTATGAATCGTCGAGGCTCTTTCACATTACTTCCTCTCATAGAGAACATCCTTAAACGTTCAAAAAAAAGAACAGGTTTCACCTAAAAAGGCATTCCTGCTCTATTTTACCTAAGTATTAGTGACGGTGCGGTAACCCTAAAACGCTAACTTCTTCATCTTGGGCAGGTTTTCCTTTGACTGCTTCATCAAAATCACCTGTTACGCCTCCAAATAACCCAAAGCTAAAAAGAGAAGCAACGATGGCAAAACTAGCAAGTGTCTTTGCAGCTTTTTTCATAATTTCCCCTCCTTTCATTCCTACCTATATATTACTTCACTTTTAACAAATTCCCTAGTTCTTTTTTTGATAGTTCTACCATTTCTGTATGCTTTTGGGCTTCAAATAGCACAATCGCTTTTTGAATCATCATTTCACCATCTTTGATCCTGCCTAAATTAATGTAGTTTTCACCAAGCTGGAAATACAATTCCCCAAACAGATACATGGTTTCATTATCAATACACATATCAATGGCCTGTTCAATCATCTCACAGGATTTTTCATACTCTTCTACATCCGTGTAAGTTTTGGATAAGGAGTACAATATACGAATGTGAATATGAGGGTTATTTAAGTGCGGGCTTGATGCCATCAAATTCAATGCCTTATTATAAATCCTGATTGCTTTCTCAAGTTCCCCTATTTCACAATGAATGATGGCTTTGCTGATCACAATTTCAACTTCTCGTTCTTTTATTGGTTCGTTTGATGTATACGTTAACTGCAATGCTTCTTCCAATGTGTCCAGTGCTTTGGCTGCGTCTCCCAGGTGGTGGTATTGGCAAATTCCCATATGCCACAGCAAAAACTGCTGACGATATCTATCCCAGGATAATGGTTCATCCTCCAGTTCCCGTGACACGATTTCATAAATAAAGGCATAATCCCGGTAGCGAATAAAGCGACGTATAATATTTTCTATGGCACCGCCGTAATCATTAATTTCTTCATTTCTGATTTGAAAAAAGTCTTCGAGTTCAATCTGCAGCCGGCAGCTGAGCTTCTGCAGGACATCCACTCTCGGATACTGAAGGGATAACTCAAAGTCTCTGTATTCTTCTCTTGTACAGATCCCCCGGCACACTTCTTCGATTTTCAGGCCTCTTGCTTGACGGAGATGGGATAAAACACGTCCTACTTGTCTTACACTCATGTCTAATTGTCCCCCACCCTTCTCTCTTCCAGTTCTCTCTACGATTTTAACTTACCCCTATCATAAAGATGTTTCACTTATTTTTCTATAGTTATTAAGCATGAAAATGGAAAAATTATGATTTTAATTATAATTCCCTATTTTAAAAAGGACTACTTTTATCCTAGTAAAGGATTTATTGAGGAAAGCCAACGGTGGGTTCCACTGGGGGTGCCTCACGGGGGTGCCTGGCACCCTTGGCGGCTGTAACATTTCCGTTTTCCGCTTTCCTTCTATATCACGGCTTTCACTGTTTTCTATATTACAAACCCCTATGGGTGCCTGGCACCCTTGGCGGCTGTAACATTTCCGTTTTTCGCTTTCCTTCTGTATCACGGCTTTCATTATTTTCTATGTTACAAACCTCTATGGGTGCCAGGCACCCCACCCCAAAAGGCATCGCAAAGAAGCGGGGACCTTGCTTTTCCTCGCAAGGTCCCCGCTTCTTCTGTTATCCTTTCGCAAAGGCGCATGCTCCCTCTACTTCTTCCCAATTCATATATATTCTAATAATATCCTCTTCGATGAGCTCGCTTCCCTGCTGCACCTCAATAAATTCCAAATCTTCGTTTGCCTTGATCCCATGTTTTGCTCCCACAGGAATTTCAAGCACATCTCCGGGTTCAACTTTCCTTATTTCATCATTTAAAGCGAATTCCCCTTCGCCTTTGATAATGGTCCATACTTCGCTTCGCTTCAGATGAAGCTGATAACTTAAATTCTTTCCTTTTGCCACACCAATGCGTTTTGTCAGGATTTCATTTCCACTTTCCTGCTTTGTATAATCCAGCACCCGGTACCAGCCCCAACGACGCTCTTCAAACATAGGACGCTGAACCAGATCTTTAATGGCATCCTTTACTTTCGGGCTTGCTTCTTTTTCGGTTACTAGAATCCCGTCTGGGCTCACCGCGACCACTGTGTTCCTCAATCCTAACACGGCTACGGGTATGTCAAGTTCGTTCACGATATGTGTGTGTGTGGAAGCCTCACACATTTTCCCTTTCCCTATTATATTAGTAGTCATTTCCTCAGTGAGTGTATTCCAGGTACCAAGGTCTTTCCAATACCCGTCATAGGGGATAGCGGCTATGTTCTTCGTTTTTTCCACCACTTCATAATCAAAGCTGTTCTTTGGAAGTATGCTGTATTGCTTGATTAGCTCTTCGTACTGAATCGGCAGACCCTTTTCTTCAAGAAAAGAAATCATATAATCAAGCTTAAACGCAAATACTCCGCAATTCCACAGGGCTCCTTTTTCTATGAGAGCAGCTGCCTCTTTTTCAGATGGCTTTTCCCGAAAATAGCTGACTGTCAGGGAGGAAGATTCCTGGCTGTGTGATTCAGGAACAATGTAGCCGTATTTTTCGGATGGGTATGTCGGGGTGACTCCGACAAGTCCTATGTCGGTTTCTGTGGAGGACAGAGCCTCCTCTATATCTTTGATTCTATGAAAAAACTGGTCATCTACATAAGGGTCTACTGGCAGGATCGTCACCACTTCATCGAGCTCTACGCCTTGAATGGAGTAAAGATACGCTGCAGCTAGGGCAATCGCTGGAAAGGTATCCCGTCTTTCAGGCTCTGTAATAATAGATACATCTTGTCCAAGTTGACTTTGCAGCATATCCATCTGGGCCTTGCTGGTGGCAATCATTGAGTTCTCCTGCAGCCCTGCTTCACCAAGCTGCCCCCAGACTCGCTGAACCATGGATTCCTTTTCCCCATTTTTTCCTTCTAGCACTTTTAAAAATTGCTTAGAGCGAGCATCATTTGATAGCGGCCACAGACGCTTTCCAGACCCGCCTGATAACAAAACCAGTTTCATCCGTCTTCCTCCTCCACCATATTATAAATACAGAGCCTCTTTCTTAAGGACCGAATCATTGTCCACGTTTTTTGAAGCAGCCTTTTCCCAAACCTTTATCAGAGTATCAACATTCTTTTCCCATGAATAATTTCTAAAGATAAAATCCTGCCCGTTTTTACTAAGCTCACGCCTTACAAGATCTTCCTGAATTAAGTTATCAATACTTCGGCAGAGCTCATCATTGTTGGTCACTTTAATAACTTCCCGATCAGATATTCCTTTGATCCCCTGCAAAGCAAGGGGAGTAGCCACGCTAGGCAGGCCGCAGGCAAGGGCTTCAAGGATTTTGTTTTGCATTCCCGTTCCCGAGTACATCGGATAGACCCCAATGGCAGCTTTCTTTAAATACTCACACACTTCTTCTACAAAGCCAGTTACGACAATGTTTTGCTGCCCATGAAAGCTTTGAATTTTAGAAGACGGACTTTTTCCTACAATATAAAGCTTGTAATCCGGGTACTTGCCATGAATCCTTGGCCATATTTCTTTCACAAAGACAGTCATGGCTTCCACGTTTGGGAAGTATCCCATGTTCCCATGAAAAAGGATGATTTTTTCCCTCTTGATCGTTTCATAGTTCTGTAGATATTCTTTCGTGATGTAGGTGCCATTCGGGTTGACGGTGATGTTCGCTTGCGGAAATGCTTTCGTATCACTTTCTGATACAAGCAAGGCTTTGCTATACGCTGAAAGCACACGTTCTTCGTAGGCACGAAGAAGCTTGCTCTCTATCCGGCATACTTGCTTTAAAGGAAACTTCTCTTTCTCAGCTCTTCTTTTCATATTGAGGGAAAGAGCATCAATCATGTCTACTACCTTAGGGATGTCAGTATCGAGAAAATAGTCAGCAATTCTTACGGTTTGTACATGGATGAGATCCGGCGAAACCGTTTCAACAATGTTATCCAGTTTGGTTTTTATGAATGTATTGGTATAAAGATTGACTTGAAATGGTTTTTTGTTAGTCAGCGTATTTGCCAGATTTCGTATTTGGGTCGATTTTCGTATAGAAAGTGTATAAATGGCCTCACAGCAGTCTCCTACTTCCTCTCTTAGCTCTTTTTCTTCTGCCTCAGAGCTGACAAAGCTAATAAGGTAGACTTTCACACTGCTTGCGGCAAGTTTTTTGATTTGCTCATAAGCTATTAATTGATCTCCTTTATGAGGTGGATAGGGAGACCTTGCCGTTACATAAAGTACTTTCATACGGATCCCTTCTTTAAAAAGAATTTTCCAAGCATCTATTGTTCTTCATTGAGAACTTAACTACATAATATATCACCGTCTGTTCTTAATCAAGAACAATGGAGGAATTTTTGATAAAAAGTTCCCTTGCCAGTACAGGGGTGCCTGGCACCTTTGGCGGCTGTCATATTGCCGTTTGCCTTTTTCCTTCTATATCCCGACTTGTACCGTTTTCTATGTTACAAACCTCTATGGGTGCCTGGCACCCTTGGTGGCTGTCATATTTCCGTTTGCCTTTTTCCTTCTATATCACGACTTGTACTGTTTTCTATGTTACAAACCCCTATAGGTGCCAGGCACCCTATATATATAAAAAAAAGCACACAGCATGAATTACATGCTGTGTGCTGCTTATTAGGAGAAATTAATCGAGACTTTTAGATTTGCATTTCGTTCGCGAATGGCATCCATTAATTCTTTATCAAGGACGCCTTCTTTGTTACGAACAGAATAATCGAGCTGAATCATGGTTCCAAGGTTTGTTGTCTCTACGCTTCGAAGCTCTACATACTCCAGCTTTTCCTCAAAGATGTCAGTAAATAGGTCTTCATAATGTAGATTCTCTGGAATAGTAATCCGTAAACGCTTCAAGGCTTCGCCTTTGCTTCCGTAGTCCATGACATACAATACATAAATTAAGAAGCTTAATGTTAAGGTAAAAAGAATCGCCAGCATATAGAATCCTAAACCACTCGCAATCCCTGCGGCCATTCCAAAAAAGATAAACGCGATGTCCTTTGGATCACTCATGGCACTTCTAAAGCGAATAATTGAGAAGGCACCAACCAAACCAAACGCTACAGCAATATTGTTACCAATTACAATCATTACGATAGAAACGACCACACTCATAATAATGATCGTGTGGACAAAGGATTGAGAGTATTGAGACCCTTTATACGTATGTTTATAAAGAACCGTAATAATCATACTTAGGACAAAGCTTAAGATGATTGCCATAAATGCTTCTGTAAGAGTGGTTGTAGTACTTGTTACAGTAAATTGATTAATAATGTCGCTAAATTGATTCATGGAGTACTCCTTTTACTACTGCTAAAATTGACTGACTGCTTTCTTTTCTTCTTCTCCCGTCATTAAGTCAATGCTTGTGCAGAATTTAGAAACGCTCTGCCTGGAGCATTCAAACTCGCTTAACATACGAGCAAGCCACAACGGTACGCTATTATTCACCTTCACTTCGAGGATGACCAAATTCGGGTCAACAAAGTTCGTTCCCTGCGGTCCATTCTCGATTCGTAAATCGTCGCTTCGGCACATTAAATTGTAATCAAACGTGACGCGAAGGTCGTCTTCAAATAACCCATGGAATGCCTGCCGGTCATAACTTACAACAACCTCTGGCTGCAGATTATAAAGGGTCTTAAAGTTATCAATTTCCCGAAGGGTTTGAAAGTTCGATGCCTGAAGGTTCTCTTTTTCACCTTCATAAATGTATTTATAAGCATCATTTAGTTTAATGGAGGTTCTGCGTTTGTTAACCACATTATTAAACTTCTGTTTCACTTCCAAAAAAGACGTGTCATTCACCGTCACATTATCGTAGACGCGGAGTCTCAGCTTCTGCCTGAAGCGCAGCTTATTACGAGTTTCATAATATATCTTATAATCTGGTGAGTCAAAGTACAGACTGACTATATTATATCTTCCTTCATTTCCGAATTTATCAAATCTCATATAGGGCATCATTGCTTCTACTAATCTTTGATATTTATCGAAAGGAATTAAGTACTTTACTTCATATCGGCTAAATATCTCCTTAGACAACAGCTCCGCCTCCTTTTCATAAGCCTTGTATATTAAGAAAATGTAAAATTTACGTAAATAACACTTAAATAATTATAAGGTCAATTTTTTTAAAAATCAATGAAACTATGATGTTACCAATAAATAGGTTTGCTGAAAAGCATAAATATCGGTATAATTTTTTTAGCTTACTATTAATTTTTTGTAAACACAGGAGGATTGTTTTGAGAAAAGGTCTTGTTATTCTGATATCCCTGCCAATTTTACTTATTATATGGTACATAGCCCTTGTCATCACCCCAGACGGGGCTTCGTTTGCAGATGAAAATTTAGAAAGTTCTTTTACTGATTCTACTGGAGAATCAATTCAGTCAGTTGATCCAACCACTGTCTATGAATTGGACCTGAGCGGATCTAATATCCAAAACATTGACGGATTACAGCAATTTACTGAACTTCGCAGGCTGGACCTCAGTGACAATCAGATTGAAAACCTGATGCCGCTCACAGCGCTGGAACACCTCGAAGAGTTATCTATCCAAAATAATGATCTTGAATCAGTACAAACCATTTCCAACTTATCAAATTTAAGAGAGTTGGACGTAAGAGGGAATCTTATTGAAGACTTGTCAGGAATTGAAGAGCTGGAACAATTAGTCTCTTTAAATTTACGAGATAACCAGATTGTAAATATTGACCTGCTGGCTTCTCTCGATACCCTGGAAGAATTAAACATAAGAGATAATTACATTGAAGACATTTCCGCGCTTGCAAACCTTAGTGATCTGGAAGACTTAAATATGAGAAATAACAATGTTACTTCTCTGGAGCCTTTGCGTAACTTAAATCAGCTCCGTACACGCCTCTACTTACGGGGGAATCCGATTGAAGGGACAGATCCTATCGAGGAGTATTACGAAGAAATCCATGAAACTGATTTTGATTTAACTGCTGCTCCGCCTGCGTTCTCACACGAAGGCGGATTTTATACTGATGAATTTCAATTAGAAATTGAAGCTGAGGAAGGTTCCACTGTCTATTACACGCTGGATGGCTCTGAACCTACTACTGATTCAGAGGTATATGATTCCCCTATCTCTATTTCTGATTTGTCTTCCTCAGAGCCAAACCTGGCAGACATTACCACAACTGTATTAGAGGGCTGGGATGACCATACTATTGAATCGTTGTTTCAAGCCAATGTAATAAGAGCCAAAGCTATCCGTTCAGATGGCGTGAAAAGCGAAACCATTACCCATTCTTACATGGTGGATGAAGCAGGAGAAGACCGCTTCTCCCTTCCTGTCATTTCACTTGCCACCGATGCGGAGCATTTCTTTCATGAAGAAACTGGCATTTACGTACCCGGTATCCATCATGATGAGAATGCCGAACGGCCAGACAACACCGGAAACTACCACCAGAGAGGACATGAGTGGGAACGGCCTGCAAGCTTTGAATTTTATAATGAAGAAGGAGAGCGTGAGCTGGCTGAAGATTTAGGTGTAAGGATTCACGGGGGATTAACCCGGCGTTATCCGCAAAAATCCCTCCGCCTCTATGCTCGTCATGATTACGGAAGAGGCTACCTTGACTACCCGTTTTTTGAAGAAGGAGATGTTCAGCAATTTGAACGGCTGCTCCTTCGTCAGTCAGGAAACGACTGGAACAGCATGATGTTTAAGGACGCCATGCTGCAAAGCTTAGTAAGAGATTTCACTGACGTAGATACACAAAGATACCGCCCGGCAGTCGTTTTATTAAATGGAGAATACTGGGGGCTGCACAATATTAGAGAGCGCCAGGATGACCGGTATATTGAAAGCCATTACGGCATTGAACAGAATGATGTGACGATTTTAAATGCTGACGGCTCTGTATCAGACGGCTCTCCCGGCGATGAAGAACATTATGAAAGCATGCTTCGTTTTGTAGAACGTAATGACATGTCCGACCCTGGAAACTATGAATACGTACAGACACTTATGGATGTAGATAACTATATCGATTACAACGTATCCAATATCTACTTTGGAAACACAGATTGGCCTCACAATAATCTGGCAATGTGGAGAAAAAACACTTCTTATGCCCCTGACGCAGAGCCTGGGCATGACGGAAGATGGCGTTGGCTATTATATGATACAGACTTTGGTTTTCAAATTTACGCAGCAGACCGCACTGACCATTACGGTAACCCTATGGATTACACCCACGACACCATCCACTGGGCTACCGATGATGACAGTGATGGCCCTAATGAACCATGGGCTACCTCCTTGCTGAGAAATCTTCTTGAAAATGAGGAATTCAGTGAACAGTTCGTTACCCGTTTTTCAGACTTAATGAACACCGCTTTTGAGCCAGAGTATGTGGTTAACCGCATTGATGAAATGGCGAGTGTCATTGAACCGGAAATGGAAGAACAGTCAGCCCGTTGGAGAGCTCCTTCTTCCTTTGAGAGGTGGGAACAAGAAGTAGAAATTAGAAGAGAGTTTGCTGCAGATCGTCCAGAAGCGATGAGAGAACACGTCATCAACCATTTTGACCTTGAAGGTACCTTCGATATCGCTGTTAACTCATCTTCTGAAGGCCAGGTCGTAATAAACGATTATACCGTCGAAGATTCATGGGAAGCGGAGTATTTTGAAGGTTCCACCCTTGAAGTAACCGCCATCCCTGAAGAAGGCTACTCTTTTGCTGGATGGGAAGAGTTTGAAGAAGGTGAGGAAACACTTCATTTACAAGTAGACGAAGATATTACTCTCACCCCGATTTTTGAATAGCATGACAAGACCGTCTCTTAGAGACGGTCTTTCTTGTTGTTCAAGTAAAATAGAAAAGACAGGCCGGCAGCTAGTAAAGCACCAGCTCCCAAGAGCTCCAATGACTCTTCATACACTCGGTCCATAAACCAAAACTCTACTAAATGATTTCCTCTCTCTGCGAACTCCGCATTGGTTTGTTCATAAAGCTCTCTGGCTCCTTCATTTAAATGAAAAAGAGGACGGACGATGAATTGTCCTGCAAAGGTATACAGGTCATTAAACTCCGTCACTGATCGGAAAGCGCTTCCTGCCCAGGAGGAAAAGACAGCCAGCCCATAACAGGCAAAGCCGAGCAGAAAATACCCTTTTGTTGCTTTGCCAGGCCAATAGACCTTTCGGTACCTAATTATGGCATACAATGGGATAAGAGCCACTAAGGCAAAATAACTTAACTCAAATATTGTTCCTAAGTAGCCATAGCTGCTTTCCCCGGTTATTTCTTCAATATCATTACGGATAATATGCCGTACATCCCCCGCATCTTCCATCAGCATCAGAATAATTCCCGCACCAAGCAAAAGCCAAAAAGAAAGGATTTCTTTCTCTCCGTTCCTATATGCTATTCCGGCAATGAATGCATAGGTGAGAATACATAGTCCAAGCATGGGCCACTGAAGCACTTCTACTGGAACCAAAAACCAGTGAAACCAAAAATACGGGAAGTCACGATATTCAATCACAATGTCCCTTACGCCAAATAGATTCCATACATCAATCAGGAGGATGAGAATAAAAGATAACGTTAACAAAGCTATAACAAATATGACCGGTAAATGACACAGCTTTTTATTATTCATTGTTTACCCCTTCTTTTCTAAAACTGATTAAATTGTACCATTATTTCTATTTCTGAGATAAAAGGGCTCGAGAAAAAAGTCTGTTTTCCTTTGTTGGATTTCATCTCACCCCGCTTTGTAATTACACCCTTCTATATTGCCGTAATAGCGGGCATTCAATAAAAAAAGCTGCCTGGCACCTAATGCCTGACAGCTTCCTGCAAATACTTTCCTGATTACTGAGTGACTCTCGTTGCCCCCACAAGTGCATCCTGCCAATAAGGAGTAAAGCCAGTATAATCTACACCTAACGTAACCGTGGCATGAAAGAGTTTATCTTCATCTATATAGATGGCAACGTGGTTAATGACCCCATCACCGCCTGTATCAAAAAACACCAAGTCCCCTTTTTGAAGATCATTGGTCGATACTTCTTCACCTGCATTGATTTGATTCCTTGATACTCTCGGGATGTCTACACCATTTTCAGCAAACACTCGCTGAGTGAAAGACGAACAGTCAAATCGATCTGTGCGGTGCGGTGATGCGCCAAACTCATATTCCGCTCCCATGTACTTCTCCCCTGTTGCAATGACATCGTCAATAAATTCACTGTGAGTATTTTCGCTGGTTCCTTTGTAAATACCTTCGTCAGTAAATGATTGTGCTGCTTCATCACTAACTGCTGCTGGTCCGCCTAAAATAATAGGCTGTTTGTCAGATTCACTCACATAATCTAGTGTAGAAGAACGGGGCGAATCGTGGTGAGACAAGACTACCGGGGCATTCAACTGGTTCGCCAATCCTGCAGCTGCAACGGCATCCGGGTAATCTTCCTTGCTGCTGTTTACCGACGTTCCCCGGACAATAATATTATGGGTTCCCTGTAAATTAGCTGCATTTGCCGCTTCCACACTCGTAGCAAAGCGATTATCACCTTGAATTCTACGAACTTCCTTCCCATCATTTTTCAACTCTGATTCCACTGCTTCACTTACTGCACTTGGACCGCCAAAGATAATGACCTCATTGACTGAATCTGGAAGGTTCACCGATAATGAGTCCGGTCTAGTTAAATAAATTGGTCTTTCCTGATTGGCAGCCATTCCGGAGGCGCTTAACGCGTCAGCTGCTACTTCACCGCTCACAAGAATGGCCGTGCTTTTGCCGCTGTATCCAGCTTCTTCATTAACAGCTTCCGCTGTGCTGTAACGATTATCTCCAGCGACACGGGTCACGGCCAGGCCTTCAGCTGTTAAAGTATTTTCCACTTCCGGCTGAATCGCCTGCTCTCCTCCTAATATGTACACTGTGTGTGTTCCTAACCGCTCTAGTTCTTCAAGAATCCCATCTCCCAAAGATTCACTGTTTGTAAGAAGAATAGGGGCTCCTGTCTTGGCTACAAGACTTGCTGAAGCCAACGCATCCACAGGATGATCAGCACGAGCCAGGACCACATGGCCGCTGGAATTCCACCCGTATTTGGAAATTTCTATGGCCGTTTCAATACGGTTATCTCCATGAATTCGATCCACTGCTTTGGCGTCTGCCGGAGGCAGTGAAAAAGCAAGCAGACCGAAGAGTAAAACTATGAATGTACCAAACTTAAAACCTTTCATGATTCTCTCCTTCTCCTGGTAAAACGAACGATCATTTACCATCAAATCATTAATTTCGACCCAATTATGTATAAAAAGACAAAAAAGGATATTTCCTTACCCATCCTACGTGAAGTTCAAACCACATTTTAGACTTGTATTTAACAAAAATTTTTGTTAGCAAGGAAACAAGCAATAGAGGAAATTATGTCCTTTGCATATAAAAAAAGGGATAAGGTGATCGTTCACCCTATCCCTTTCTCTTATTCTCACTCACTATAAAAGCGTTCTAACCCTCTAACAATAGCATCCGCTGCCCGGTCACGATATGTATCGGAGCGTAGCTTTTCTGCATCATCAGGATGATCGGTAAAAGCAAGTTCAGCGAGCGCTGCTGGCATTGTCGTGTTGCGAAGAACAGAGAAGTTAGCGTCCTGGACACCCCTGTCATTCGTCTCAAGGGCTGCCAGCATTTCTTCTTGAATGGCTTCAGCAAGCCTTTCACCATCGGAACTTCCTGGATAATGATAGGTTTCTGTTCCTTGAGTTTCCGAATTAAAGGCATTTGTATGGATACTTACAAATGAACTTGCATCTGCATTGTTTGCAATCGTCGCCCGGTCTTGTAAGGACACGTATACATCTGTGGTTCTTGTCATAATGACATTCGCCCCGGCACTTTCCAGTTTCTCTTGGACTCGAAGACCCACATCAAGAGCAATTTCTTTCTCCTGAAGGCCGTTTGCTTCCGCTCCCGGATCCCTGCCTCCATGACCTGGATCAATAGCAATTGTTTGACCATGAAGCACCTCTGAAGAAGTGTCTAAGGATACATACGTCATGCTCACGTACCCAATGCCACCGTCATAATCTATTTTTGCCCAATTGCCGTTGATTTCGTAAATATCAAGGGAAGTGCCATTTGACAGGCCGCCTATGATGCTTGAAGAACCGCTCGGCTGGCTGCGGACATTTAAACTGTTTTGAACCCCGCTCACCGTTCCCGTTGCTTCATACGTGGGTTCACTGATCGACACATAGGTCATGCTCACATAGCCCACATCTCCACCAAAGTCGATTTTCGCCCAATTTCCGTCTTCTTCATAAATATTAATTTCTGCTCCGTTTGATAAGCTACCTATGATGCTCGAAGAACCATTCGGCTGACTGCGGACATTAAGGCTGCTTTGCACCCCTGTGATGATCCCTGTCTGCGTAACTTCTTCAGGTGCAGACGGCGAGGTTTCAGACAATGCCTCCACGGCAGAATCACTCACCGCGGCAGGACCGCCAAGTACTAAGTTTTGATTCCCACTATTCTGAATGTAGTGAAGTGTTTCATTTCTCGGGGAATCATGATGGGTGAGGATGACTGAAGCATTTAACCTATTTGCTAACCCTGCTGATGCGACGGCATCCGGATAATCCTCTGTATCACTTCGTACCGACGTACCCCGGACAATAATGTTATGGTTCCCTGCCAGCCTTGCACGCTCGGCAGCAGCGATACTTGTTTGAAAGCGGTTGTCTCCCTGAATGCGCTCCACCTGTCTGCCTTCATTCATCAGCTGCTGTTCTACTGACTCACTAATGGCGCTGGGACCACCAAAGATAATAACATTGGATACGGAAGATGGCAGACTGACCGGCATGGAGTTTGGTCCACTTAAGTAAATGGGATAGCCTTCATTGGCAGCCATGCCAGAAGCACTCAAGGCATCTGCAGCAACTTCTCCGCTCACAAGGATCGCTGTACTTTCATTTATGTATCCCGCTTCCCGGTTTACTTGCTCTGCTGTTTGGTACCGGTTATCTCCTTCTACTCTTGTCACTTGCAGCCCCTCATAAGTAAGAGCGCCTTCCACATCAGAGCTTATCGCATGAGGACCACCGAGTATGTATACATGACTTGCACCGAGCCTATGTATTTCATTAATTACCTGCAGATCTATACTGCTGCTATCTGTTAATAGAATCGGAGCCTCTGTAACAGACAAAAGACTTGCTGATGCAAGAGCGTCTGCCGGGTGGTCCGCTCGTGCGAGGACCACGTGATCACTTGAATTCCAACCGTACTGTGAAATTTCTATAGCTGTCTCTATTCGATTATCACCAGAGATTCTCTCAGCAGCTTCAGCGGCTTGAGAAGAAAAGCTGAAAATGAATAAGAGAGCTACAGAAAAGATAAGAATAGCTTGTAACCTCTTATAAATCATTACGTCCCCCTTTAAAATAAACTAGTAAATTGAGCCTACTGGCAGAAAAAACCAGTAAAAATGACAAATTTAGTCATGTTTTCACTATACTGAATGTCTTTATCGAATAAAAGACCTAATTTTAATCTAGTCACTTTCTGCCATGTTTTTCCCAATAAACTAGAGAGAAGGAGACGAATTTCTATTATTTTATCCTTATTTTGTTTATAAATTGACCAATATTCCTGGTACTACATACAAAAGAGCATTCGACATTTTTTAGGATTACCTTTTCATTTTCCATTTCTTGATCTACCTTCCCAGACATCATACCTCTTTTTCCTTGCAGTAGTTCAATATAAAGAAAAAAAGCAAAGAAGCGGTTTACCCGCCACTTTGCTTTTTCTACTACACCTTTTTAGTTAGATACAAGAGTGTTCTTCGGAAGAAGGCCCATTTCTGCCGCTTGAAGTTCCAGCTCTTCTCTGAATTTCGGGTGAGCAATATCAATTAAGGCTCTCGTTCTTTCTCGAACTGTCTTCCCTTTTAACTGTGCGACACCGTACTCAGTTACAATGGTATCTACGTCGTTTTTGGAGGTGGTGGTCACTGCTCCTGTAGCTAAGGCAGGAACGATCTTAGAGATTGTGTCATTCTTGGCAGTGGAATATAAGCAGATAATTCCCCGGCCGTTCTCGGTTAAGCGGACACCTTTAGCAAAGTCAGCCTGTCCCCCGGATGAAGAATAGTATTTTCCTTTGACTGTTTCAGAGTTACATTGCCCTAAGAAATCTACTTCCACGGTCGTGTTGATCGAAACAAGATTAGTAAACTTTGAGATGGTACGGACATCGTTTGTCTGGTCACAAGGGATAAAATAAAGGTCTTCATTTTCATGCATGAAGTCGTACAGGCGCTTGGAACCAAACGCAAAGGTCATGGTCGTCTTCCCCTTGTATAATGGCTTGTTTACATTCGTGACAGCTCCTGATTCATAAAGGTCCACTATTTTGTCTGGAAGCATTTCTGTATAAACCCCCAGATCCTTATGATCTTTCAAAAAGTCCATGACGGCGTTTGGCATCGCACCAAACCCGATTTGCAGGGTATCTCCGTCATTAATGATATCAGCGATATATTTTCCGATCTGCTGGTCTTTGTCACTTAAAGGAGGGTTCGGAGCCTCCGGGAGCTCTTTGGTGTTTTCTATGAGAGCCGTTACCTGGCTGATATGGATCTGGTTCTTGATACCATAGGTTCTCGGCATTCTCTCATTTACCTCAAGAATAATTTGCTTAGCATCCTCAACGAGGGGAGCGGTATACGCAGGGCTTACTCCGAGAGAAAAGTAGCCGTCCTCATCCATAGGAGATACTGCCGCCATAATGACTCTTTCCTCGGTTGCTTCCCTGACTAAATCCGGGATATCGGAAAAATGATTAGGGAGCAGATCAACTTTCCCCTCATGATAACCAGGACGGTCCATCCCGCTTAGAAACAAGGATACCTGCTTTAACCTGTCCTCCTCGATATCCAACACAGGGTAGCTTGGAAGCATGCGATAGAGGCTGTTGCCTTTCAGTCCTTCATGAGAAGGCAAGGCTTCAAGGAGTGCCGGCGGTTCCCCGGCCATCACCGGAACGACGATTCCTGTTTGAGGCTGTATCATTTGTACTGCCTCTTCAGCTGTTCGTTTCTTCATCTCGTAATCTGCTTTAAAATTCATTTCAATCCCTCCACTCAGTTTTTCTTCTAGTTGTTCTGCCTGTGATCGCTGACTCGTTAATCAGCTTACCTTAGCAATTGTTCCTTTGGCCCCAGTGATGACCGTCATCAAGCCTTACAAGCTTTCAAGAATCACTGCGATTCCTTGTCCGCCTCCGATGCAAAGGGAAGCGACTCCGTATTTTGCTTTCCTGTTTCTAAGCTCAAGGGCCAGGGAGTACAGCACTCTCGTTCCGCTGGCTCCCACAGGGTGACCCAGGGCGATAGCGCCGCCGTTTACATTTGTTTTCTCACGGTTTAATCCGAGTTCTTTTTCTACCGCTACATATTGAGATGCAAAGGCTTCATTCACTTCAACGAGATCCATGTCTTCAATAGAAAGAGAAGCTCTTTCCAGTGCTTTCCTGATGGCAGGCACAGGACCGATCCCCATAATGTCGGGCTCAACACCTGCTACAGACCAGGAAACAATCCTGGCCAACGGCTTTTCCTGCCTCTGGTTTACGTAATCTTCTCCTGCTAAGATAACAGCCGCAGCTCCGTCATTTATTCCGCTGGCGTTACCTGCTGTTACCGTTCCTTCTGCCTGAAATGCAGGCTTTAACCCTCCTAGATTATCCAGGGTGAGGTCTTTTCTAATGTGTTCATCCAGCTCAATCATTTTTGTTCCTTTTTTACTTTTCAGCTCTACTGGAGTAATTTCTTGAGTAAACACTCCCTCAACCGCTTTTGCTGCCCGCTGGTGACTAAGGTGAGCGTATTCATCCTGCTCATTTCTAGTAATCTCGTATTTCTTTGCCAGATTCTCGGCCGTAATCCCCATGCCGCACCCACAGTACTCATCGGTTAATGTTTCCCAGAGCATATCGTCCATCTGGGGACTTTTCAGACCCGTGCCAAAACGGCTTTTTCGAAGAGCATACGGTGACATGCTCATGTTTTCCGTTCCGCCGGCAAGCCCTACGCGACCTTCATCAAGGGTTAATGACTGGGCCACAGAAATGACTGATTGGAGGCCGGATCCGCATAAACGATTGACGGTTAAAGCTGGTGAAGTAATGGGAACTCCCGTGTGGAGAGCAATATGGCGGCTCAGATAAGCGGCATTCTTTTCAGAGGGAATGACGTTTCCGATTACGGAAATGTCCACCTCTTCTGCTGTCACTCCGCTTCGTCTAACAGCTTCTTTGGCAGCCGTGACCCCTAACGTGAGAGGTCCTGTATCTTTCAAGCTTCCCCCAAATGACCCAAAGGGAGTCCGCGCTCCTTCTAGTAAATAAACGTCCTTCATTGTACCCTCTCCTTCTGCACTTATTTCTCTGTATAGGCCGGCTTTCGTTTATTCAAAAAGGCATCCATGCCTTCTTTTTGATCTTCTGTTGAAAACATATTTGCAAATACTTCGACTTCAAATGAGATGGCTCTGTCTATATCCATGTTCGCCCCTTCATTTACCAGCTGTTTTGTTCTCTGGACACCTAAAGGAGAGCGGCTAATGATGGAGCTTGCCAGGCCTCTTGCTTTTTCATGCATTTCCTCCTGAGAGTCAAGGACATGGTTCACCAGCCCAATTTCATACGCGCGCTGTGCTGTAATCATTTCTCCTCCCAGGAGAAGCTCTTTGGCAATCGCAGGCCCGACTAATCTTGGCAGCCGCTGAGAGCCTCCAAAGCCAGCGACAATCCCTAAGTTCACTTCCGGCTGTCCAAACTTCGCATTTGCGCTTGCTACTCTCATATCGCAGGCCAGAGCTAATTCGCAACCGCCGCCAAGAGCAAATCCATTTACCGCTGCAATCACCGGCTGTTTTAACTTCTCAATCTTTGACATTAACCGGTTGCCCTTTTCCGAGAAGTCTCTGGCTTCCAGTGCGTATTTTCCTTTCATCTCCCCAATGTCCGCGCCTGCGACAAAGGCCTTCTCTCCTGAACCGGTAAGAATGACGACGTGCACATCTGAACGGGCAGACAAGTCATCAAAGACCTCTGTAAGTTCCTCGATGACCTCTGAACTTAATGCGTTTAGTACCTTCGGCCGGTTAATGGTGACTGTAGCAATCTTTTCTTCCACGTTCATTTCTACATTTTGATAGCTCATTTTCATCCTCCTTTAATAGCTAAAGAATCCTCGTCCTGTTTTTCGTCCAAGCCAGCCGGCATTTACGTATTTGTAAAGGAGCGGGCATGGACGGTACTTGGAATCTCCAAATCCGTCATGAAGCACTTCCATAATGGATAAACACGTATCCAGCCCGATCAAATCAGCTAACGCAAGGGGGCCGAGGGGGTGATTCGCTCCTAATTTCATAACCTTGTCAACATCCTCCGGGCTGGCCACCCCTTCATACACACAGTAGATGGCTTCGTTGACCATCGGAACAAGAATACGATTGGCGGCAAATCCAGGGTAATCACTTATATCAACAGGCTCTTTTCCCAGCTCTTCTGCCAATGCCCTGACTTCCGTAAATGTATGGTCATCTGTTGTGAGTCCCCTGATCACTTCCACCAGCTTCATGACTGGCACCGGGTTAAAGAAGTGCATCCCAATGACCTTTTCCGGCCTGCCAGTCAATGCTGCCAGCTCTGTAATAGAAATCGATGACGTGTTCGTTGCCAGGATTGTTTCTTTTCCTGTCAAACGGTCAAGATCCTGAAAGATTTTCTTCTTAATTTGCGTATTTTCGGAAGCGGCTTCAATGACTATGTCTGCATCTGCCGCTTCTTCAAAATTGATAGTAGGATGGATTCTTGATAACACCTCTTCTTTTTCTTCCTCTGTGATTCTTTCTTTTCCAACTTCTTTTCCCAGTGCTTTCGCGATTCTTTCTTTCCCGCGTTCGACCAATTCTTCTTTTACATCATGCAATGTCACTTGTTTGCCCTGTTTCGCTGCCACCTGGGCGATGCCTGCCCCCATTTGGCCTGCTCCAATGATTGCTACGTTTTCGATTGGCATGATTCTTTCCACTCCTTTATTCAACGGCTAGCTGATTTTCTTTTCTTCAGCTTCTTCGTCTGTCTCTTCACTCTTAGATTTCTTGAATAAGCTTGTCTTTTCTACAAGGAAGTACAAGGCGATCCCTGCAAGAAGCCCGAATTCCGCACCGTGGATGGCCAATACGACAGCCATGACACCAGCGACACCACGCTCTGTGGTCGTATGGACCTGCTCAATTCCGACACTGATACAAACGTACCCAGTGATAATTAGCGTCAGAGCCAAAGCGATTGGAAGAACAGGCTGGAACATAGTGACCAGCGGCAGGATGAATAAGGCAATGAAACCTGCAATCCAGAAGGTCCCCATTCCGCTGTGAATCGACTCCATCGCTTTGCGGCCATGCCTATACCGTTCCGTCACGGTGGCCTGCACCGGCGTCCAAAGTGGACCGGCAAGTCCCGGGTACGGAGCAAAGAAGGAATGAATTAAGTTTCTAAGGGCCGTCACCAAGTGAGTGCGGTCAATTCCTGTATCAATCCACTCGTCTTTTCTTACTTTGTTCGCTCTTTCTAACAGCGTGTTACCGACAATAATGTCGCCAAAGGCAATAATATAGGCAATTAATGCTGTTGGAATCGCCAGCAGGAATACATCAATTCCCGGGAAACCAACTACAAATGGAAGGTAGCCCCACATTTCTGCAAATGCTGGCTGTGTAATTCCCCACTCAATATTAGGGACCGGATATTCACTGACCATCCAGCCGATAACCATGGCAATAATCATTGCCGGCACTAGCCCGTAGTTAGCAATTTTAGCGGCAAGTTTATGTTTTTTAACCAGATCTTTGAACGATAAAGAGAAGAGAATGTATATGGCGATCAAACTTCCAATAATCAAGGAAAATGGCGTAGAAACCAATCTGCCGCCCGCTTCAATCTCCCCAATAATGGCTGCAAGCCCGGCTCCAATTAATATCCCTGCTTTCAAGGAATTTGGAACGACGGCTACCAGTTTCCCACCGAGCTTTGTGACACCAAGAATGAAGAAAATCAAGAACACGGTAAATTGGAGAGCAAACAGCCCTTGTATTGCTTCAGGACCTGGTTCAAAGTTCCCTAAATAAATGACCACCACCGGAATCGCTGCCGTGATCCACCCCGGAACCATTGCGACCCCAAGCAGGGAAGGAAGCATAAACCCAAGCCCTCCGATAAATACGTACGCTAAGGCTACTTCGTAAGGCAATCCCAAATGCTCTTGAAGAAGCGGGATCATCCCTAAACTGACAACGAACATAATAAGTGCCTGGACAAACTCAGCGGATTCCCAACGATAGTGAACAAAAGGCAATCTGATTTTAAAAGGGCCAAATTTCCAAAACGGCTGCTCCTGCCCTTCCTTACGCTTGTACACTTGCATATAATCCCTCCCCCTTCTTTTAAATAGGTTTTGTTAAATTTCGTAGTTGATTTTCGATAAAAGACGCTCGCTTGCACCTAAAGGTGCAAGTGCGACATCCATTCATGCTTCACTTCATTCGCATTCACGGTGTCTTCTATCCCTCGGGCATTGCCTCAGCTTCCTCGGGAAAACCACCCTGCGGGATCTTCAGCTAATGCTTTTCCCGAAGGCGTCTCGCGTTTTTGTCTACAATCAAACTGAATAGAAATCAACATTCGTCTTTAACAGAGCCTTTAAATAAATTAAAAATAACTGCCTGTAAAACTTTTCCCTTTATAACAATTTAAGCGCTTACAATACACCTCCAAAAAAATAAGACTGAAATATCTTCTATTCCAATCTTAAAAAAATTCTAACTACTTATGTTTTAATATTTTTCTTAATCTACTTTTACATTTTTGCTATTCTTGTAAATTCGCAGGTTATGTTACATTTTGCTGTTGATTTTCGTTAAAAGACACTCGCGTGCACCTAAAGGTACAAGTGCGACATCCATTCATGCTTCACTTCATTCGCATTCACGGTGTCTTCTATCCCTCGGGCATTGCCTCAGCTTCCTCGGAAAAACCACCCTGCGGGATCTTCGGCTAATGCTATTCCCGAAGGCGTCTCGCGCTTTTAACTACAATCTCATGACTTTAAAAATCAGCATTCGCTTTAACTTACAAAATGTGTTTTTAAAGAAACATCGAGTGGAGAATAGCAGCATTCCCCGTTATTGAAACCTCTCCCACACCGCTATTTAGCAAAATTGCCAAATAGATTTCTGTACTCCCTCGGTGTCACTCCTTCAATCCGTTTAAATGTCGTAGCAAAGTAAGCCGCACTGGAGAAGCCGGTGTTATTAGCGATGACTTCAATCGGCAGGGAGGTCATCTTCAAAAAGCCCTTCGATTTCTCAATGCGGTATTGATTTAAATACTCGATAAAATTGACACCTGTTTCCTCTTTAAACATCCGGCTGAAATGAGATGGGCTTAAATACACAAGGTTTGTGACTTCCTTTAAGGTTAAAGGCTCCTGATAATTCAGGTGAATGTATTTCATCGCCGTGTTTATCGGATTGGCCCGGTCAGGGTAAAAGTCATTTTCTTCTTCTGTCTTCTCCTGCCTTACATAATCGTTCGCTTCTCTGACGAGCCCTTTTATTAACAGGCGGTCAAGGACCTGAAGGGCTTCACTTTTCGTTACGGGCTTAAGCAAATAACCGGAGAACCCGGCATTAATCGCTTCATGGACAGGCTCAAACATTTGAAGCTGAGACAACAGGACGATTGGAAGATTAGGATAATGACGCAGCACCTTTTTCCCTAGTTCGATCCCATCTCCATCCGGCAAAGAAAGCTCAAGAAACAAAACGATGGGTTCTCTCTGCTTGATAAGCTCAAATCCTTTTTCAAAGGAGTCTTCTTCAACAAAAGAAAGGTAGCTGTAGGAGCTTTGCTTAAACACTTCTTTGATCGAATGTCTTGCTTCCACATCATCATCAATAAGAATAATTTCAGCCATTTCTGCCTCCTTTCTTTCACTATTTTGCTATCGAGCAAATATACGAAAACCTATATCTGTTCATAGAACCCCTCGCGCAGCTTTCTTCTTAGTATTTTTCCTGTTTTGCTTTTAGGAATTTCTGAGACAAAGGTATATTTCCGCGGCCGGTTCACATTTGATAACTGAGGATGCTTTTTACAGAACTGGTCAAGATCCTGAACTTTCAGTGATGGATCCTCCGGTACGATAAAAGCAGCCACGATCTGCCCCCACCTTTTATCCGCTTCTCCAACCACGATCACTTCCCGTATGCCGGGGTGTTCTTTCAGAACATTTTCAATATGAAAAGGATAAATATTTTCTCCCCCAGAGATAATCATGTCATCGGCTCTTCCAACCACAACCAGATTGCCTTCCTTGTTGAAATAGCCTAAGTCTCCTGTATAGTACCAGTCGCTGCTAATGGCATCTCTTGTCGCATCAGGCCTGTTCCAGTACCCTTTAAATGCTTCCACAGAGTTCATATTGATGACAATTTGGCCTACTTCCCCCTCTTTCATCTCTGCCTCTGACATAGAGTCCGGTCGAGAATTTGGGGAAATAAGACGGATATTCTGGTGTATACCGGGCTTTCCGCCCGAGCCTTTCAGGCGAATATCCTCACAATAGGTAAATGTGTAAATTTCCGTGCTTCCATAGTGATTGACAAAACGCTGGGGGGAAAAGATTTCATCACATTTTCTCACCAGTTCATCAGACATAGGCGACCCTGAATAAGCAATGGTGTGGAGGTTAGATAAGTCATGCTGGGAAGCGTCAGGGTGGTACACCATATCATGATAATAGGTAGGAGTTAAGAACAGACACGTTACCTTCTCTTCCTCTATCGCTTGCAGGGAATCTTTCGGATCAAACTCTGTCATTAACACGGCTGAGCCGCTAAGGAGAGACACAGCAAGCAAAGACCTGATGCCTATGACGTGGTACATGGGAACTGCGAGTAACGTCCGGTCAAAGGTTTTGTACCTGCACTGAATAATGTGTGCTAACGAAGATGTGTATTCATTGATATGAGTCCTTGGCACACCTTTTGGCACCCCGGTGGTCCCTGAGGTGTACAAAATCATTGCGATATCCTCATACGAAATATCCGGCCGGCTATAAGAAGAAGTCCCCTGGTCAATAAGCTCTTCATAGCTGATATCTGCTTTTGCCCCATTTACCCCTATCAAAATCGGACGCTCCGCAAACACTTCTTTTTTCACCAGATGCTCACTAAACGGTTCATAGACAACTACCTTTGGTTCAATGTCCTTCACACAAAAGTAAAAGTCATCAATGGATAAGCGAAAGTTGACCGGTGTGTATATGATACCGAGCTTCTGACAGGCCCAAAATATGATAACGTTTTCAATATTGTTTTTTAAAATAACCATCAACCGGTCCTGCTTTTTTATGCCAAGCTTTTGTAAAGAAGAAGCCATACGATTCACTTCTTCCTCCAATTCTTTGTATGTATAGCTTTTCTTTGAGCCAATAAGAGCCGGCTTACTCGCGTGCCGGTGGACAGAGATATCAAACAGCATGCTCAAGTTCAAAAGGAAACCCTCCTTTATTCTCTAAATCTTTAAGACATAGTCTTATTTTATCATTATTAATTTGGTTTTGTGATAAAGCCTCCTGCATTTTTCAGCTAGTTAATAATAGGAAAGCAATAAGCAGGACCACCAACTGCCTACTCCCCATTCAATTGTATAGTTAATAGCTAACCCCATCCTTTTGCACTCCGCTTTTCTTCTACTATTATGCTAATACAGAAGTAATCAATTAAACCAATTGGAATTATAGGAATTCTGTTATATAATATAGCCCTAAACTATTCCCTCGTAAAGATACATTTCTTTTCCTTTTCTATGGTTTCAATTCCTGCAACTTATTGTCTAAGTTTATAGTTGAAATCAAAGACACAAATAGTATAATAATACTATATTAGTAATAATTAACATATATGGTTACTCATGCTACATATTGTCATTCTATTTGTGAAATTACTATTTATTTCTCATGTCAACAACACATAAAAGACTATTTAATACCTAGGGGGAGAAGGATGGGGAAACAAAGAACGTCTAACATCGATCATGAATGGCTAGAATTGATAAAAGAAGCCTATGAAATAGGAATCACGAAAAAAGAGGTAAAAGAATTTCTTCAGAGAGAGGCTATCAAAGTCCCTCTTTAAACTGATAATGTGAGGAATAAGTAGTGAGGGCAGAACAGAAATCGTTCATATTTATACAAATCAAGAAAGAGCTAACGATCAGTCAGCTCTTTCTTTTTGGCTTATATAAGGAATAATTAATACTCTTCAAAATAACTCTGTATTTCTTCTGGGTCATCGGTCTGTGTCAAGGCGACGGTTAACAGAATACGAGCCTTTACAGGATTTAAAGTATCAGATGTTAAAAAGTCACTATCTTCATCCGGTGTCACTATCCCGTTTCCTACTCTTGAAGATCTCACGACCATGACTCCGTTATCGTGTGCATATTCAGCCCCTTCACGAGCATTAGAAGACATGCCGCCGTTACCTGCTCCAGCCACGATAAGCCCGTCTACTCCTTGATTGGCCGCAGCTTCAAACATATAAGAGCGGTCACTCTGGTGAGTGTAAATAATGTCTACCTCTGGAAGCTCCTCTACATCTGAAACGTCAAACTCTGAGTCGGCGGTGTGGGTACGTGTCGTTTCGGTATAAAACCTTGGCTCTCCATCAATGATATTTCCCAGGTATCCCATTTCCGTAGAAGTAAACGTGTCAATCTGCATGGTATTTGTTTTACTTACGTCACGAGCTGAACCGATACGGTCATTTTGTGAGATCATGACTCCTCGATCCTTTGCCTCTTCATGCCCTGCTAAGAGGACAGCATTATACAGATTAAGTTCCCCATCTGAACTCATGGCTGTATCTGGTCTCATGGCACCTACCATGACTACTGGCTTTTCACTGTCTACTACGAGATTTAGAAAGTAAGCAGTCTCCTCTAACGTGTTGGTCCCATGTGTAATTACAATCCCATCTACATCATCAGAGGCCAGACGCTCGTTCACTTCATGAGCAAGCTCTAACAGAATCTCATTATTAATATCATTACTGTTTACACCCGTAATATCCTCACCGGTAACATTTGCAATGCCTTCCAGCTCAGGAACTTGCTCTATTAAATCTTGAATTTCAATTTCTCCAGCTGTGTAATCAGCTAAATCTGTTCTCTCTTCTCCAACTGCTGCGATCGTTCCGCCGGTGGCTAGTATTTCTACATTCGGTAACTCTTCATCATATCCTTCTACTGCCACGTCTTCATTTTCTTGAACGCTTTCCTGCTCCTCCTCAGGCACTATCTCGGCTGGCCCGCTTGCATACATAGACCAGGAACCAAACCCAACGGATGCAGCAATGATGGAACCAATGACAAACTTACTTTTCTTTTTCACCTGCATGAGAAACCCATCCTTTATGTATAGATTGATTTCTATTATAGTGAAAAAGTAATTTAACTAGTTAGAGTATGTCAACTTTCCTTACATTAAATATTTTTAAGTAAACCTTCTACTATGTTACTTTTATAGAAAAATAGTTTCATAAGTATTTTTAGGAATAATTAAAACCTATATGTAATACATTAACCCCTCCTTCTTCATGCAATGATTAGTGATATGTTCCCATATATGTTCGCCTACCACGTGTGGGACGTGCATAATGGCCTGGTACCACCTCATTCTAAAATACAGATCGGTTACCTGCCTTGCAAGGTAGGTCACATCTTTTGCAGGTACAGGCTGTTCTACTTTTTCAAATTCATCTAATTGCATATAGTGATAGCTTTCCCTGCCATTAGTAACCTTCACTTTAGCCTCTCCAGTGGCCAGACCACGAGCGATGATTCCATTGGTATTGCTGTGCAGAAAGACAATATCACCGGCCTGGATATCACTTATGTAATACTTCCAGGGGGATTGATAAGCAGCCACTTTCATCTCCTGCAACATTTCTTTTTCATTCGTTGGATTGTAGGATTTGTTTGTATTTACTATAAAAGCTCTCTTCACTTACCATCGTCCTTTCAAAATGTAATAACTTTATATGTTATGGTTGATATAATCTTATCTTAATATATTAACCAGGACTTTAGACATACGTTGGAACATAATCTCACAAACCTTTATTTTTAATTGAAAATTCTGAAATTATTAAATAAAAAAAGAACCCGCCTACAATAGGCGGGATAGATAAAATTACACTTTTTCTGCCACTTTCCCCACAGACGGGCGGCCTACGGAATAATAGACAATATTATGCTTCGATGCATCTTTAAGATCAAAGCAGTTTCTGCCATCAAACACGACGGGCTCTAGCATTTTTTCAGTAAACAAACCGAGGTCTAGCTGTTTAATCTCATCCCATTCCGTAAGAATGATCACCGCGTCTGCTCCTTCAGTGGCTTCTTCAGGAGAGTCAGCATATTCCATAATTTCAGGAAGAACCTTTTTCGCGTTCTCTGTTGCAATGGGATCATACCCTACCACTTCTGCTCCAGAAAGAATAAGTTCCTGAGAGACTACGATTGAAGCTGCTTCTCGCATGTCATCTGTATTAGGTTTAAAGGCCAGGCCAAGAAGAGCTATTTTCTTACCACGGACCGAACCACCAAAGTGCTCTTTTATTTTATGAACAGGAAGAGCCTGCTGGTGAGCATTCACATCAATCACGGCACGCAAAAGATTAAACTCGTGGTCTACATTACTGGCAATCTGAACTAAGGCACTGGTATCCTTCGGAAAACAAGATCCTCCGTAGCCAATTCCGGCATTTAAAAACTTACTACCAATCCGATCATCTTGACCCATACCGGCAGCCACATCTTCCACGTTTGCTCCTAAGCTGTCACACAGGTTAGCAATCTCATTGATAAAGCTAATCTTTGTTGCGAGGAAAGCGTTTGATGCATATTTAATCATCTCTGCACTTTTCACATTAGTATGGAAAATCGGAATGTTAAAGGGAGCATAAATGTCGTCCATCAGCTTGGCTGCTTTTTCGCTGGAAGACCCTACAACAATACGATCTCCATGGAAGGTATCATGCACGGCTGATCCTTCACGTAAAAACTCAGGGTTAGAAACAACTTCACATTCTACATCTGTCCCAGCGGATAGGATGTTTTGAATCACATCATTCGTTCCTACAGGAACCGTGCTTTTGGTGACTACGACAACCTGCTTTGTAATATGCTCTGCAATATCATTGGCTGCCGCTTTGATATACGTCAGGTCAGCTGTTCCGTCAAAGCGCTCCGGGGTACCGACAGCTATGTAAATCGCATCAGCTTCTTTGAAACCCTCACTATGCTGTGAAGTAAAGAATAGGCGGCCAGCAGCAATATTTTTTGTCATGAGTTCTTCTAATCCTGGTTCATAGATAGGAGAGAAGCCCTGCTTCATTTTATCAACTTTTTGTCTATCAAGGTCAATGCACGTCACTGTGTGGCCAATTTCTGAAAGAGACACACCTGTGACAAGGCCTACATACCCTGTGCCAACGACTGCTATGTTCATTTGTTTATTTCCCCCTATTTCTTTCCTACTAATTCAGCACTAGTAAGACTTTCTAAATATGTTCTTACATCATCCCGCAGGTCCTCTCGGTCTAACGCAAAATCTACTGTTGCTTTCACAAAGCCTAATTTGTCACCAACGTCATATCTTACGCCTTCAAACTCATACGCAAGAACGGCCTGCTGGGAGTTCAGAACCTTAATCGCGTCGGTCAATTGAATTTCATTTCCAGCTCCAGGTGGAAGAGATTCCAAAATATCAAAGATTTCCGGACGAAGTACGTACCGGCCCATAATTGCATAGTTAGAAGGAGCTTCTGCCAGACTTGGTTTCTCAAATAAGTCAGATACGTGAATAACTCCTGGTTCAATTTGTTCACCTTTAGGCTGAATGATGCCGTATTTAGAAACGTCTTCATTGGCTACTTCCTGAACTCCTACCACCGAAGAAGAATACCGCTCGAAGGTACCTATTAACTGGCTTAAGCAAGGTAGATTCTTAGATTTGACTATGTCGTCACCAAGAAGTACAGCAAATGGTTCATTGCCAACAAAGCTGCTGGCACAAGAAATCGCATGCCCCAATCCTTTAGGCTCCTTTTGACGAATATAATGGATGTTAGCCATGTTTGAAATGCTTTGAATATCGTCAAGAATCTCCATCTTTTGCTTCTTTAATAATGTTTCTTCAAGCTCATAAGATTTATCAAAATGATCTTCGATGGCACGCTTACCGCGGCCGCTTACAATGATGATGTCTTCTATTCCAGATTCAATGGCTTCTTCAACGATATATTGAATGGTCGGTTTATCAACAATAGGGAGCATTTCTTTTGGCTGAGCTTTTGTGGCAGGCAGGAAACGAGTCCCAAGACCAGCTGCCGGTATAATAGCTTTACGTACTTGCATGAGAAATCCCTCCTAATTTTGTAAAATAATCAATATAATAAAAATACCACATCTTTAATCAGAATGTGGTAAAAATCCCCAAAATTAAAATGGAAATAATGATATTACTTGTTTTCTTGTTGAATGGCAGTTGAATCAACCTTGTAATACTCTTTATACCAATCAACAAATTTCTTAAGTCCTTCATCAATGGTTGTGCTAGGCTTAAAGCCGGTAGCATTCTGGAGATCATCAATATCAGCGTAGGTTGCTTGCACGTCACCAGGCTGCATCGGAAGAAATTCCTTCTTTGCTTCAATTCCTAAATGTTTTTCAAGAGTTTGGATAAAGTCCATTAGCTTCACGGGCTGATTGTTTCCAATGTTATAAACCTTATAAGGAGCATAGCTAGAGCTGGGATCTGGGTTCTCCCGGTCCCATGTTTCATCAGGCTTTGGCTCTTTGTCCAATAACCTTACAATCCCATCGACAATGTCATCAATATAAGTAAAGTCCCGCATCATTTCCCCGTTGTTAAAGACCTTAATCGGTTTTCCTTCAACGATATTTTTGGTAAATGAATAATACGCCATATCTGGACGACCGTACGGACCATACACGGTAAAGAAACGAAGACCCGTAGTTGGAATCCCGTATAAATGACTATACGTATGAGCCATTAGCTCGTTTGACTTCTTGGTAGCTGCGTATAAACTAACTGGATGATTTACTTCATCAGATGTAGCAAATGGCATCTTTACGTTAGCTCCGTAGACTGAGCTTGAAGAAGCATAAATTAAATGCTCAACATCGTAATGCCTGCAGGCTTCCAAGACATTTACAAAGCCTACTAGATTAGAACCCACGTAAGCGTGAGGATTTTCAAGACTGTAACGTACCCCTGCCTGAGCTGCCAAGTTAATTACAACACCAATGTTTTCTGTTTCAAAGCAATCGTTTAATGCTTTAAGGTCAGCAACATCTGTTTCGTAAAAAGTGAAGGAATCAAGTTGCATTAAATTCTCCAAGCGATCTTTTTTTACTTGCACATCATAATAATCATTTAGATTATCAATACCGACCACCGAGTACCCTTCTTTAATTAAACGTACTGATAAATGCATTCCTATAAAGCCGGCCACTCCAGTAACTAATATATTCATTAAATCTCTCCTAATATTACTTATATAATAGGTTAATATTTGTTCTAAAAAGTTTTAAACAGTTAATTTTACTCTTGCTTTATATTCCAGCATTTAAGAAACACCATAATCGTTAGCCATGTTTTAATCTTTTATATCGGTCAACTAAAGACGGAAAAAACAGTGTCATTGCCTTCTTAATTTTTTGTTTTGAGCTTAACTTCGAAAAATACTTAGACCTTAAAGCACTTTTATCTCCAACCAGGCATTTTATCTCAAATCTTAATTCCTCAAGCCTTGAATCAATAATTCCCTCATATTGCCCTTGGGTAAAATCGTTAAAACTTTCTAGGGTTTTAATTGTGTTTTTCCAATGGGTCACACTGAAATCTCTACCTTTTTTTCCTCCAGACAACTTAGAGGACCAAGAGCCTTTTACTCCTTTTCTATAAGCTGACATTACTTCATCTATATAATAGCACTCTCCCATAAAAGAAAAGTATATTTGAAGAGCGTAGTCTCCTACAGGAGCATTCTCATAAAACTTTGGAGGAGTCTCTAACAAACTTTTTCGATATAGCATAGAATTGGTGGCTATAAAACCACCACCCCCTAGGATCATTTCCTCCGGGGAAATGATTATATTCTTTGTAAAAGGCCGAATTTCCCCAATCTTAGTTCCGTCATTGTGGACTTTATCTGAAGCATGACAACACATTGTACAATTTTTATTATTTTCCATATAATCCACTTGCTTTTGTAACTTAAAAGGATCATTCCAAAAGTCATCACCTTCACAAATTGCAAGATATTTCCCTTGGGCTCGTGGAAGGTTAAATTTAATACCAATCCTTCTTATACCTTTTGAATATTGATTTACTTTTTGAAAATAAGGTTTGATTATATCAGGGTGTTTTTTTTGATAATCCCTAATTATCTCCTGTGTGCGATCAGTTGAAGCATCATCATGCACTAAAATTTCATACTCAAATGATGTTTCTTGCATTAATAAACTATCTAATGCTTCTCGAATATATTTCTCATGATTATAGGTAATACAACTAATGCTAACTAATTTACTCATGACTCACCTCGCTTGCCTATAAAAAAACTATTATAATATTTAAACAAACATAACCAAATTCTTATGTTTTTCTATGTTTAATAAACCTTTTGTTTAGTATGAGGAGTACTAGTCAACTGACAAAGTTTCTTTCAACCATTGTTCATTCTTTATATACCACTCAATAGTTTGTTTAATACCCTCTTCAAAAGTATAGGCAGGCATCCACCTTAGTTCCCTTGTAATCTTGGTATTGTCTATTGCGTATCTCCTATCATGTCCCAACCTGTCTTGAACGTATGTAACTAATCTTTCACTCTTATTTAAGCTTTTTAAAATCAGGTTAACAATTTCTATATTTTCTTTTTCATTGTTGCCACCTATGTTGTATACTTCTCCACTAATACCATTATGTAAAATGGTATCAATCGCACTACAATGGTCTTCCACATGAAGCCAGTCTCGTACCTGCTTTCCATCTCCATAGACAGGTACGTCTTTGTCTTTCAGTGCATTATTTATTATTAAGGGTATTAGTTTTTCAGGAAACTGATGTGGTCCATAGTTATTGGAACAACGACTAATATTCACTGGCACTCCATATGTTTCATGATAAGCACGAACTATCATATCACCAGAAGCTTTTGAAGCGGAATAGGGACTATTAGGTGCTAAGGGGGTGTCTTCTGTAAAATACCCGCTTCTTCCTAGAGTCCCGTATACTTCATCAGTTGATACTTGTATAAATTTAACTCCTTCTCTGAACTCTCTACTATACTTTTGATCCGGATATAGTTTCCAATGCTCTTTTGCTACATCTAACAGTGCCTGTGTCCCAAGAACGTTAGTTTTTAAAAAGATTTCCGGGTCGTCAATGCTTCGATCCACGTGAGATTCTGCTGCAAAATTAATTACGATTTTAATATCATGTTCCGTAAAAATATCATCAAGTAACTTTCTATCCCTAATGTCTCCCTTTATAAAATAATGTTTCTTATTTTCCCTAAATTCATGCAAATTTTTTATATCACCAGCATAAGTCAAAACGTCAAGGTTAATAATAGAATAATCATAATTATTAAGCATGTATTTAACAAAGTTTGAACCAATAAAGCCTGCTCCTCCGGTTACTAATATATTCATGAGTTAATTTTCACCTCTTGTGTTTTTTTAGAATTGGCAAGCTCTTTTAAATACTGTCCATACTCAGTTTTCAACAATGGTTCTGCTAGCTTATTTAACTGTTGTTCATTAATATAACCTTTACGGTATGCTATTTCCTCAATACAAGCAATATAGAGTCCTTGTCTTTTTTGAATTGCTTCTACGAAATTAGAAGCTTCTAATAGAGCTTCATGTGTACCGGTATCTAACCAAGCCAATCCCCTACCAGTAAGCTGTACTTTAAGCTTCCCTCTACGCATGTATTCTTCAATAACCGAGGTTATCTCTAATTCTTTTCTATCAGATGGTCTGACCTGTTTAGCTACGTTTACTACATCTTGATCAAAGAAATAAAGACCAGGCACAGCATAGGAAGATTTCGGATGTGGGGGTTTTTCTTCAATCGAAACTGCATTCATTTGATCATCTACTTCAACCACTCCATAAGCCCTTGGGTCACGCACAAAACATCCAAAAATCAGACCACCTTCGTCTAACTCAGCAGCTCTTCTTAAACGGTTCCCAAAATTAGATCCATAAAAAATATTGTCACCCAACACAAGCGCCACTGGTTCATTTCCAATAAAATCTTCACCTAAAATAAAAGCTTCTGCTAGTCCATTGGGATTTTCTTGCACTTTATATTCAAACTGCATGCCTATATCTGTTCCGTCTCCTAACAGTTCTTGGAAATCAGACATGTCTCGCTGAGTAGATATTATTAATACTTCTCGAATTCCAGCCAACATTAAAACGGACAATGGATAATAAATCATTGGTTTGTCGTAAATAGGCAATATTTGCTTAGAAACCGACTTTGTAAGCGGATAAAGCCTGGTACCAGAACCACCAGCTAGAATAATTCCTTTCATTTAAAATTCACCTCTTGTTAAGATTTAATTATCTTACATATTTGATCGACATCTTCCAAAGCAAGATCTGCGTATAGTGGAAGAGTAAGTACTTTTTCTGCTATATGCTCGGCTATGGGAGTCTTCCCTTTGTTAAATCGTCCTTCATAGCATGAAAGTCTGTTTGTAAGGGGATAAAAATATTTCCGAGCAAAAACATTATTTATCTTAAGGTGTTCATGTAGTTTATTACGAGAATTCCAGTAACCATCCAATACGATCGGAAAGTATGAATAATTTCTTTTAATTGCCTTTTGGGGTTGAAGGAGTTTAATGCCTTTAGTTCCTTCTAAATTTTCTATATACCTTTCAAATACAATTTTTCGTTTGTTAATCTCCTCATCTATGTTACGCAAATTACATAGGCCCATGGCAGCTTGGAATTCGTTCATTTTTCCATTACCACCTATGTAGTCAATGCTCTCTGGTCCAGTAATCCCAAAATTTTTATAACTTTTTAGAATAGGGGATAAGTTGGGCTCCTTAAAGGCTACCGCTCCACCTTCAATACTGTTAAATACTTTGGTTGCATGGAAACTAAACATCGAAGCGTCCCCAAAATTAGCTATACTTTGGTCATTGATTTTAACACCAAATGCATGGGCAGCATCATAAATTACCTTGAGATTATATATATTAGCTATTCGTTCTATTTCCTTAATGTTACAAACATTACCATACACATGAACGGGAACAATAGCAGTTGTTTTATCCGTTATTAGCTTTTCTATTTGGTCTGTATCAATTGTAAAATCCACAGGGTTTATATCACAAAAAACTGGGGTTAACCCATTCCTTACAATTGCATGGGTAGTAGAAGCAAAGGTGAAAGGAGTGGTTATTACCTCTCCTGATAGATTAAAAGCTGTCAACACATATTCTAAAGCAAGATGACCGTTTGCAAATAACGATATATTTGAAATATCAAGGTATTTGCAAAGTTCAAGTTCTAACTTTTGATGCTTTTTACCTGAGTTTGTCAACCAACCGCTTTCCCATAAATCTTTTATTTCATCAGTAAAGTCCTCAAAGTTTGGCATAGAAGAATTTGTGACTTGAATAGGTTTATTCATAATTAACCACCATTTCACTTTCGTAAATCTTTGTACCTATCTAATTCCATTTCTTTTTTGAAGTCTTTCAAATAACTTATATAATCATAACGCGGGTTATAGCCTAATTCCTGTTTAGCCTTTGTAATATCTATCACATAAGAGCGGCTGTTCGGCTTATCTGGTTTTGGTATTATTTTGGATGGACTTTCCTTTGGAGAAAAGACTTCAATCATACCTTCAATCTGCTCCCTTAGAGAGACCGGTATCCCAGTTCCCACGTTATAGAAACCACCTTTACCTTCGTTTGTTATTGCTTTACTCACCATTTGACAAAAATCCTTTACATAGACAATATCATGAGCTTTTGTAGGATCACCCCACATTTCAATGGGGGCTCCTTTTATTGCTTGCTTAATCATATGTCTATAGGCTTTTGTTTTTTTAACTCCGTCAACAAAGTAATAATCAATGGGACTGTAAGAGTAAATAGTAGGTAATCTAAACACAAATTGTTTTATCCCATAGTCTTGCGAATAATGCTCAATTAAGTCCACGGCTGTATTCTTAGAAATAATATATACAGCATGGTCTCCAGTGTAAGAAAAGTTTCTCGGCATATCAGATGTAAGAGGTTCACCAGTACCAATAAAATTCCCAATATCACGTATAGTTTGAGTGTATATAATTCTATCTGCCTTTACATTTCTGCAATATTCCAACACATTAAAAGCACCAATTATATTTGTATTTAAGTATTTTGCTGGGTGATAACCTTCCATAGCCGCTGGTAGGATTGCTGAAAGCAAAACTACTGCGTGAATTTCCTTCTTCGGTAGTTTTTCAAAATCACTAGCCTGCATGATGTCAACAGAATGGTATTTAATACCTCGTTTTTTAAAATAATCTGTTTTTTTTCTCCCAACAGCTACAACTTCATATACCGATGGATCAAAGTTCTCTAGGAAATAATCTACTAAATAAGCACCAGTGTGTCCTGTAGCTCCAAAAATTACTACTTTTTTCATATTAACCCCCTATTAAAATTACCTTTCTCACTCTTCAACTTTTACTTCTAGCCAATTTTCTGGATAATCCATCATGCTAAGCATCTGATTCATTGAATCAAATTTTAATATTAATATACCAATAACCTTATTGGCACCTGTAAACAAAGGAATTTCTTCTCCTTTTTCATAATAATAATACTCCTCAACAACGTTTTCCTTCTTTACTTTTTCGTTGATTTTCACTTCAGTGAGTGTCCCTTTTTTTAAACTGTGAATAGCATAATAACTCCAAAAACCTTTGGGCTCCACCATTTTTATATCGTCACGATCTTCACCTAAGGAGGATTTAATAGTAGACTCAATCATATCTATTCCCGTTGCATATTTAATAACCTGCGGGATAAAATTCCCGCCATTTCTTGGCCCGACTTCCATTAAGAATATGTTATCTTCTTTATCTACTCTAATGTCAAAGTTGAATGCTCCTGATTTTAGATTAAGGAGATCAATCAAGCGTTGAATTTCACTATGAATTTTATTATGTATTTCGGTAGATCTATTATAAGGAAAACTTGCCGAGATTGGTACAAAGGGGTTAGATGCAAAAGGGTTAAAATGGTCGTTTGCAAAGCACCTAAACACCAACTTACCATTTACCACCAACCCATCCCCCGCTACTTGATAACCTTCCATTTCTACGTACTCTTCCACTATATACCTTTTTGTCCGAGAAAAAGATAATGCATGGTTGACCACATCTTTAATTTTTTCTTTATTGTGCACAATACTAACACCCTTACTTCCAGAGGAGTCAACTGGTTTAATAACTAGGGGAAAATTAAATGTTGAGATTGTAGCCATGAATTCCTTAACTGAGTTAAACCCTTTAGCTCTTGGTGTAAAGAAATGATTTTTTTTGAGAAAATCTCGGAAAAGATCTTTATTTGATAAAATCTGTACTGACTTATAGGGATTAGTGGGTAACCCCATAGCCTCAGCTACGTAGGCAGCAGTTGGAGCAGCAGGATCCGAGGCATAAGCAACTATTCCATCTACTGCTTCTTTTTTTGCAACTTCAAGGACTTTTTCTTTATCCGTAGTACTAATACAATAGAACTTTTCAGCATGTTCCTGCCCTGGATTATCTGTTAGATAATCACAAACAATCGTGGTATATCCCAACTCATTCGCTTTCTTTATAGCGGGAACCTGCTGAGTAGAACCACCTAATAAAAGAAGTTTCTTTTTCAATTCTTAAAACCTACTTTCTTTAATGATTTAATCTTATAGATACAAAGCTTTGGATATTCAGTGCTTATAGTTCTTTTTTTTGAGCAAGCTACTATATAATTTATAAATATACGGCTTAATCATTCTAACGACTTCGTAAAACTCTTTATAATTTAATAAGCGACTTATACCCACATAAATTAAGGCTCCGACAAAGATTTGAAACGTTATAACTAGCATAGAATGAAAAGGGATAAAAATTCCTAGTAAGTAAATAACACCTGCCATTATGAAGGATAATAAATATGAAGGAAGTAAATCCCTTATCTGCTCATTCGTTCCATAATCAATTTCTTTACCTGAATAATAGGTATTAATAAATAAAGCTAGATGAGTTGTTACAATCGCAGCTAAAATAAAACCAACCACTCCAATATTCCCTAGTATTGCTAATATAATTGCAATGGTGGTTATTACCTTTTTCAATATTTCTATTTTCAAAAAAAGATCTGATCTACCTTTTACTTTTAGTATATTCAAATTAATCGCATGCATTGGGTATAATATTGCCGCCACACATAGTAACTGAAAGTATACGACAGCAGGTTCCCAATGCTCACCCATAAGTAATACGATTAAATGTTGCGCTATAGCCGCCATCCCTAGCATCATTGGAAATGAAACGTAACCAGTTATGCGAATTAACTTTTTAAATCCATATTTCAGCTTGGCTTCTTCTGTTTGAACACTACTTAACACCGGATATGTCACTCTCTGGATAGATCTTGTAATGCCTTGGTTAATAGCATCTCTAAATTGTTTTGCGTTAGTATAGTATCCTAGATCGCCTGTAGTATACATTCTACCAATAATCACATAATAGATATTACGATAACTAGTATCAATTAAACTGGAAGCTAATAATTTCCAACTAAAAGTGAAAAATTTCTTAAACGAATATACGCTAAATTCAAAAGTTGGAAACCATTTATTTATATAAAGCAACAATATTGCTTCTACTGCTTTCTGTATAAGGATACGAAATATTAAACTCCATACGCCTAAACCCAATAATGCCATACTAATAGCAATAGCGCCCGAAGAAATGCTCGCAGTTATGCTAACCTTCGTTTGTGTTTTAAAATCTACCTTGCGTATAAGAATTGTCCTTGGAACTATTGATATAGCTTGAAATAATACAACTAAACTAATAACCCTTAAAACCTCTATTAATTGTGGTTCATTAAAAAAACCACTTACGAGTGGGGCTAAATTAAAAATCATTAAAAAAATTATTAATGAAAGAGATAAATTCACGTAAAATGTTGTTGAGTAATCTATTTGTCCAACCTTTTCTTCTCTAATTAAGGCTTGGCTAAATCCACTGTCAACTAAAGTTTGTGATAAGGCTACGAATATCATAACCATACCAAGCAGTCCAAAGTGTTCAGGAACAAGTAACCTAGCTAGTATAATTAGTATAATAAACTGAATTCCTTGGTTCGCCATTAGGTCAATAAAACTCCATATTAAACCTTTAAGAGTTTTATGTGTTAATTGATTATTCTTTTTCATATAAGAACCTACTTTGTAAAATCTCTAGTGAAGGTATATTATACCTACTGATTAAAAATCCATTGGTATGGTACCGTTTCATGACTACCAGCATAGATATATATATACCACCAATGAATTACTATATAGCATATTAATAACCAACTGACTAAAAATTCCCTTTTTTTATTTAATTCCCTAATATAGAGTGGGACCAACAATACTAAAATCACTTCAAAATTCCATGCCACTCGACTAATATAATTGGCTCCCACGATATGGGTAAACTTCATAAGTATGCTGATAATGTAAAGGAAAAAGAACCAGGTAAAATAAGTATTTGATCTTAGGCGTGGCGATAGATAAATTCCAATAATGATAAATGGTAAGCTCCGAATTACAAACCCTAAACTTGTGCCCATATCTCCTTCATCCAAGTACCTCAGATAATAATCTAAACTCTCGACATTACTAAGCACGGGTGCCAGTATAGTATCCAATCCTATAATTATTAATACTATAGAGCCGTAAACTAAAACCCTTGCAAATACTTTTTTTTGTTTTTTTATGAAGGGATACAAGAAATAAATTGGAAGAAATATCCAAGCTGAATTATGAAAACTTGATGCAATAAAGATAATAAATAAGAACTTGAATAATTTTCTTTCTTGTATAAACCTTATGCTGTATAAAACGATTGTCATGGTAATAACCTGTCTTATAGTATTAAATGACATCTGATAGTACATTAACATAAAGACAAACATAGCTAGCCCCGGGCTTAATATATTATTATAGTGCCTAATTGCAAGATATAAAAAAGAAAACATGATTAATCCAATTATAAAAAATGCAACCTGAGCACTACCCCCTAGGCTTGCCACAACAGAATTAATAGCATAATAACCCCACTCAATTCTACTTTCAATATTATCTTTAGCCCTATTATAGATAGCTAGGTAATTGTAGTAGTCTGTTCCTATATCATATCTTACTGCAAATAAAAAAGAGGGTAATACAATTATGATTATTATATTAACCACTCTAAGAAGTTTAGATTTTAATTTAACTGACAATTCTGCACAAATAGCTATAGTTAAAGCTAAAGCGATATAAAGTATCATTTCCCCACGTCCATACTTTGTATTTCCCTTCTACTTAATGGGTGTTTTCAAAAACACCCTAATTTAAATAAATTACCTATTTAGCTGTCTTAATAACTATTTCCTTAAGTTCACTAATATATTTCTCCATTTCAAACTTCTTCTCTATTGTCTTCCTCCCCTCATTTCCCATTTTATTGAGTCTACGGTTATCTTCAAGCATGTATTTAAGAGACTTTGCTAAACCCTCAATATCTCCAGGGCTAACTAACATTCCATTTTTCTTATGGTTAATGATTTCTCCAGTCCCTGCTACATTAGTAGCAATAACCGGACAATTACAAGCTAATGATTCAAGAACCGTTCTTGGTAATCCTTCGCTATAAGATGGAAGAACTAACAAGTGTATTTGTTTCAATATTTGCAGAACGTCTTGCCTCCAGCCTAAGAATAATACATTTTCTTGCAAGTTGTTCTCTTTAATTATTTCCTTAACTTCTTTTAGGTATTCTTTTTGTTTAACATCTTGGGTATCTCCTATAATTAAAAATTTAGTGTTTTCAATTGATTTACAACGCTCCTTTTTTAAACTAACTATTGATTTCACTAAATCTTTCTGCCCTTTTCTTGGTTGGATAGATGCAATTATCCCAACTAATTTTATCTCTGGTGAAAGGTTAAGTTCTTTGATTAATGAACCTGTTTCTTCAACTGAGTCAACCTCTTTTAAATTAATCCCTGTATAAATAGTGGAAAATTTCTCTTTAGCATTAAAAATATATTTATCGTTAAAAATAGTTTTTACATTATCAGCTATTACTACGATTTTGCTTGCTATGTTTGCTCCTATATGATTGTATACTCCAAGCTTTTTATTTATCCTTACATACCATAAAACAGGAATACCTGATAATCTTGCTGCTAATCCACAAGTGAGGATTGAACGAATATCATTACAATAAACAAGGTCAACTTTGTTTCTTTTAAAGTACTTCATGTACTTTTTTAAATAACGAAGGCCACCTATCAGCATTTTAACTTTTGTAATTAAATTTGTACTTTTGGCTTCCTCTCCAGTTTTATCTAAAACTTTAGGATAAGATACTATTTCAACAGGTATATTAACTCTATTGATTTCTTCAGTGAACTTACCTTTGTTAGGACAAAGAACCACAGCTTCAATACTTTCTTTGTCTACATTCACTAAAAAATTGTAAAGAGATTGCTGTGCACCATAGAACCTATTATACCCGGATTCACAGAACAAAACTTTTTTCATATTAGACTTCTCCATTTCTCCTTAAACAGTTTTAGAGTTAACACAGCTACCAGTGTTTAACCCTACACACTTTTAAGCCTTAATATTTCACTTTAGTTAATTGCTTTCTAGAAAAATATAAAATAAATAAAAAATATAAAATTCGATAATGGGCTCATTTTTTCGGATAAAATTAAACTCTTCTAGGGTCACAATTCTTTAATAATCTATTTATTGGCTTTCTAATTCTATAGGGTAATATGCCCTTTGAAAAAGCTATAGTAATACCTAAATAAGCCATTGGTGAAGCATTTACCATTCTTGCACCACTGAAGCCCATTTTTACTTGTTGTAACTGGACTTTAAAATTATTTTTTTTATAGTAATCATCTGTTGAACGATAGTATAAGAGTGGTTTTTCCAAATTATGAAATTTTAGTTTCTCTGCATGACATCTAAACCATAGATCATAATCTTGACGCCTTCTTAATCTCCTATTGTATGACCCCGCCCTAATTATGGCATCTTTTCGGAATAAAACTGTTGGATGTATAAACGGACAAGTCCATATTAATTTAGCTATTTTACTATGTGTAGTCGGTACCTTTCTTAACTCAATTTCGTTCCCACTTTTATCAATGTCTATTACAAAGCTCCCTACTACATCTATGTCCGGATTTTGCTTTATAAAATTGATTTGAGTGGACAAACGGTTTTGAAAAGCTATGTCATCAGCATCCATCCTAGCTATCCAAGGAGCGCTAGCCAAATCTACTCCTTCTGCCAAGTTGTAACTTAATCCCCTGTTTGTATTGTTTCGTACTAACTTTATTCTTTTATCTTTTTTTGCATACTCTTCAATTATCTTATTGCTTCCATCATTGGAACAGTCATCAATTATTAAAAATTCAAAGTCACTGAATGACTGGTTAAGAATGCTTTTAATACTTTCATCCAAGTGAGACTTTTCATTATATACGCTCATTAAAACTGTAACTTGTGGATTCATTTCTACACTCCATTAGAGATTATTTAACATCTATAATTGCTCAGTATGTTTAATACTATCTTCAAGACCCTTAACAACATAGTTTTCTTTGTAATGGCTCATATCTTTTGAGAACTTTAAATCCCCAAATATTTTATTTAAAACTTCTATTTTTTGAACAAACGGTTTAATGACTGGGTTAAATATTTTTGTTAAATAAACTTTCTTCCCGTGTACTTCTCCAATTAACTGAACCATTTCACTAGTTTTTGTGTACTCCTTATTTTGGGGAAAAAAGAGTCCTGACTCTTGATTAATAACCATTAATTTCACAAACTCACATAGATTATCTATATGAAGCATGCTTCGTTGGTTATCAATGTCGGGGAAGATAGGTAACTTTTGAGCAGCTTTGGCTAACTTAGGATAGTTTCCTTTGGAGCCTTTCCCATAAATCATCGGCGGTCGTATAATCGCAACCTTAAAGTTCTTATCCTTTAATTTATTAATTCCTTCCTCTGCTTGAAGCTTGCTATTACCATAAAAGTTACTTGGCTTGGGAATTGTTTCTTGATCGATCACTTTGTTTTCATAAGAACTATCTCCATAAACGATAATACTGCTCATAAAGATAAATTGGGTAACCCCTTCTTCCTTTGCCTTGTTCGCTAGTTCAATAGTAAGGTCTCGATTAACCTGATAGTACAGCTCCTCCATCTTTGGGTCCCTCGAAACATGTGCAATGCCAGCCAGGTGTAATATAGTATCATAAGAGGAGAAATCAACATTTTTCCACTTTTCATCTCTTACGCTAATTTTGTCGATTTCGTACATTTCCGGGGATTGACTAACCCAATTCTCAAATTTATTTCCAATGTAACTATTTTTTCCGGTGATTAATATCCTTTTCATAGTTACACAGACTCCTTTTTACTTTTTTGTTCTTGATTTGTTGATTCCCTTTTGCCTTCTACAACTCCATCACTCTTTACTACACTAATAAAAGTCCCAAAGAAACACCTTATATCCATCCACAAACTGAACTTTTCTATGTACTCTCCGTCTAATCTAGCCTTCAATTCTATGGGAAGCTCATCCCTCCCGTTGATTTGAGCCCAGCCAGTAAGACCAGGCGGTATGTCATTTGCTCCATATTTGTCCCGTTCCTCTATTAAATCATACTGATTCCATAAGGCTGGACGGGGACCTATAATAGACATTTGCCCAAGTAATATATTTATTATCTGCGGAAGCTCATCTAAGCTCGTTTTTCTTAAAAATTTCCCCACTTTTGTAATGTACTGCTCTGGATTATCCAATAAGTGTGTTGGTGTATCTTTTGGAGTATCTATTCTCATTGTTCGAAACTTAAATATATAAAAATGGCTTTTGTTAACTCCCACTCTCTTTTGCTTGAATAAAATTGGTCCTTTTGAGTCAAGCTTAATAGCTAGTATTAGTAACATGAATGCTGGTGCTAATACTACCAAGCCTATAAAAGAAAGAAGAAAATCTATTGACCGCTTTATCTTTAAGTACATTTTTTAATCAAACACTCCTTCTTCTTGAATAACTACTTTACTTCTTTTAAGATCTGAAGTCGTTCTACTCTAAAGTGAGCAATATCTAACGTTCTTTCTCGTAACGTGTCAATAGAGAAATCTTCAAATTCATTAAGTAAATCATAAATAACATTTACATTCACTTCCGGTGTTTTTCCTCGGTAAATCATAGGGTAAATTTGCTCTTGGTGAACTTCATCTTTTCCTAGCAGCTCTTCAAATAACTTTTCTCCAGGTCTCATACCAGAATATTTAATCTCAATCTCACTTTCGGAAAATCCTGATAAGCGAATGAGATTTTTTGCTAAGTCCACAATTTTGACTGGTTCACCCATATCAAGCACAAACAATTCCCCACCATCAGCAAGCGCTCCTGCTTGAAGTACTAATCTTGAAGCTTCTGGTATTGTCATAAAATAGCGTTCCATCTCCGGGTGAGTTACCGTAACTGGCCCGCCTGATTTAATTTGTTTAGTGAATAAAGGAATGACACTCCCCCTGCTTCCAAGAACATTCCCGAAGCGCACGGCAACAAACTTCGTTTTACTAACCATGTCCAAATGCTGAATCACCATTTCGGCAATTCGCTTTGTTGCTCCCATTACACTCGTTGGATTTACTGCTTTGTCTGTCGATACCATTACAAAAGAAGTAACACCAGCAGCGTCAGATGCTTCTGCCGTGTTTTTCGTGCCTATCACGTTATTTTTGACCGCTTCGTGTGGGTTTCTTTCCATAAGCGGGACATGCTTGTGAGCTGCTGCATGATAAACCACATCTGGTCTGTGTTTTTCCATTACAGCAAACATTCTTTCCCGATCCTGTACATCAGCAATTTCTGTAACAATATCTGTTACTCCACTCAACTGGTTTAATTCCATTTCAATGCTGTAAATACTGTTTTCCCCATGACCAAGGAGAATTAAAGTGGCTGGCTCGAACTTATAAACTTGCCGGCATATTTCAGAACCAATCGAGCCACCAGCCCCTGTAACTAAAATGGTCTTACCATTGAGCTTTTTTCCAATTTTGTCAGTCTCAAGTTCCACAGGTTCTCTTCCTAGCAAGTCTTCTACTTGAACATCTCGGAATTGCTTTATTGAGACTTTACCAGTTAAAAGACCTTCAACAGAAGGAAGGATCTGAGTTTTCACTTGGGTCTTCTGGCATTCTTCATATATTCTCTGTAACTCTTTTTTCTTTAAAGAGGGAATTGCAATGACTATCTGCTCTACTTCATATTCTTTTACGACTCTTGAAATATCATCGACCCCTCCAGCAACTGGAAGGCCTAGCACCTCTAAATTTTGCTTAGATATATCATCATCAATAAAAGCAACAGGATGCATTTCTGTATCTTTGTATTGTTGTATATTACGACACACAAGCGTACCCGCTCCGCCTGCTCCAATTATTAAGGTTCTTGTTTTTTCCTTGTTATCTTTTAAGTATCCATCTCTGTAGATTCTCCAGGCAAAGCGAGATCCCCCAATGAGTAAAATATGTAACATCCAGGTTACAATTAACGTTCTTATATGGAGAGTCTGGAAAAAAGCAAATTGCATAATGCCTGTAATAAGAATCGTTAAGGAAACAGCTTGAAAAATAGCTACAAGCTCATTCACACTCGCATAAGCCCAAACACGCTTATATAATTTAAAAAAATGTGCCAGAATGTGATGAGAAATAACCAGTGTAGCTGAACTTGCAAATAGAATGGCTGACCAGATGTATTCAGGCGAGTATAATAAATATCCCCCTATGAATACAGCCGTTAGTACAATAAGTGTATCAATGGTCATCAACGTAGCTATTCTCTTTTTATACGTTAAGGGAATTGCTTTCTTTGATGAATCCTTTAACAATGTAGATGAACTCAAACCTATCACTCCTTTTGTCTTTTATTTACGAAAATATAAATAATGCCTGGTTCCACCAATGTTTGGCACTCCCAGGCATTATTTATATTTTTAACTTTTGTAAATAGGCATTTAACCTAACCTCACACCGCACCCTTGGCGACAAGCGCCTAAGGTGTTACCCCACAGCACGGCCGAGTATCTCCGTTATTAAAGGTAAGGAGACATCACCTATAAAGAATAGTGAAAGCTTTGCCGGTAGACCTGACAGGCGCTGGAGAGAACACCGAATGGTGCTCTTCGCCATCAAGTGTGTTTCTTGAAGCGACCCGAAGGTCTGCAAACTGTAACTAAACCAATAGAAAAGCGCAAACGCCCTGCACAGACGTGATAGATTTTGGACCTTCCATCAAGATCACCCTGATAATCGAAGGAGGGAGGAATTCCAAGCGACTTGGTGTAGAAGTTAGATACGAAAAGCGAAAATTTGTCTTACTTAATTTTATAAATAAAGTTATATCACTTTCTAAAACAAACCAAATACTTTTTTCTTTTTTATGCGTTGTGGTTCATTCATGGCAATATACTGCCCTTTAACAAGAAATTCAGCATTTTCACTAAAGAAATAGGAAGCATCCACACCAAACTTTCGTTCAACTTCCTCAAATGCCCCTTTCATTCGCGAAGGACGTTTCTTGGTTCCATGGGCATCGGAGGCAATAAAATGAGTAAGCTCATGTTCTATTAATTGCATACTGAAAGTTTTCACCTTTTTCCCAAAATCGCCCGTAATGCTGGAAGCAGTTACTTGGGTGGCTGCCCCGTTTTTCACTAGTTCATATAACATTCCCGGCTGCTCAATCAATTCCTTATTTCTTTCAGGATGAACAATAATCGGAATCACACCCTGCTGCTGGATGTCGTATAACATCTTTGGCGTATACCTGGGCACATGGTCACTCGGCAGCTCTACAAATAAATAAAGACCTCCATCAGCAAGTGTCAGTATCTCTCCTAGTTCTAATCCTTTTATTAGGTCTCCATGAATTCTGGTTTCCTGGCCAGGCAATACAGTAAGAGGAATGTTTTCTGCTTTGAAGGCATCGTTTAGTTTCTTTGTTTTTTGGAAAATATCAAATTTAGGATTTAAGTACGTACCGTTGTAATGATGGGGGGTAGCGATGATTGTTGTAACCCCTTCTTCTAATGCCTTTAGAGCCATTGCTTTGCTTTCTTCTAAATGGGCTGCCCCATCGTCGGTATCCGGAAGGATATGACAATGAATATCAATCATATAACACCCTCCTCTTTTTATATACAAAAGTCCTATTACTATGAAACTAACAAAATACAGTATATACCAAATGTTAAATAAATGGAAGTTATTTGTTAAATTTCCTGTATGTGGTTAACTTCCGTAATAATACATATAGTTGCTCGTTTTCTTTTCTTTTCTATTTAACACAGCACCTAATAGTCTTGCATTCGTATTCTCTATCAATTCTTTCGCTTTCTCAGCTTCGTCTTTCACTGTTTTCCCGCTGCTTACCACAAGCACCACACCGTCACAAATACTTGCAAGTACTTGGGCATCTGTTACAGCAAGTAGCGGTGGAGTATCTAGAATAACATATTCATAGGTCTTCTTTGCTTCACTTAGTAGTTCTTTCATCATCCTTGAGCCCAATAGTTCAGATGGGTTAGGAGGAATAGGCCCGCAACTTAACACATCTAAACCCTCTACATCTGTTGGACGTACCGCTTCCTGTAAAGTCATTTGTTTGGTTACAACATTACTAAGTCCTACATGGTTTGGGAGCCTAAAAGTATAATGAACCGTCGGCTTTCTCATATCAGCGTCAATTAGAAGAGCCCCTTTTCCTTGCTGAGCCAACACCACAGCCAAATTTGCATTTACGGTTGATTTCCCATCCCCTGGTCCCGCTGAGGTGGTCATAATGGTAGACACTTCTTCATCAACTGCCGCAAACTGAATGTTTGTGCGAATCGTGCGAAACTGCTCTGTTATCGGTGACCGCGGCTGTTCCTTAGCGATTAACGTTCTTGTCTTAGTTCCTTGTTCATTTTTATTACGAAATTTTTTGAGCATTAACCTTCTCACTCCCTGGTTCTTCTCGGTATGGTTTGGCTGCTTTCTGATCATTGGCATCCATTTCCGGAATAACCCCTAAGATAGGAAGCTCTAGATCACGTTCAATATCCTGTTCTGTTTTAATCGTGTTATCAAGGAATTCTAATAGAAATGCCAATCCCACTGCTGCCATTAAGCCAACAACAAAGGCAATCGCCATATTCAGCATAGGCTGCGGGGAGACAGGGGACATTTCTTCTGTTAGTTCAGCTGTTGATAGAATACTAACGTTATCAACACTCATAATGTTTACGATATCTCTTTCAAAAACATTCGCTGTCATATTGGCGATATTTACTGCCATTACCGGATCTGGATCTTGGACAGAAATCGAGACCACCTGTGAGTCGCCTTCAGCTGCCACGTTAATTTGGCTGTTTAATGAATTGTAGGAACGCTCTAAACCAAGCTCTTCTCTAACACTTTCTAAAATCGTGGGACTTTTGATTATGACGTTGTATGTATTGATCAGTTCACGGTTTGTATCAATATCACTGGTAGAATACGTTTGCTGTTCAGTTGGAGATTGGTTTACGAGAATTTGCGTGGATGTTTCGTAAATTGGCGTTAACACAAAGAAGCTGATTGCAGCACTGATTCCCACTGCTCCCAGGATGATTGCAATAATCATGACGATTCTTTTTTTTAGCGTTTCGAGTATCTCTTTCAAGCTGATTGTTTCTTCCATACCTTCCTCCTGCTGTTATTCCATATTATATTTTACAAATAGTTACAATTCCCTAAAACAATATAAGAATTGTAACACACCTTTCACTATTATTGTAAATTTTTCTTGTATAATCTCAACCCCCTTCCTATAATTGTAAAGGAATGAACTATTACTTTAAGAAAGCAGGAAAGCAATCTATGAAGAAACTACTAATCATTTTATTCAGCTTAGCTGGGGCTGTCATCCTTGCTATCGGCGGATATGCTCTTTATTTATACCTTTCTATTTCTAATACTGCCGACAGCATGCATGAACCATTGATTCGCGAAAGTAATAATTTACGAGATGTTGATTTTTCTTCGCAAGAACCATTGTCTTTTCTTATCCTTGGAATCGATGCGGAGGAATCGACCAGAGGGCGTTCTGACACCATGATTGTCCTGACAGTTAATCCTGAAGAGGAGTCTATGAAAATGGTAAGTATTCCAAGGGACACCCGCACAGAAATGGTTGGCCGTGGCAACGAGGATAAGATCAACCATGCTTTTGCTTTCGGCGGCCCGGAAATGGCCATGGATACAGTAGAAAACTTTTTAGATATTCCGATAGATTACTATGTTTCCATAAATATGGATGGATTTAAAGACATTGTTGATGCGGTTGACGGTGTTACTGTAGATAACGCCTTTGCCTTTGAGCAATCAGGGTATGATTTTTCCGAAGGGGAAATTGAGCTTGATGGCGATGAAGCACTTGCTTATGTACGAATGAGAAAAAATGACCCTGACGGTGACTTTGGACGAAATACACGCCAGCGTCAGCTTGTGGATGCTGTCATTCATGAAGGAGCTCAGATTTCTTCAGTAACAAAGGCCGGTTCTATTTTAGATGCCTTAGGAAACAACGTAAGAACGAACCTGACATTTGAGGAAATGAGAGACCTTCAATCAAATTACCGCCAGGCACGCCATGACCTTGAAGAGTTTGAGATTAGCGGCAATGGAACAAGAATTAATGGTGTTTATTATTTGGAGGTTCCGGAAGAGGAACGGCAACGAGTATCAGGAGAACTGAAAGATCATTTGAATGTAGACTAATAAAATGGATGTCGAAGCTCTTTTCGACATCCGTTTTTATTTGAGATGAGAGACTTATTGGAATAAAGTGTAAATTGCTATACACTAGGAAATACTTAATTTATATTTGCTATTTGAAGAAAGGGAGAAAACAAGAAAATGAAAAACGTAACCAGGATTTTTATGTACACTTTATGCTTTTCTTGGATTCTCTTTACCATAGCATTTAACTTAACAAATAAAATCAGCGATGTGTTACTTCGCGGGAAAGGCTTTTCTTTTCATTTCGACCCACATACTAATTGGAGAGCTGAGTTTTCAGTCTATGTCTTCAATCTCTCTGATCATTTGTTCCTTTTATCAAAGATCGGACATCTATTTGCTTTTTTTATTATGACACTTCTGCTGCTTATGTCCTTTAGATCCCAAAGAATGGCTCTTGCGATTGCCCTCTTTCTTTCTATTATTTTGGAGGTCCTTCAGCCTTTCTTTGGCAGGAACGGCTTAATCATGGATATGGTCATTAATTTAACGGCAGTTTATACGGCTTTCTTCCTTTATAAAGGGGCTGAGTGGTTACTGTCTTCTCCCAAAGAAGAAACCTCTTATCCTGAAAATTCAAGGATGGCCCGGCGAAGAAGACTTGGATAATAGAGAACCCCTGGAAGCTGCTCCAAGGGTTTTTCTACTTTCTCTCCATTTTTGCTTGGATTACATAAACAAAGCTTAATGCAATCAAGGCCCCGGCTGAATTAATCAACACATCGGAAAATACTCCGTCTCTTCCTGGCACAAAGGTCTGGTGCCATTCATCAATGGCACCGTAGGCTGTGGCCAGCCCCCAGGCCAATATGTACTGATATCTTTTCCCTCTAAGCGCCAGCCAAAAGAAGACAGCTAGCAGGCCGAAGGCTGCAAGATGAACTAGCTTTCTTATGATATAATTAAGTATATCTGGATTAATCAAAGGATTCTCAAGCAATTGTCCTGTTGATTCACCTGTAAACCCCGTATGACGTGTTGCCATTGCTATGAGTAGGCACCAGGCTGTAGCTGTCACACACCATTTCCTATTTCCCTTCATTATGAATCACCTGTCGTTAGTTGTAAGCTGTTATTTTACTATGATTTCCTTCTGTCTGCCAATGCCAGATTCATAGTCAAGACCTATCATTCTACACAATTTGATAAAATATTTATAGATATATGAATGATATTCTCTTATAATATACGGAGGGTAAAGTGTGTACCCTAAGAAATAGACGTTGGACGAAGGAATCTTAAAGGAGCGTTTAAGCCTATGGGACGTATGGAACAACGAAGGCAAGAGGCTCGGAAGAAGAGGAAAATGAAACGGTGGATTTTCATTCCTCTGCTTGTCATTGTTCTTCCGCTGACCTTATTTGGAACTTATTTAGGATATAAAGTGGTAACCACCGCATCAGATATGCAGGAAGATCTTGCCCGTGGTGAGAAATCGGAGAAACGTGATGAAGCTGTGGATATTTCAAAGGATCATTTCTCGGTCCTGTTTCTAGGGGTTGATACCGATGATCCAAATGAGAATTCACGAGCAGATGCATTGATCCTGGCAACCTTTAATAGAGAAGACAGCTCCATTAAGCTTCTCAGCATCCCACGGGATTCACTGGTTGATATTCCAGGGCGCCAGAACAGAGATAAGATCAATCATGCTCACGCCTTTGGCGGAGTGGATCTTACGATTGATACAGTTGAAAATATGCTGGATATTCCGGTAGACTTTTATACAAAAATGAACTTTCACGGCTTTGTCGATATCATTGACGCCTTAGGCGGCGTAGAAGTAGACGTGCCGTTTGATTTTGAAACCCATGGGACAGAGGGAAGCGCCAATATGGTGTACTTTGAAGAAGGACGCCAGCATCTTGACGGCGAAGAAGCCCTTGGTTACGTGCGAATGAGAAAGCAGGATCCTCGGGGCGACCTTGGGCGCGGTGAGCGTCAGCAGGAAGTCATGGAAGCTGTCATCCGCAGAGCAGGATCGATTTCATCGGTAGCCAGATATGACGATGTCCTTGATGAAATTGGAAACAATATGTCAACAAACCTTTCCCTGGGAAATATTCTGAGCTTACATCCTTATGCTCAGTCATTAGATTCCATTGAAACGGTGAACTTAAGTGGAAATGATTTAACGCAAAACGGCGTGTACTACTACCAGGTATCTGAGGATTCTCTTCAGGAAGCCAGAGAACGGTTGAAAGTACACTTGGATATGATTGAAGAGCCTCACACTTACTCTGCCCAGGAAGCAAATGGGTATGAGTAAGAATCAATAATTATAAAAACCTCCATTCATGACGTGAATGGAGGTTTTTTCTGGCTATAAAGACATTGGAATAAAAGAGTCTCATTATAAAGTTGGCAAAAATCACGAGACGCCTGCGGGAAAAGCAAGGGCTGAAGAGCCATCGGGGTGATCTTCCCCGATTAGCTGAAGCCTTGCCCGCGGTATAGAAGACACCGTGAATGCGAATGAAATGAAGCTTGAACGGATGTCGCACTTATGCCTTTAGGTGCAAGCGAGGGTGTTTTTGACCAACCAACCCACACATCTGATCAATTAAGTCGTTTCTTTTTGCTGGTTCTGTCAGTCTCTTTGCTTCGTCTTTAGAAAAACGAAAAAGGAAGCATCACTGTCTAAGCAGATGATGCTTCCTTTTTTATTATTGTCGCAACAATGTTTTCTTTTTTAACTTCTTCACCAGGCTGAAGATTGGCTTCTTCCGTTCTCCAAGTATCCCAATCCACTCTGCCATGACCTGGGTTAACAATCCCAGAAAGAGAATGATTAGAATAGACATCCATAACGCTGTTTCTGAAAAGACGAGCGCTGCGCCGCCAAAGAATATACTCACCCCGTACAGGATTAAAACAGTTGTCCGGTGGCTGAAACCTAGAGCAAGGAGCCTGTAGTGCAAGTGTCCTTTATCCGGCGTGGATATCTTCTGTTTGTTCAGAAGCCTGCGGATAATCGCAAAGAACGTATCAAAGATCGGCACTGCCAGAATAATAATCGGGATAATCAAAGTAAACAGTGTCAGGTTTTTAAATAAACCGACCATGGAAATAATCGATATCGAGTATCCGAGAAACATGGATCCTGTGTCACCCATGAAGATCTTAGCAGGGTGAAAGTTGAACACTAAGAATCCAAGCCCGCTTCCCACTAAGACAATGGCAAGGGCTGCCGCAAGAATCTGCCCGTCCGTAAATGCCATCATAAACAATATCGTTAAGGCAATTGAACTGGTACCCGCTGCCAGTCCGTCCAGACCGTCAATTAAGTTAATGGCATTTACCATGGCAAGAATCCATAGAATCGTAAAAGGATAGCTCCATAATCCGAACTCTATATAGCCGTTAAACGGCAGGGAAATAAATTCAATCTGTAATCCGCCTGCCACTACAATGGTTGCGGCAGCCATCTGCCCAAACAGCTTTTTGCTTGGGGAGAGTGTATATTTATCATCAATCAAGCCGAGAATGAGTATCGTAAGTGCACCTATCGTAATAGGCCAGAAAAATTCAAAAGGTGGCTGTAAATAGATCAGCCCGGCCACGGCCCCAAAGGCGATCGCTAATCCGCCAATTCGCGGCATGGAATCTTCATGCACTTTTCGTTGAGAAGGCTGGTCCACAAATCCGCCTTTAAGTGCAAGCTTCTTCACTAAAGGTGTAGTGGCTATCGTGACGATAAAAGCGATAAATAAAGCGATAAAATATTCATATAATGGCTCCACCGTCCACACCTTCCTTAAAAATATACTTTATTGTACCATTACTAAGTATATCAGCAAGGCAGGTACAATCAAGGATTATTTTATTTTCCCATAATCTTATACATATATCCTTTTTCTCATTTCTTCTGCTTTGAAAGCAATTCTTCATAAAAGCGGAGAAGAACCCTTCCTTCCGATTCCCAGCTGTATGACTCTTCAAAGGCCTTCAGCGCCCGCTTTTGTATTTCTTTCAGTTCTTTTTCATCTTCCATTAATTTCAGCATTCCATCTGCGATTTCCTCCGGGGATTCTGGATTCACCAGCTCGCCTGTATGATAGTCTGTCACTACTTTTCGGTAGTTGGGAAAGTCTGAGGAAACGACTGCCAGCCCGGTGGCCATGTATTCAAAGAGCTTATTCGGCAGACAGACGACATGGTTTGGTACCGGAAGGTATGGAAGCAGTCCGATGGATGAATGCTCCAAATATTCATGGACCTTCTGGTAGGAAACCTTTCCGGTAAAGGTAACATGGTCTTCTATCTCAAGAGAATTGATCAATTCCATGATCCTCTTCTCAAATTCAGCAGATTGAAAGAACCCTACAAAAGTAAGGTGGGCATCAGGACGGGCCTTTACCACCTTGGCAAAGCCCTCAATAAGCTCTGCCGCTCCCCGGATTTCCGTAATGCCCCCTACATATACAAGCTGTGTCGCATCCTTCATTGAAAGGTCAGGCGCAGGAAACAATTCATTTAATGGATAATTCTCTACTTTACAATGCCTGTACTTCTTATACCTCTCCCCGATTTCCTCCGTCGTCACCACTATACCCGATAAAAAGGGAAGCAACACCCTTTCGGTTACTTCAAACACCTTTTTCATCATCACCCTGGCAGGCTTTGAAAGGTAAGGCTTGCTCATAATCGCATTTGGGTAGTGCTCATGAACATCAAAGATCACAGGCTTTCTCGTTAAGATTCGCAGGAGGACACCTGCAGGCAGAAGCTCTGGATCATGAAAATGATAAATATCACCTTTCCGCTTTCTGGCAGCTTTTACTGCTTTCAATGAAAGAAGAAGACGTGATAACCTGCTGCCCGCTTTTGGAAGGGGAACAATTGGTACTTCTTGATCCTCGTACTCTTCCGGTTCCGGGGCAATGAGTTCTACGTCGTACCCTGCTCTCTTAAGGGTCCTGCACTGCTTATAATAAATTCTACCGTCGTATGCCGGATGAACGGTTGTGAGCACCACTGCTTTAGTCATTTTTTTCACCCTTTACCACGTTCTCAAGAATGCCGCTCAGCTTCCTGGCAAGTGTTCTGCGATTATACTTTTGTTTCACGACTTCGCTGACGTTGCTCTCAAGCTCCTTGATCCACTCTCTATTTTTCACCGCTTTGTTCACAGCTTCAGCAAGTTCTTCTGCGTTCCCAGGTTCAAAGGCGATCCCAGCTTCATTTTCAAGCACGATATCCGTCGCTTCTCCCCCTACGCCAATTAAGACTGGTTTTCCAGCTGCCATACAATCAAACACTTTGGAAGGAATGGTAATATGAAAAAGAGGGTGGTTTTTCAAGGTGACTAAGCAGAGATCAGCTGCCTGATAGTACGGCATAAGTTCTTCTTTATTCATACTGTCAAGAAACAAGAGATTGGGGATGTGTTCGAAATCTGCTTTCGCCTTCAAGGGGTCTTTCTCCACTCCCTCTCCTATAAAGCAAAATGTTACTCCTGCTTCTGGACCCAGTATGTTAGCAGCGTCAAGCACCACATCAAGTCCCTGGGCCGCTCCCATGTTTCCTGCGTATAAGACAACAAGGTCGTTTCCAAGCTCATGCTTTTTTCGAATCTCTTCCTTTTCTTCACTGGCAGCCGACTGTATATCTTCTATATCTACACCATTTGTGACTACATCGATCTTTCGTCCATCTACCCCTTGCTTGATTAAATGCTCCTTGTATCCATAAGTAACTGTAATAATATGATCTGCCTTTTGATATAAGAAATTCTCCAGCTTCCTGGCCCACTTAAGCAGGAGCGGATTGGAAAACTGGCTCAGAATCGTAGCAAAATCCACCCACAGGTCCCTTACTTCCAGAATAAATGGCTTTCTGAGCAGGCGGCTGAGAACATACCCGGATGCTGCCGTAAACAGATGGGGGCTTGAAGCATAGACTGCATCTGTTTTTCTAACAAATAAGCCGCTGATGATACTTGAAAACATAAAGGAAAAATAGTTAGCAAGCCTTGCTTTCGAGCTTTTTTTCGTATCCTGAAAACGAAAGGAACGGCGAACTTGTATGCCTTCTTTTGTTTCTTCTTTAAAAAGTGAACGGTTCCTTTCATGATTTGGAAACGTCGTAAGAACCGTTACCTCATGGCCTTCTTTTACCAGGTTTTTTGCCATATCGTACGCTCTTCCCTGGGCTGCTCCAATTTCTGGCGGAAAGTGCTGGCTGAGATACAGAATTTTCATAGTTTGATTCCCTTTCTTCCAATCCTCTTGGCGCTGTCTCTTTTATTTATTCACATAAAAGAGGTGCATCTGCTGCACCTCTCGCTTAACCGTATATCCTCTTAGAATTTCTACTCTATTTTACTATGAGAAGGCCTCATGTGAAAGCGGAGATTATTGATTCACGATCGTTTGGAGAGTTGAGAAGTAATGATCCACAACCGGCTCCACCCCGTACCTTGCGGCAACTTCTTCTCTTCCTTCTTTTGCCAGGGACATGCGCCACTGTTGATCTTCTGACATTTTCCCCGCTAAAGAAAGCGCTCCTTGAAGATCATTCCCTGGATACATGGCCCTCTGAAGAGACCCCCGGAGTACTTCAGGGATTCCTCCCACGTTTGGGGCAATGACCGGGCACTCACAGGCAAGCGCTTCAATGAGGGTCATTCCAAAGGACTCATTCGTTGAGGTGCTCATCGTAAACCCGCCTGTTTGAGCTACGAACGAGTACAGGTGAGGCATCGCCTCGTATTCCACTCTTGGGAGCCAGCGCCATTTGTTCATCAGCTTGTGCTCCTCTACATAGGCAAGAAGCTCTTTGACCGGACGGGGACTCGCAGTTTCTCCCCCTGCCATCCATATTTCACTGTCCGGATAGGTCTCGGTATAGTCAGCAGCCAGTTCGATAAAACCTCTCCAGTTCTTATGGTCGTTAATCTTTCCAATCCAGAGCATAACCCTGGGCTGTTCGCCTGCTGAAACGCTCCGTGGATAGAAGTGTTCAAGCTCCAGGCAATTTGGTGTTACATACGCCGGGATGTTCGTTGAGACGTTGTATTCCTTCCTTAATACATCCATGACATATTGAGTCGGAGTAATCAGGGCATCGATTGTCGAGACATCAAGCCATTTCAAATATTCAATTCTTTTGGAAGTCCCATGAACTTCATGGATGACTTTCCCTTGAAAGGTAGAAGCATGAATAACCTCATAGGCTTCTTCTGTATCCACATTAATGATGAGGTCATAGTTATTTTTGTTGATCAGTTCTTTTAATTCATCATCCGTCTTTGGCTTATACACATGTGGATGCTTGCGAAAAGCCGTCTCCCCTCCGTGATCTCTAAGAAAGGCAAAGTGCACTTCACACTTTTTGCTCAGGTGCACCAGTCTATTTGAAAGCTGAGTGCAGACTCCCCCAAGCAGGAGATATCTGTAGATATATAAAATCTTCAAACCGTTCACCTTCTTTATTGCACAACAACAGGCTGAAAAGGATTCTGAACCTGCAGCCCGGCAAGCTGCTCCGCTTTCGCTTCCCAGCTGTTGGATTGAATTCTTTGATGCCATGTGGAATATGGAAACTCCTGCTTCCTTGCTTCTTTCATCTGTTTCTCTATATCCTCTTCCAGATTTAAAAACATCCCCCTTGGGAAAACCTCGGCTGATTCCTGGAAGTTACCCAGCACAGGCAGGCCAAGGGAAAGGAGAAAAGCTGTAAAGAGATCGTTTTGTACCATGTCTTCATAAAAAGCTCCAACGAGAGACCACCTTGCCGCAAGGTTCACCAGATCCCGCTCCTCCCGCGGCCGGTACCACTTAATTCTCTTTTCTTGCTTCACATGCTGAGGCCGGTCTGAGGAAACGGTGTGTATCGTTACATTCTTGTTTTTCCGAGTTAGGTCCAATAAAAACTCCCAATCAATTCTTTCCTTATTTCCTTCAACACAGCCAATCACCAGCTCCTCGCTCTTCACTTTGTTACGGGGATGCTGAAAGTAGGAAGAGTCGATGCCATCGGAAAGCACCACCGGCTGGGATATTCCCTTCTTTTTCAGTGTTTCTGCTTTTTCTTCGCTTGACGTGACTGTCTTCATGGACTGATGTAGAAGAAAAGAGTCTTCTGCTTTCCATTGTTCCTTTGCCGGCTTGTCCCACAGGTAGTACGTCTTCCAGCCCCGGACAGCAAATTGGTTAAGCCACTTTGCCCCATGTGTAGAAGCCGCCGTATTTGCCACCACTTTAGGCATGCTGCCGTCAAAGGTGTGCTGAAGCAACCTTGGAAACAGCATGTCGAGTGCTTCTTTTTCTTCTATTTGAAAGACGTTTCCTCCCGCGTAGACAGGGTAATGCTTGCTCTCCTTTTCCCCTTTATAAATGAAAAATACTCCCCAGCCTAATGAGGAGAATGCTTGAGCAAGCTGACTCACTCGTGTGCCACTCTTGTCTTTTATAAATTCTTCATTAGTGTACATTACAATAACCCCCCGGTACATGCCTGTTCCGCAGGCCGCAAGGAAATAATCTATGTTCTTTTGCTGTTCCTTCCTGGAAGGCGCAGGGGTGAGCTTTAACATCCTTTGGTCAGGCCGGCTTCCTTTTACAGGTACCGTGGAGGATGCGATCGACACAGACGAAGTGTCAGCAGCTTTTTCGGCTTTCTTGATTATATCTCCAGAAAGCTCGCTTACGGTTTCTTTATATAATGACTTTCTCATTCGATTGTAAAATGTGCTTTCCGTTTCGTATGCCTCCAGGAGCTTGGAGTGGTCTTCTAAAAATGCGTTCAAGTAATAGCGCAGCTGTTCATTCTCTTCCTTAAGAGCCTGGACTGCTTTTTCCTGATGACGAAAATAACGTTCAGACTCTTCGATTCCAATCTTCACCGCCAGTTTATAGACAAGGTCTTTAGAGTACTCAGATGATTCTTTGTTCCATCCTACATAGCCAATCTTGTCGTCGGTCAGAAACTTCGTCTCTCGCCTTTTGAAATACTTTTGGATTTGGATAAACCGCTCTATAAATCCGTATCCCTCCTTCACAGGAAAGGTCGGGTAGGAAGGAATCACTTCTGTCCAAATGAATTTCCCGCTTGGCTTCAGGACTCTTTGTATACCTGAAAGGAGCGCAGCATAATCAAGTTCTCGCGGCACTTCTCCTATAATCACAGAGTCGAATTGGTTCTCTTTATATATACTCAAGTCGAAATTCCCAGAAAAAGCGTATAGGTCTATGTTACCTGTTTTCACGACTTTGCCCTCGGAAAGCATTCTATGAAAATAAGCAGACGTGTGGTAATGGGAGGCAAACAGAATATCAGCGTTCGGACTCTTTTCAAGCGTCAATCCATCTTCAAAACGGCCGCCTACAAGCAGGACATAATTTCCGCCTACTCTTGTTTGTAACCATGGCTGCTGTAAATTTTTGTTTTTTGACAATTTTTTCTTCACACTCCCTGTTATTTACCCGATATATAAGAAGTACCTGGACTTTAGTCACCGGTACATATCTAACGATATTCCTATGCCTATCTTCAATATTCTTCTAGCATATGGTAATATCATCTATGATTCAAAGAAAATTTTGTATAAGGAGGAAAGTTTTTGCCGTATTTTCGTATTTTCATTGTTTCGCTTGTCGCATTTTGTACTTTTATCACACTTCCTACTACATTACTAGCTGAAGAAAAAAACGTCTCAGTCCAACTTCACAACTACATCCAAAACAAAAACAGTCTAAACATACAAGTATCCAATCCATACCACCTTTCGGGAAACAGTGATTCTTTAACCAGCGGATCGTCCTATATAGTGAAACTGGAACATAACCAGTTAGTGCTGTATAGAGGATCAAGCAAGATAAGGGAATTAGGAACGGAATTTACCCTTACTCCCGAACGGTATGATTACAGTCATTATACCACGGTAGAAGGGAGAAAATACTTGGGCAGCATGACATTTCGTGTCGATGGACAGTACATACGCCCTGTAAATACCCTGCCCCTTGAAGATTACTTAAAAGGTGTCGTTCCTAGAGAAATGCCTGCGAGCTGGCACAAAGAGGCTCTTAAAGCACAAACGGTAGCCGCCCGTACGTTCGCAAGCCATCCAAGCCGTAATAACAGAGAGTTAGTTGACACGGTGTCCGACCAGGTATATGGCGGATATGACTGGCACCCTAACACCTCTGAGGCGGTTGATTCTACAAAAGGAGAAATCCTGACGTATAACGGCACTCCAGTAGAAACCTTTTATTCTTCCAGTAATGGCGGAATGACAGAATCAAATGCTAACGTCTGGTCAAGCAGCCCTCTTCCTTACTTTTCCGTAAAAGAAGATCCGTATGACCCCAAAAACGCCTGGAGCTTAACTCTCCAAAAGACGCAGATCGACCTTTCTTCTCGCGACTTAAAAAAGCCCGAAAACTGGTGGCAGCAAGTAAGAGAGAAAGACAGCGGCAAAGCATTTGTAAATGGGGTTAAAAATCATCTAAAGGGAAGGAATGCGTATTCGGGCTACGAGATAAAACTGACAACTATTGAATCTCTCAATCTATCAAACAGCCGGTACGACGGGGGACGCCATACGGACGCGACCTTAAGAGTATCTTTTATTGCCAAGGACAATAAAGGAAACTTTGTCCGCGACTCTAATAACAACATTAGAGTGATGACAGAAAATATCAACCAAAGAATGAACCCTTTCCGGATTATGATGGGTGCCGGGGAATTTAGAAGTACACTCGTAAACGTTCAAAATCGAAGCAATGACATTGTCGTTTCCGGTCACGGATTCGGGCACGGTGTCGGTCTAAGCCAGCACGGAGCTAACGAACGAGCAAAAGCAGGACAAAGCTATCAGGACATTCTCGCTTTCTATTATGACGGGTCGTCTCTTGAAGGAAAAACAGCTTCTACTCCTCTTTCAGTTACCAGCCTGGAAGGAGATAACCGCTTCCAAACAAGCGTGGCAATCTCTCAATACGGCTGGAAAAACCCAGGTGAAGTGGATACTGTCGTTGTAGGCCGCGGCGATCGCACAGCGGATGCCCTGACAGGAAATGTTCTGGCCAAGAAGCACAATGCTCCTCTTTTGCTGTCAGAAACAAAGAGAGTTCGAAAGGAAGTAATCGAAGAGATTAAAAGGCTGTCTCCATCGCACATTTATGTGCTAGGTGGTCCTAATGCAATATCTGAAAATGCTGAAAGAGAGCTTCAGTCTATCGCTTCTACTACTCGAGTGGCAGGAGATACAAGACTTGAAACAGCATATGAAATTGCTAATGAGGTAGGCAGTTCTTCTAATAAACTGATACTAACCGCAGGCAGTGACAGTTCAGGAGTCAATGCTTCACCTGACGCTCTTACGATTGCCACCGTAGCAGGCACGGAACAAATTCCTATTCTCTACACGGCCAACCGCAGCAATGTAAACAAAGAAGTCAGTCGCTATATTGAAAATAACAATATTCAGGAAGTATTTATAATTGGGGGCCCCAATGCCATTTCGTCCTCTATAGAGAACGAAGTGAAAAGCTCGGCACCAACAGTTACTCGTGTGGCCGGGGATAACCGTTTTGAAACAGCAATCAAAATCGTAGAACAATGGAACCTTTCTCCAGAAACAATCTTCTTCGCCAGAGGCGATGATTATGCCGATGCTTTATCCGGTTCCCCTCTTGCTGCCAAAGAAGGAGCACCAATTTTATTAACGAGAAGCAATCAGGTTCCTGAGGTCATTTCTACGTATCTTAGAAACCAAAGCAGTCAGGTTAACAGCCTTTATTACCTTGGCGGAACCCATGCGATTCATTCTTCTGCCAGAGAACAAATTGAAAGTCTAGTAAGGTAAGTTTTTTTACCTAAGATCAAGCAATGCTTATAAAAAGATATGTAAATTTATCGATTCGTGTTCGCGAAAAGGAGGAAAGAAATGCGCAAACCCCTTCCCATGCTGGGAATTATATTTATTGTTCTCCTCTCGCTTTTGGCCGGAAACACCCATTTCGCACAAGCCAACGGTGAGATTAAGAGATTAGCTGGTGACAACAGGATAGACACTGCGATAGAAATTTCAAAAGAAGGGTGGCCAAACGGCCTCTCAGGAGAAAGAGCTGTCATTCTCGCTCGAGCTGACGTGCCTGCCGACGCACTAGCCAGCTCAAGTCTTTCTAGAGAAAAAGACGCTCCTATCCTTCTTACTTACCCAAATCGGGTGGATACTCAAACCATTAATGAATTACAAAGATTAAACGCCCGTACAGTTTATGTACTGGGTGGTGAAGATGCGATCAGCAGCACCGTTGTCTCCGGTATTAGACAACATGGGTACACGGTAGAACGCATAGAAGGCAGCAATAGATCTGAAACCGCCCTTGAAATCAACAAAAAAGCAGGCCTTGGCAGCAGCCAGTCCGCTCTTCTGGTAAATGGGGTCACCATTGCTGATGCTCTTTCAGCATCAAGCATTGCAGCCAATAATAATATTCCTATTTATCTGGCTAATGCTGACCGCCTGCGCACAGAGCTTCCAAGCTCTGTTAGAAATGTAACTATTCTTGGAGGTCCTCAAGCGATCAGTACAAGTCTTGAAAACTCTTTAACACAGCAGGGAATTCAAGTAAATAGAATTGCCGGGGACAATCGCTTTGAAACCAACTTAAAAGCCCTGGAGCATTATTCTTTTTCAAATGACACCATTGTCGTAAGAGGAACCTCTGTGAGCAATGACAGGGAAGACTATCCGGATGCCGTGGCAGCGGCCAGTCTGTCACACAAACGTAATGCTCCCGTGGTATTAAGTCACCATTCAAGTGCACGAAGTGAAGTACAAAATTATTTAAACAGCAGGACTGGTACTCTTTTTGCCCTTGGAGGCCCTCACGCTCTGCCTGACTCAGTCCTTGGCAGCGGAGGATCATCTACTCCGGCTCCATCTCCGAGTCCTGAACCTGAACCTGAATCTGAAGATGCGATTGCTGAAGCTACGGTAACTGCCAGCTCCTTAAATGTGAGAAGTACTCCAAGCGGTACAATTATCGGTTCTCTTCCTAACGGAAGTCAGGTTTCTATTTATTCCTATGAAGGAAGCTGGGCTGAAATCCGCTATAACGGGCAAAAAGCTTACGTTTCTTCTAACTTTTTAAATGTCCAAACAACATCCCCTGGAGATTCAGGCTCTGAACCTTCTGATGGGATTGTGGCAAGTGCAAAAGTTGCCGCCTCTACGTTAAATGTAAGAAGAACGCCTAATGGAAGCAGCCTGGGAAGTTTAAGAAACGGATCTTCCGTAGATATTTACTCATTTGACGGGGACTGGGCAGAAATTCGTTATGAAGGTCAAAAAGCCTTTGTCCATTCCTTCTACTTGAACATTGACGGTAAAAACAACCTCCTGCGCGGCCATGTCATTGCGGTTGACCCGGGCCACGGAGGAAGTGACCCTGGAGCAGTAGCGAACGGCCTACAAGAAAAAGAGCTTGTTCTTGATGTGGGCCTTCGTTTAGAAAAGCTGCTGAAAGACGCCGGTGCCACTGTGGTGATGACGCGAAACACTGATACATTCGTCTCCTTAAGCAACCGTTCTAAAATAGCAAATGATAGAAATGCTCATTCTTTTATCAGCATTCACGCCAATGCTGCCGGTTCTGCAGCTCACGGAACTGAAACCTACTGGAATCACCGCCATGAGCCTGCACAGAGTAAAGAACTGGCTGAGAAAGTGCAAAGCCGTATGATTTATCTTCTCCAGACAAATGACAGAGGTGCGAAAGAAGATCGTTCCTTGTCCTTTATCAACACTGGCTTTGCTGTTCTTCTGAACTCTGAAATGCCTGCAGTCCTTGCAGAGCTTGGCTTCGTAACAAACAGTGCTGAAGCCAACCGAATGAAAACGAATCAGTTTAGAGAAGATGCTGCGAATGCTCTTTATCAAGGAATCTTAGATTTCCACCGTCAGCCTAGAAACTAAACAGTCTCATGAAAGAAAAAGGTGCCGATTATCTTCATTTGATAATCGGCACCTTTTTTGTTTCTTTTGGGAGAAAATATAAATAGCTCTTCATCACTCTGAAATGGCAAGCCAAATAGTCAGGTGTAAAAACTACTTACTGTATCATCGCAGAGCGTTTCAGATGACTTACGGTAATAAGCGAAATCATTTACGTAATGTTTATAGGCTGATCCCACAGTCATCAAGTTAGTAAAAATCACGAGACGCCTGTGGGAAAAGCAAAAGCTGAAGATCACGAAATGACGCCGACATTATTGATTAGGACCGTGCACCTTACCCTGCGGTCTCTTAAGTAACCGGTCAAACCAATGGGGAACTGAGGAGTACCCCACTGAGTAACGTCCTTCTCTGGGTGATAAGTAAATGTAAGCGTGAGCCGCATCTATGACTCGTTCCCTGTCGTAAACAGGAAGGTTAACCCCATTTACATTTTGAAACTGGTAAGAGGAAATGTGAAATTCAGCTTTCTCTATTTCCTTGTCGATATATAATTCATTGACTGCTATTCCTGCAGCTACATGGTCCCGGTGGGGATCATAATACGAAAAAGTTTTATGATAGGCCCCAGGGTACCTTTCCTCATATTTCCTAACTACTTCCTTCACCTCATCCACTTGAAGCTGCCCGTCCTCAAAGTCATAGATTTCATAGTTGCTTTCAGGAAGCCCCAGTCTTTCCATCGCATCTACAAACTCCATCACTCTGGATTGTCCGAACTCTTGAGAAGTAAGGCTGGGATGATCTGCTAAGACTCTTTGGTAAGTCCCGGATGCTCTGCCTTGCGTTAACAGGATGACATGAACGTCACGGCCGTAGTACAAGTCATTCGCTATTCCCACGCCCATGGTTAGTATTTCGTCATCAGGATGAGGAGAATAGTAGATGACTGTGTCTCCTCCCTGTTCTTTTGTTTCATAGGATGGAAAGCTTTCTACTTCACTTACTACTCTTTCTGATAAGGCATTCGGCCCACCAAGAAAGGTAGTATGAACCTTAGGTGTTTCATGTAAAACCTTCCTGCTTGCCGACGGAAAGCTATCTTGTGCAGAGAGAAGGGTAACGCCCTTTTGTTTTGCTGCGGCCGCTGATCCTGTTAACGCGTCAGCAAAGTCTGTTCCAGTAGCAATGAATATATTTCCATTATCCTGGTGGAATTCCTTAATGACTTCCGCGGCTGTTTCATACCGGTTACTTCCGCTGATACGGGTTCCTGAAAACTGTCTTCGCAGCTCTTCGGAGACAACGGAAGGACCGCCTATCACTAAAACCTCTTCTGCTTTATTGAGTTTGTTTTCAGTGCCTTTGGTCACCCTTTTCCCGTCACTAGTGAGAAGGATGGGATACCCTGCCTCTGCAGCAATCGGGGCAATGGATAGGGCATCTGGAAAGTTGCTGCCGTTTACAAGTATAGCTTTATCATATTTTCCTAATCTATCAGCAATTGATTCAGCTGTTTCCATCCTGTTATCTCCACTGACTCTTGTAACCGAAACTCCTGTACTATGTATTAATTCATTTTCTATGTCATTTGAGACCGCCAGCGGACCTCCCAGGATGATAACTTCCTCTGCCCCCAGGCGCTGAATTTCTTTTTTCGTTTCTGGAGGTAACGTACTTCTTCTTGTCAGGAGGATCGGGGCTTGCTGTTTATAGGCAAGAGAAGCTCCTGCCAGGGCATCTGGGAAATTGCCACCCTGCGTAAGAACTACTTTCCGGCTAGTCTCCCAGTGTTCCTTGGATATTTCCACAGCTGTCTCAAAACGGTTGTCGCCATATATTCTATGGCTCTCTTTGGCCTCCGCTTCTAAAGAGAGGAATCCACCTATCCCCAGTAAAATACTGATTATCACTACTGTTATACTAAAACGATTTTTCATTTATTTATCCTGCTTTCTTACTAATTGGATCCTGAGTGTGTTCTTTTGCAGGAGAGGGATTGCCCATCAATCGATCCAGCTTCCATGCCTTTGATGGTGAAATCGCATTTGGCCCTCCCAGGATTTCATACTGCATTCCTGTGCCTGCTCTGCTTTTAATATACTGTTCCGTTTCGGGCGTTGCTCTTTCCTTTCTTACGAGGAGCATGCTCTTGTTATGTTTGGCAGCATAGGCAGCACCAGACAATGCGTCTGGGAAATTTCCTCCCGATGCAAACAGCAGCTCTTTACTTGAACCTTTGAAGTAATCGTGTACTTTAATGGATGTCTCAAAACGGTTGCTTCCCGCAATTCTAACAGGATTGGGAAGACTGCTGACCACCTGTTCAGAGATGGCGTTTGGACCTCCAATGACTATCGTTTTAGATGGGTTCAGTTCGGCTAAATAGGATTTCGTGCTTTCTGGAATGACATTTCTTCGAACAAGGAGAATGGGAATCCCCTCCTTACTTGCGTATGGTGCTACTGATAAAGCGTCTGGAAAGTTTTCACCAGAAGCAATAATAACTTTATTCGTTTTCTTTTCTAACTCCTTATTAATGTGAACGGCTGTTTCGTAACGATTGTCTCCGGCCAGCCGGTGTGTAGTATATCCTTTTCTTTGGATAGCCGTTTCAACTGCTGGGGATATAGCGTTTGGCCCTCCTAAGAGCACAACGTGATCAATGGCAAGTTCCTCAAGGACCTCCAAGGTTTCTGGGCTGATTCGACTTGACCTTGTGAGCAGCATCGGTGCGTTTAATTCATAGGCAGCCCTCGTACCTGTTAACGAGTCTGGGAATGAAGCATTGGTAGCTAAAATAGCAAAATTCCCTTCTTTTCCTTGTAAACTTCCTGACTTTTCCCCACTCTTCTCCCAGCCTGCTTTGGCGATTTCTATAGAGGTTTGAATGGCATTGCTTCCGTATATTCGATTTTTAGATTGTAAGTAATAAAGTGATTGCTCCGCATCTATTAACGGGAACTTCTGGCTAAGACCAATGTCTTTTGCCGGAACTTCTATGATTTCTCTAAGCTGGTTCCCTTCTAATGAAGGCTCTTGCGCCTTTATCATAGCTGCCAGAGAGGTCACTTGAGGGGCAGCCATGCTGGTACCGCTCATTTTCTTATAAGAACTGGGAAATCCGATATATGTACTCATGATTTCTGACCCTGGCGCGACTACATTGATCTCTGCTCCGAAGTTTGAAAAGGAAGATAAGGATGTATTCCTTCCATTTAAAGAGCCTACTGCTAATACCTCCGGAAAGGCTGCAGGAAAGTCCACTTTATCCTTACCTTTATTTCCTGACGCGCCAACCAACAATATGCCTTTATCATGGGCATATTGGACAGCCTCATTTACATAGCGGGAGTAGTTCTCAAAGCCCAGGCTCATATTCATCATGTCGGCTCCGTGATCTGCGGCATAAAATATTGCTTCAGCCAAATCAAACGTCGTCCCTTTTTCCCCTTCTAACACTTTCAAGGGAAGGAGATCGACCTTTCCTTTTGACATAGAGGCAATTCCCCTGTTGTTATTTGTTACTGCCCCGATAATTCCAGCCACATGAGTTCCATGACCATCTACGTCTTCCACACTTCCTTTGCTATGTACGAAGTTTTTCCCTTTTATCACATTGGATCCAAGGTCTTCATGGGCTTGGTATATGCCGCTGTCTAAGATCGCTGTGACTGCTTTTCCTGTTGGCTGGTAGTTCTCCCAGGCACTGTAGGCGTTCATTAAATTAAGATCAACCGCCTGAGTAGACAGCAGCGGGTCATTAGGGGTAGAGAAACGAATGAGAGGCTGTTCTGCTTCCGCATATACATTCTCTGCTTCTTTCATTTCTAAAAATTCCTCTACTTCCTCTTCACTGACCTCAACAATATCGTATTGGTCATCTATTCTTTGTGTTTCTTCATTACTATCCTTGGTAAATGGCGTGACAGTCTCATCAGCTTCCGCTTCTTTTTCCACAAGTATCTTTACCATGCCATCTTCCATGAAAGCATCGTCTAGTGGAAAAAGGCATAAAAAAAGCACACTAGCAGCTACTATTTTCTTTTTCATTTCTTCTCCTCTTTGCTGAAATTCTATTTTATTAACTACTTTCTACCTTTTATTTTAACATCTATTACCAACTAAGTAAGTCTTTTTTTACATCATTTTTGACAATTGGAACATATGAAAAGCCCCGGTCTCCTGCTCGGTAACCGGGGCACTGTTATATAATATCTATGAATCTATCAGTCTATTTAATGCCTACAATTCGTTGGAAGTCGTTTACATCATGAAAAGGTCGTATGGATGTACGATTTAAACGCATAAGGTCATCCCCTGGGTTTACTTTTCCGCTTCTAACAGTAAAGGACATGGTAATCCCGGCCTCCCTTAAAGCCTGAATAGATGTTGAATTAAAAGCACCATATGGGTACGCAAATGCAGTTGTTCCGTTTCCAAGAAGACGAAGACTTTCCTTTACATCATCTCTTATTTCGTTTCTTGTTTTTGATAGAAGAAAAGCTTGTCCATTTGGTTCTGTCGTGTGGAAGGCATGAGTATGGCTGCCATACTCAAACACATCGCTTGCCATAGCTATCTCGTCCCAGCTGAAATACTGGTTACGGGTTTCATAAGCGTATTGTTGAGTATCCTGTGTAATTCGGTTCGTAATAATAAAGTTTGCAGCAGTGAAACCATATTGCTTCATAGACGGATAAGCGTGAAGGAAATTGTTCTTGTACCCATCATCAAAGGTAATAAGGACACTATTTTTGTATACTTTACGATTTCCTTTTACAAATTCTTCAAGATCTTTCAAGGAAATAGAATGAAAATTGTTTTCATGCAATGCTTTCATTTGTTTATCGAACTCATGTTTCAAAACAATAGTATTGTGCAGATTGCCATTATCACGGTAAAGGCGTGATGAAATATCATTTTCGTCGATAATATGATGGTATGTCAGCACTTGAACCTCCGCGGAAAATTCCGGCAATGTAAGACCCAGTGCACCTATCACAGGATACGGAAGGGCGTTCTGACCACCTAATATGTAATAATAAGAATTTATCGTTCCCATGTGGGCTTTCAGCTCTTGGGCCGCACGGTCATGATGAGTCAATAAAACACTTGCATTGGTTCTGTGAGCTAATCCTGCTGCTGTTACCGCATCCGGAAAATCTTGTTTAGTTGTATTCGTTGATGTTCCTCGTACAATAATATGGTTATCAGAATCTGGCTGCAGTTCTTTAATCCCTTTAATATTTGTATCAAATCGGTTAGTTCCATCTATTCTAGTAACCATGTGACCTTTGTCCTTCAATTTCTTTTCAATCGATTCGTTAACTACCGCTTCTCCGCCAAATATGTAAATTTCTTCGATTCCCTCAGGAATATCAACTGGAAGCTCCTTTTCTCGAGTCAGATAAATAGGTATTTGCTGAACAGCGGACATCCCTGAAGCCGAAAGAGCATCAGCCATAGTCGAGCCGTTTGCCAAGAACGCCTTACCGTTTAAATCCACGCCTGACTGTTGATTAATTTCTGCTGCTGTTTCAAAACGGTTATCTCCTTTAAGACGCTGCACACTATATCCTTGGCTGTTTAATTCGCTTTCCACCGCTGAAGAGATCGCTTGTTCTCCGCCTAACAGGTAAACCTTCTCCGTTCCAAGTCTTTTTAGTTCTGTCACCACTGCTGCAGGGACACGATTCGTATTAGTAAGAAGAATAGGTGCATCTTTTACACCTGAGATACTAGCCGCAGACAAAGCATCTGCCGGGTCGTCGGCTCTAGCCAAAATGACGGCTTTTTCAGGGTGTTCAAGTCCTTCCGGCCACCCCTTGTGTGAAACCTTAACTGACGTTTCTACACGATTTTCACCTGCTACTCTTTCAAAATCCAGATACCCTGCCTCTGTCATATGTACTATTGAAAAAAACAAAAGAAACGAGAAAATGAATGGTGCTGTAAATTTGTAAATCTTTATCACTAGATCTTACCTCCTGTATGACTTTTTAACAGGTTAAATACTACCATATTAGTAGAAAAAAGTGGTATATATTTTGTATTTTTTTGTTAAAATTTATTGTTTATTGGTAATAGATGTGATTTTTAACCTAAGTCTATCTGGTCAGAAAGTAAATATAGAAGGTTTGAGTTTCTTTTTAGGGAAACAACAGCCACTTGAGGAAAAAAGGGGGGAAAAGCAAAAAAAGAACACGGTACATGCATTGCACGAACCGTGTTCTTCTCCTACTATATTATTAACTTGCTTTTGGTCTCTGCAGCTCTTCTCTTTGAACTGGCGGAGTATATTTTATTCTATTTACTTTACCCACGACATAAGATCCAAATGGAAGCTTGTTCATCATATATGCAATCACTATAGATCCTATAACTCCTACAAAAAATAATAGCAAGGTATACACCGCAAGGTTCATATCAACCGACTGATCAGTGAGCTTTCGTATCGCCCGCAGGATCATAAAGTGAATAAGATAAATACTGAACGAATAGTTACTGATCAGCACAGCCCATTTTGGAAAGGGCTTGACCTTCGTAAATACATAATAAAGAAGGGCCATAACCACGCAAGTATATAACAGCAAATCCACTCTCTTGGAAGAGACATCTGTAACGATGCCTGCTCTGTGGTTAAACACTATGAACATCAGTAAACCGGCACCACCGGCGGTTAACCAGACAATGTTCTTTTGAAGCCAGGCTTTCACTTGATCAAAATTTTTCCCTGCGTAATAGGCAGCTGTAAAATAAAATACCCAGCCTGGAAATGGAATGATTGAATGCCTCTCCCAAAACCTTTCCGATATTCCAGCGACAGGGTCCATAAAATAAAAGATTGAGAGATACGCTGCATTTATAAAAAAGGAGATTGATAGAATCATCAAAGGGTTTGCCTTATATAAATGCTTAGCAAATAATTTATGAAGAATATAAAATTGAAAGATAATCAAGACAAAATAACCGTACCAGGAACCTAAAACAAGAATGTTCCAGACCTTATCCCAATATCCGGCCAGTGATAATGAGCCGCCTGCATACCATATATCAAACAGTCCGTAAATGAGCCCTATGCTGATGTAAGGCAGAAGAATAAATTGGATCCTTTTAGCAAAGAAATTTTTTGGTACTTGTTTAGGGTAGGCGTATGCCAGCAGAAACTCAGAAATTAAGATAAAAAGAGGTGTAGCAAACATCAATGCAACTTGAAATGTCTGCATCCAGCTTCTTAGCTCACCACTAATCGCTACACTATTTATTGCCACAGTTACTGCATGTATAAACACGATGCTCAAACACGCAAACGCCCGGATGTAGTTAATCTCATTAACTACTTTTTTCTTACTCATAAAAAACCTCCTTGCTCCGCTTCCATAAGATATACCATCTTAGAGAATTTAGCAAGAAGGTTTCTGTTGTTAATTCTTACAAATTATGAACTATCTTTTAAAAAGCTTGGATTTCAGTTTATCCATCCAGCTTACTTTCTTCTTCCCAAAAAACCACTCAAGAATTTCTTCTTTTTCAGCTGTATCCTCAATTTCTTGTTTGTCATAAGCATTTTCAAAGCTTGTTGACGTATTGCTCTGGTGAATGATGACTAAGTACCTTCTATCGGTAATTTCCTCGTGAGGAAGCTCTTGGACAGATAAATGACCCTTAAGCTTAATTCTTTTACCTTCAAGGTACTCGTTTGCATCATAAATAATTGTATAAAATGGCGGCGACGGCAGATCAATTGTAGCCAGCCTGTCTTGAGGAGCGTCATAAATATAGCCGACTTTATTAGTAATCACTACCGTGTCGCTATTTGTAGGGTCATGCTGGTGCAAATACTCAATGTGATCCTTATGGTACATGTCATCGGAATCAATTCGTACCAAATAGAAATAGTCATGCCCTTCCACTTCTTTGTTTACAAGCGTGTTGAACGCTGATTTCTTAACAAACTTTACGTTTTCAGGAAGTTCTTCATACTGGTTTAACGCATCCTGCACCAGTTCTTCTGACCTTTGATCGTACTGTACAAACGTAATAAAGTCCTGGTTGGTCTGGTTCTTTAAGCTCTTTAAAGTGAATGTCTGGAACACTTCCATCCGGTAATCAATCCACTCTTTTGTCAGCCTTTTCTCTTCCTTGTCCTGTAAGCCCCAGTTATTGAAAGCAATGGATACTAATATCTTCTTTTTTGGCAAAAGAGAACCTCCTTACCTATGCCTTTTTCTTCACTTTACCATCGTAAAAGCTAGCTTTCCACGATTTTTCTTGCAATTTGGTCTGCACCGTTAATTTGAACAAGCTTTTTCGTGCTTTCTCTCATTTGTTCGTTAACCTCTGGGTCTAACGCACGGTCAATGGCCTCTTTGAAATCATCTTCACTCGGGTCACGTAATACGATCGCAGCACCTGCGTCGCCTGCAATATTTGCTCTGGCCACCTGGTCATCTGTTTTCGTATTCTCATTAGGCAGGAAGATAGACGGCACACCAAAGTACATAAGCTCATGGAACGTATTATAACCGGTAGCTGAAATAGCCAGGTCAAACGCTCCAAAATACATGGAGTTAGGATAATCCCTAATTGTCATGACTCTTTCCATATCTACGGCAATCCGTGTTCCGATAATAGATTCACCTACGACCACATAGACATTTTCCCGGCTTGTCAGTTCTCTTAGCAAAATAGAAATCGTGGAATTAATGTCATTTATATTCCCCGCGCCTAGCTGTACGTAAACAAGCTTTGCACCTTCGGGAATGTTCCACTTTTTCCGTACAATTTCTCTTCCGACAAGCTCTTCCTTATCCAAATAGATAACGGGTTCACTGTGGACCACTTTATCCTGTGTTTCCATGTTGCCGCTTGCTCCCGCTTCTCCTGGCACAAGAATTCGGTCAAAGTACTTTTCTTTCTCAGAAACAAGCTCAGCTGTGCCTTCCTTATGCTGACCTCGTTTTACCCAGTACTTTTTGATCCCTTCATCTTTTCTCATGGAGGATACTAAGCCGGCGTAGGGAAATGCCCCGTCAAACACAATCATTTCTGGCTGATGCAGATCAATGACATCATTTAAATGGTTGTGCAGCATTTGATTCCATTGCTTAGCAGTCATTTCTTTCGGGAAGAGCATCTTGGACGGCAAATGATATCCCAAAAAGCCTTCCTGAAGGATTAAGTGCATCGCCGAGCTTGTTGTATGGAAAACGATCTCTTTATTGGGATCCAGCTTCTTCACTCGTCTGGCAATGGCCAAGAGTCTAGTTAAGTGGCCAAGACCTGCTCCATTTGTTGGTACAAATACAATCGTCTCTTTTGTTTCGGAGATTGGCTGCACCTTTTCTTGCTTCTGCTGCTGGGAAGAAGCATTTCGTGGAACGATCTCTCCGTTTTTTGTCTGCTTATAAATACGATACAACGTACGAGGCAAGCCAAGCATCTTCCTGGGAGATCGCATAGAATTAATTATGGCGTCGCCGATTCTGTACCTTGCTGATGCATTTTCTTTATGTACGGCAAGGACTTTATTAGATTTATCTAATAAGTTCTTTAGTTTCTTTTGTTTTTGCTGTTCCTTTCCGATCTGGCGCTCAAGATGAGACACCATTCCTTCAAGTTCTTTCATTTGAAGACGATAGCTTACCATCTTTTTCAACGTCTCGGCTTCAATAAAACGATCAACATTACTCTCAGATCCTTCAGCTTTCTCTACATCCTGATATTTTTCTTTCACATGGGAAAGAATATCCTGAGTAACCCTTAGCCACTTGCCAACCTCTGTTTCTTCAGGCTCTTCACTGACTTTTATGTATGGATTTACTTCGCTTGTAAAAAATACATACTCATCCAGAATCTTTGTATCTATAATAGAAAGCTTCTGTTCGAGGGATAAATCTTTAAGTTCAGAGATTGTTGCCTCATCATCTTCTGTTAAGAAATCATAGTAATAGACAAGCTTTGTCTGTTCCTTAAGAAAAGGAGAAATGAGAGTAAATAACCCGGCTAGGCTTTGTTGCCGGGTTATTTTGGAGTATACAATAACATCAGTAAATGAGAGACTTTGATCGATTTCACTAAGGTCGTAGACGAATTGAACTTGTCCTTCACTAATCGCCTGAACGGGAGGCTCTATTTCTGAATCTAGCAGGACAGTAGATGAGCAGCCCTTCTGTTCAAGCAAGGAAAGAAGATCAGGCAAGGGCTCTTGTGAGCCGATAATAAGCACTTGTTTGCCCGCTGCTTTATTTGCGGAATACTGGGTGTATGTTCTCCAAAATTCCATTTCATTGTAATAGTTGTTCAATTCATTATTCCCTGACATTGTTTAGACTCCTATCATTTTGGGGTTAAGCCGAATTTCTGTTCCAGCAGTCTTACTTCTTCATCATGCTTAGAACCACCAAGCAATACAACATTGCTTCCAGTATTATACTTTTTCGTTACATTGCGTGTATCATAAACAATTTGGGCGTTATCAATCACCATCTGGTAATCAACGTCAGTATGATTTGTTGCAATCACCACGATATCAGAGTTTGAGACGGTATTTTCGTCAAGAGACACTGGCTCGAGTACCTCACCGCGGTTTTTGAACGATTTCACGTAAGGATCGTGGTAGGTAACATTTGCACCTTTATCTTCTAACAAACGGAAGAGCTCAACGGCTGGGGATTCTCTAAGATCATCTATATCCTTTTTATAAGCCAGCCCTACAATTAACACATTGGAGTTCTTGATTGGCTTCTCGTTTTCATTTAGAAGATCACTTACTTGCTGAAGCACGTATCTTGGCATGTTTCCATTGACGTCGCTTGCCAGTTCAATAAAGCGGTTATAGAAGTTAAACATTTTCGCTTTCCAGGAAAGATACATAGGATCTAAAGGAATGCAGTGTCCCCCAATTCCAGGTCCCGGATAGAAAGGCATGTAACCAAATGGTTTCGTTGCTGCTGCGTCAATAACTTCCCATACATTAATATCCATACGGTCACACATTACTGTTAACTCGTTAACAAGACCGATATTTACACTTCTAAATGTGTTTTCAAGAAGCTTAACCATTTCAGCGACACTTGTGGAACTAACTGGAACAAGGTTCTCCAGGAAAGAATTGTATAGTCTTAAACCAATTTCCAGGCAGGTAGGTGTTACACCACCGATAACCTTTGGTGTATTTTTTGTATTAAATTGAGGGTTTCCTGGGTCTACACGTTCTGGAGAGAAACATAAAAATACATCTTCTCCCACCTTATAATCAGTTTCTTCCTCAATGACGTTTTTAATGAGTTCTTCTGTCGTTCCCGGGTAGGTTGTGCTTTCAAGAATGACCACAGTATCCTTCGTCATATATTGAATGAGTTCTTGTACTACAGCATTAATAAATGATACATCCGGGTCTTTTGTTTTGTTTAACGGTGTTGGTACACAAATGCTGATCGCATCACAATGCTTGATATTTGAAAAATCTGTAGTTGGTACAAAGCTTCCATCAATAATGTCTTGTAATGTGCTGTCAGACACATCCATCACATATGAATTCCCGTCCTTCAGCTGGTTTACTTTTTCCTCAGAAACGTCAAAACCATATACATTGAACCCTTGCTTGGCAACTTCAACTGCTAATGGAAGACCGACATAACCAAGGCCCACCACCCCGACAGTAGCGTTCTTATTTGAGATTTTTTCCATTAATGTATTAGACATTAATCTTACACCCTTCTTTCTTAGGAAAATAAGTAAGGAACCTGTGAAGCACCTTTTCCTACCTTTTTATATTGAAAACCAATATTACATAGAAGTTTCTCATCAAGTACGTTTTTTGTATCTATAATATTATGATTGTTCATTAATTCATAAAGCTTCTTGTAGTCAAGCTCCTTAAAGGCTGAGTGCTCTGTTAACATGATTATACAATCTGCCCCATTAACAGCTTCCTCTACTGTAGATACCTGCTCTTCCATCTTCGATTCTACGTAAGGATCGTAGATGGTGTACTCTACATTAAGCTTCTTTAAATACGATATCACCTTTAACGAAGGGCTTTCTCTCATGTCCCCTATATTCCCTTTGTAGGCAAGGCCAAGAAGAGCAACCTTCGGCTTTGTGATAAATTCTGTTATTTGTTCAATCAGCCCCCCGACATATATAGGAGTTTCATCGTTGATCCTTCTTGCCGTTTCAATCAGTTTGGCTTTGTCAGGAGAGGCTTCATGCAAGAACCAGGGATCCACTGCGATACAGTGACCGCCGACACCGGGACCCGGCTGATGAATGTTCACTCGCGGGTGGAAGTTTGCCAGCCTGATCGCTTCCCACACATCGCAGCCTAATTGATCGGAGATCTGGGCAAGCTCATTGGCCAAAGCAATGTTTACATCCCGGTACGTATTTTCCATTAATTTTACCATTTCCGCCGTCTTGGCATCTGTAATATGAATGGTCCCTTTAACAAAGTGCTTGTAAAGGGTTGCCGTCCTGTCAGCTGATTCCTGATTAATGCCTCCAACAATGCGGTCATTGGAGACCAGTTCTTCAAACAATTTTCCAGGCAGGACCCTTTCTGGTGAATGAGAAACAAATACTTCTTCTCCTACTTTAAGTCCTGTTTTTTGAAGTTCCTGTATCATTACCTTTTCCACTGTCCCCGGAGGCACGGTGGATTCTAATATGATTAAATCCCCTTCCTTCACGCAGGGAACAATCATTTCCATGGCATTTCTTACATAATCTATGTTTGCTTTCTTTTCTTTTGTAATAGGAGTAGGAACGGCAATGATAAAGGCATCAGCCTCTTCTGGCTCTTTTGAAAAAGAAAGATTTCCTTCTTCAATAACATGACCAAGCGTTTCCTCCAGCCCTGGCTCTTCAATGTGCGGCTTCTTTAGGGACAAGGAATTGATGACTTCCTGGTTAATATCCACCCCATGCACACGAAAACCACAGCTTGCAAACATCACTGCGGTTGGCAATCCTATATATCCGAGCCCCATTACACATACTTTCATCCCAATAACCACCTTTGACATATTTCGCTTAATTCCATGAAATATGTCGAGACATAAAAATCCTCTATCTTTGAATTTTATTGCAATTACCTGTTCAATTCAAGCACCAAACTCTGTCAAGTGTGTATTTTTGCGTATTTTATCCTATTTTGTCAGCGTTTTATAGAGAGAAACCAGTTTATCCTGTTCGACTTCCCACGTGAAACGAGACTTTTTACGTAAACATGTAGATTTATAATGCTCATAATCTTCCATTATATTCATGACCGCTTCAGCAATACTGTGAGCGTCCTCACTGGTGCACACTCCAGTTCCTTCCTCGGTTACAATGTAACTCTTCCCTGGGTGGTTTGAAGCGACAGCTGGAATACCGGCAAGCATGTATTCAAAAATCTTATTCGGCGTGGAATAGTAATTATTTTTGGAGAGATTCTCATACATCACTAATCCAACATCAGCCTGCTTCGTATACAGAAGCAAGTCTTTTGCTGGTACTTTTTCATGGAGAAAGAAGCGATCATTTACCTTTTCTTCCTCGGCTTTTGCCTTAAGGCTTTCTTTAAGGGGACCGTCACCGATGTACACCATCTTATACTCGTTTGGAAGGTCTCTCAGTGCTTCAATGCATAGATCCAGTCCTCTTTGCTGACTTAGGCCTCCCTGATAAATAAGGAGAATATCATTTTTAGACAAACCATAGAGGGACCGTAAGTCTGGAACTGCACGCCCTTCCTCTTCGACTATATCTTCTGGTGTGTTTTGGAGGATGGTCGAAGGAAAGTTTCCGTATTTCTTTTTCATTTCCTCTTCCATAAAAGGGTTTACTGTAATTACTTGATCTGCTTTTGGCAGGAAATATTCCTCAAGTTTGTATCCTATGGTTCGGTCGAGTTCGTTTCTTCCTGACATTTCGTTAAACAGCTCATGTGCATCAAAGATGAGCTTTGCCTGAAACTTCCTTGACAGATAATACCCCGTTGGCAGGGTATTAAGGTCATGACAATGTACAACCTTAAAGTTCATCTGGTTATAGGACTTCAGGATTTTCCGGTAAAATTCACCATAACCCGTGAAATCTTTTGCCAGCTTTATATAAGGGCTTCTAATTATTTTAAAGGCAAGGGAAGTCTTTTTCCTTGTTTGGGAGGGCTTGTATCCTCCTAGTGACTTTTTGGCCTTTTTGCTTAAAATCGGAATTCGGTTCACGTACACATTTTCGTGAAGCTCTTCCTTAGGTTCATGGTCATACTCCTGTAAGCAGGCAATGTGAACGATGTATCCTTTTTTAGCAAGGGCATTTGCTTCTCTTACCACTCTGGCATCATTATGAAGATCCTTAAATAGAAGCATTAAGACGTTCATTTTTTGTTCCCTTTCATGAATTCAAGATATTTTGGCACGACTTCTTCAGGAGGTCCGACTTCCATTTGTTCTCCTTTATGAATCCAAACGACGCGGTCACAAATGTCTTTTACCAGATTTGCTGAGTGGGTAACCATAATTACCGTCCGTTTTTGCTGGATCTTATCCATAATGGTTGCTTTGGACTTATCCTTAAACTGCTGGTCTCCTACTCCTAGGACTTCATCGATTAGAAGAACCTCCGGATCCAGCGTGACGGCAATAGAGAAAGCTAGTCTTGCCTTCATTCCGGAAGAATATGTGCGTACAGGCTTGTAGACAAAATCGCCCAGCTCTGAATACTCAATGATTTCCTTAAGGTCTCTGTCTACGTCTTTTTTCTTATGGCCAAGGTATAAGGCATTTAAGTAGATGTTGTCTATTCCTGACAACTCAGCATCAAAGCCGGCCCCTAACGTGAGCAGAACAGGCCTTTTTCCGTACACTTTATATTCACCCTTGTCGGGAAGAATCAGACCGCTCAATAGTTTGAGAAGGGTGCTTTTCCCAGAGCCGTTCCGGCCGATGATCCCCAGCACTTCTCCTTTGTATATTTCAAAATTCAGTCCTTTTACCGCCCAAAATACTTCGTCCTTTCGGAGACGAAGTAGATTTTTCATGGAAAAATTGGACGATTCAGGGTAAGAAATCCATATATCTTTCAGGTCTATTACTTTTTTATTTGCCATTAAATCACCTTAGCATATTGATTTTCAAAGCGGTGCAGGATTTTCCCACCTATGTATATAAGGACGATCGCAACACCCAGCCACATGAGCATGAAACTAAACATTGGAAGCTCTTCATATAAAAAGACATTTCGGTACGAAACAATAAACGTTGTGAGCGGATTTACATAGAGAAACGGCATTACGTTCTCAGGAACCCTGTCCAGCGTGTAAAGAACAGGAGAAAGGTAAAATAATGTCCGAGTAATATACTGCATCATGTTCTTAATATCTCTAAAAAACACGCCTACGTGCGCTAAAATCATCATGAATCCCAGCAAGAGAAGCATCTGTATGAAGGCTATGAGGAAGTAGTAAAATGCCAATGTCGTCACATCTACTCCATACACTAACAAAAACAAAAACATCATGACTGAGCTTACTAAAAATTTTAATGTATTTGTGCATAGCCGCACGGTAATAAACACGATTTTAGGTACGTAAATTTGTTGAAGTATCCTGACTTTTGAAGAAATAGCCGTAGTTGAGTCGACTAAACAGGCCATGGTCCATTTTAATGGAATTAAGCCGACAAATAAGAATACAGCATAGTCTTCTCCACCTCGCTGCAAAATGACTTGAACTAAGAAGTAAAAAATCATCATATATAGGATCGGGTCAAGAATCCACCATATAAACCCTATATACGTACGAGCACTTTGTGATTTGAAATCCGAGATTGTAAGATACCAAATTAGATCTTTCGATTCTTTAATATCCCGGAAGTACTTTTTCAGAATAAACATTTAATTACTCCCGATTCTGTTATTTAACAAATGAATTATATTACTTTATAAATAAGGTTTCAATGTATATTTTGTTTCAAAACACCAAATTAAATACGAGCCCGACGGCTCGTTATATTATGGAAGAAACTATATAGAAAAAACAGTGCTCATATTTTAAAACTATTCCCATTCGTATAATGAGCATAATTGGTAACATAAGTTGGTGCTTTGTTTGATAAATCTCTACCTTTCTACATTATATTACAAATTAAGCTACTATGTTTCTTTGTTTTACAAACATTACAGTTGTTTTACAAATAGCAAGCAAGCATTGCCATGGGCGGGGGTTCGGGATAAGATAAGTAACGTGAACAGGAAACGTAGGAATTTAATTCTAGTCTTATACATAGCAAATATACCTAATGACCTATATATACAATATCACTTAACGTGAAACTTAAACTTAAAAACTAAAAAACTTTGAAAATAAGAGGAGGGAATTCCTGGTTTGTAACAAGGTTACGGATTAATAGTGGAGTAATCCTATACATAAACTGAGTTATAAAGCAGGGAAAACACATTATGAAAAAATTTATGATTTCGACAGTATTTGCAACATGTTTAATGGTTGGTACCGTATCGGTTGCCGATGCAGCTTTAGGAGATCAAACACTACGTTCAGGCATGAACAACAGTGACGTTCAAGAACTACAACAAGCATTGAAAGACGAAGGATACTTCAACTTCCATACAACAACAAACTACTTTGGACCAATCACTCGTCAAGCAGTTAGAGACTTCCAACGTTCTGCTGGTATCACAGTTGACGGCATCGCTGGACCACAAACATTCGGAGCACTTGGAGTAAACGGCAGCAGTTCTTCTTCTTCAAGCTCTAGCAACAGTTCTTCAAGCTCAAGCAGCTCTAATGTTTCTTCAAGCGATAGAATTGGTACGATCCAAAGCAACGGTACACTTCGCCGCGGTGCGGTAAACAGCTCTGTAGCTGCTCTACAAATTGAATTGAAAGAGCGCGGACATTTCTCCGGTTCTACTGGTTCTACTTATGGACCACGTACTGAACAGGCTGTAAGAAGCTTCCAACGTTCTGCTGGTATCACAGCTGACGGAATTGCCGGACCACAAACGTTCCGTGCACTAGGCGGATCTGGTTCTTCTTCAAATGCAACCAGCTCTTCTAACAGCAGTGCTTCAAGCTCCAGCAGCTCATCTTCACAAGTAGCTGGTGTATCTGCAAGCTATGAAAATGTAATCCGTACTGCACAAGCCCAAACTGGCACTCGTTATGTATGGGGAGGAACTTCTCCAAGCGGATTTGACTGCAGTGGTTTCATTCAATATTCTTTTAACCAACATGGTGTATCTTTACCAAGAACGGTAGCCGAAATGTGGAGGTCTACAACTCGCGTATCCAACCCACAACGTGGAGATCTAGTATTCTTTGAAACTCGTACTGGTCCTTCCCACGCTGGTATCTACCTTGGTAACGGACAGTTCATCCATTCCGGTGCTTCTACTGGTGTAACAACTACCAGCATGAGCAACAGCTACTGGAGCCAAAGATATCTTGGCGCTGGCCGTGTAAACTAATAACTCTAACAAGCAAAGTGGCTCCCAATCGGGAGTCACTTTTTTAATACCCGTTTTGCAGAAGAGTAAACAGCTTTTTTATATATTTTTGCAGCTTTTTAGGGGGGGGAATAGGGGGGTGCCTGGCACCTCATCCCGCTGTAATATATCTTTCCTACTGCAGCGGGCGAATTCACGCGTTTTTGTTACATCCTCCCATCGGTGCCTGGCACCTCATACCACTGTAATATATCTTTCCTACTGCAGCGGGCGGGGCCACGGTTTTTGTTACATCCTCCCATCGGTGCCTGGCACCATCCATGACTGTAATATATCTTTCCTACTGCAGCGGGCTAGGCCACGCGTTTTTGTTACACCCTCCCGGCGGTGCCTGGCACCATCCATGGCTGTAATATATCTTTCCTACTGCAGCGGGCGCATTCACGCGTTTTTGTTACATCCTCCCATCGGTGCCTGGCACCCTTCATAAATATGTCTATCAGAAAAGAAGCAGGCCATGATGGCCTGCTTCTTTTTAGAAATGATATCTTCTTGCTCCTATGTAACGCTCACTCCAATATATGGAGTCCAGGTCAGCTATTGTCACTCCGGTCGATGACCCAGCATAGGTAAACTGCCGACCGCCTATGTAAATTCCCACTTGAGAAGGCCCGGGTCCATTCAGTTCGAAAAAGATGACATCTCCTACCGTGGGATTCTCTATTACTTCTCCTTCTTCCCACATTCCTTCGATCGTTTCTGGCAATTCTGTTCCTTGTTCGTTAAAAACGCACTGTACGAACCCTATTCCATCAAACCCATTAGAGTCTTTCCCTCCCCTGGCATATGGGACACCAAGATAGTCGGAAGCTTTCGCAATTAAGTCTACGACTTTTAACCTTTTACTAGGAGGAGGAATAACGTTAGGTTCTTTTTTTTGAACCTCTTCTTCACTTTCACCTTTAAGAACCTTGTTTATTTTTGATAAAGTCTTTTCCCCTGCTACGCCGTCTACGACCAATTCCTCGTGTTCACGCTGAAAAAGCTTTATTGCTTTTTCTGTAACTGAGCTGTATATGCCTGTAGGCTCCATTTTTATATACTCTAACGTTTGCAGTGCTTTTTGCAGCTTGGAGACATCTTCCCCATGAGAACCTACTTTTAATTCTTTTCCTATTTCATTTTCATCGGTTTCTGGAATTTCTTCTGCCTGGCTTTCTCCTGTATCCTTCGGAGGCTCGTATGCTGCCAGCTTCTCATGAGTTTCTTCCCCAACGATGCCATCTGCTTCTATATCTACAGCATGTTGAAAATCTTTCACTGCTTTTTCAGTTCGTTCTCCGTAAATTCCTGTCACCGCGTAGCTATAAAATCCATATTCCTTGAGTGTGTTTTGCAGCCTTGATACTCCGTTTCCCTTTACTCCTAGCTGCAAAAGTTCAGTATGAAAATTATGAACCGGTGTATAATGAGTTTCCTCTTCTATTGGCTCAGCCGCAGCTGAATCGCTTTCCACTTCTCCCCCGTGGTCCGCCTGGTGGATGGCACGAAGCAGAGCAAAGGTTTCAGGCCCGGCTACCCCATCAGGTGTAAGATTTTGCTTTTTTTGAAAGCTCCTCACCGCTTCACTTGTGCTCCTGCCAAAAGTTCCACTAATTTTGCGCTTATAATAGCCTAGATCTTTTAGCTTCTTCTGAAGAGATTTTACCATTTTCCCTTCTGAACCTGGCTCCAGCACAGAAAATGAACTAGCTGCCTGAAGCTGGACCTTTGGTTTAGAAGACGGCAGAGGAGGATCTACGGGCTGTACGCCATTCAACAAAGCGTAGAAGGTTTCAGGACCTGCCATGCCATCAATACGCAGCCCGTGGTCTCTCTGGTAGGCCTTAACCGCTTCTTCAGTATCCTGGTCATAATGACCTGTAGACTCATCATATGTAAAATAGCCTTTTTCTTTTAAAATATCCTGCAGTTCTCTCACATCATCGCTTTCTAACCCTTTAGTTAACAACATATTATGTCCTCCATTGCCTGTAGCTTTTTGAAAAATAAAAAACCAGACGACTACCTGGCTTTAGAAATAGTGTGTTAACACTAATCATTGATGTAAAGATAAGAAGACACTTCTTATGCATTCTATGTGTCTCTATTATAGGGGAAAAAGTGGTAAAAGTGCTAGATTGAAAGAATAAAATAGGCATATAGCCCAGGTACCCTTCTTAAAGCTGCCTCTCTTGAGCGTGCTTTTTTTGGCAGGTGCCTTAGGGGGGTGCATCGGGGGTGCCTGGCACCACTGGAGGTTGTAATATACTTTTCCCTGCACTGCGGGGGATTCACGCGAGTTTTGTTACACCCCCAGGCGGGTGCCTGGCACCTTAATTAGCGCCACACAAAAAAGCCGGAAGCGGATTCCGGCTTATAGCATTCTCCCACGTTGGTGGTCTTTATTGATATCTTCATTGCGCAAGCTTTGATAAATTTTATCATAAACTGCCTTTGACTTAGCACGATCTTCTTTCGATGCCATTACACGTCGCTGGTTTTGAGCAAGTATCTTTAAAAGATGTTTTTTATCTTCGTTTGTCAGTAGCATACTTAGCTGGTCTCCCCTTTGATTCAAAGGTAATAAATGAGTTGCTATTATTCTAGCACATTCCTCTCTATCTATCACTTTTTTACCTTTTTAGGTTGAAAGGTAAACATACAACACAGTATATGTAGGAGCTCACCAAATGTACCCCGCATTAGCAGATTTACAGTTTTTCAGCACAGAAAAATGGGATCCACCTAATTCTTACAGGTAACCCATGTCGTGTAATCTCATCATAGATTCCTTCCAATCTTCGGGATGCAGGTATCCTTTACACAGTATTACTTTTGGGAGATTAGCTTTTAGGAGCACGATAATGTCCATGATAAAAGGAGTAAGGAGCTTACCTTTCTCGTTACAAACTCCTAGCGCAATTAATGGAGAGTCACTTACGCGATACTTCATAAGGTTCCTATAAATAATGACTGTATCCGTGGAAAATGAGTGAAGGGTTTTCACAAATATTTTATCCGGAGACACCCAAACCTGTGTGTTGTCGGTGTTGAAAAAAAGATCGTTCTTTCCTCTTGGTAAATCGTTTGTATAATTAAAAAGAAGGTCATACATTTCTCCCCATATATCTTCATTGATGCTTTTACAATTGATGCTTACTTCAATAGAAGTTTCATAACGAGCGACCATGATGAGCCCCCTTATATAGAATGTATGTTTGGAAATATTATATAACAAATTTTAGGAAAAGTAAGTAATTTTTACTGTTGCGAGTATATGAAATTTCCCTTTTCTTCTTCTTCCTCTTTCTCACACAGGATTCTTATAGAAAGATACTAGGAAGATAGTTTGTGAAGGGGAAGGTGCCTGGCACCCCAAAGGCTTAATAACATGAAAAACCTTATATACCAGGGATTGGATGTGTTCAATTGTTACAGGAGTGTTACATTCTCCCAGGGTGCCTGGCACCCCAATGAATACAAAAAAAAGAGGCACCGCGATGGGTGCCTCTTTTTATCATTAATAGGGGGTAACTATTAATTACTCTTCTTCTTCTTCGTCAAGGTCTAGCTCAGCGTCTTCATCTTCTTCAGCGTCTTCGTCTTCTTCAGCATCTTCGTCAGCGTCAAGATCTTCGTCTTCTTCTTCATCAAGCTCTAGCTCTTCATCTTCGCCTTCTTCGTCAACGTCAAGATCGTCAGCTTCGCCTTCCTCTTCGTCGCCTTCTTCATCTTCAAGCTCTACGTCGTCTTCTTCGTCAAGCTCAACGTCGTCGCCATCTTCTTCATCTTCGATTTCAAGCTCGTCGTCGCCTTCTTCGATTTCAACGTCTGCTTCTTCTTCTTCACCTACACCGTTGTCGTCAAGACCGTTTTCATCTTCGCCAGCGTCTCCACAGCCAGCTAGTACTCCCATTGCAAGTAGTGCAGATGCTCCAGTATAAAGTAGTTTTTTATTCATGTTATAATCCTCCTTGGATATTTAATGATTGGTTTGTTTGGTTGGGCTAATCTGTCTTGTGTGATTAGCTGATTCTTATGCTATCAGAGGGTGAAGTGGTCGTCTATGAGTTTCGCTTCTTTTTGAATGTCTTTTACATTTTCACACGATCTTGTGTAAAAAGTACAATATTAAGGTGTTTTATCTTTCATATGTTTCTCAAGTTTGAAAGCATCACATATACTTTAAATACATTAAAATTGCTTAGTATTGTTCATGTATGCTAACAATTCACGGCACTCTTCACTATTTACTGGACGGTTAAAATAGTATCCTTGTGCAAAGTCGCATCCTTGTTTTTTTACAAGATCATAATGTTCCAGAGTCTCTATCCCTTCGCATGTAACCCGCAATTTCATCATTTTAGCTATATCAATCACCATCTTTACAATGGCCGCATTTTCGTCGTTACCATTGCTTTGACTTACAAAGGATTGATCAATTTTTACGATATCAACAGGGAACTGTTTTAGCTGAGTAAGTGAAGAATATCCCTTTCCAAAATCATCGAGAGACACTTTGACTCCCTTATGTTTCAGCCTTCTAATTCTTCTGATGGACTCCTTTAAATTTGCAATGGCATTGTTTTCGGTGATTTCAATGCACAGACATTCCGGAGATAAGCCCGATTCCTGTAAAGCAGAGTTAACAATGGTTTCAAAATGATCACTTTCAAAAAAAGGAGGAGATACATTAACAGAAACTGAAAGATTGGAAAATCCTTCCATCTGCCAGTTTTTCACCTGTATGCACGCTTTTCTCAGTACCCATTCATCAAACTCATGAAGATATCCGTTCTCTTCTGCCAAGGGTAAAAACAAAGCGGGAGACAGGGTGCCTTTCTCCGGATGATTCCAGCGAATTAAAGCTTCCACACCGTGTGGTTCACCGCTTAATACATCCATTTGCATCTGGTAGTAGACTTCCAGCTGTTCGCCTTCCAATGCTTCCTGCAGCTGATTACTCAGCTTAAACTGCTCCATAGAGTGATCCTTCATTGCTTCATGATAATAACTGAAATTATTTCTGCCTTCATCCTTTGTCTGGTACATGGCAAAATCGGCATTCTTTAACAGCTCTTCCACGCTTTCTCCATGCTCGGGATAAAAACTGACACCAATTGAGGTTGTCAGGTAAAGGTTCTGACCTTCCAGACGTACCGGGACTCTTAGAGAATCAAAAATCTTGTTCAGTAACACAGCGGTTTCTTCTTTCTCTTCTGTGTCTTCAACAAGAATTGTAAATTCATCCCCGCCAAATCTGCTTATTTTCCCGTGATCTTTGACCGCTGCGTAAAGCCGCCTGCTCACTTCCTGGAGAAGTACATCCCCTCTTTGATGGCCAAAGGAATCGTTTACTCTTTTAAAGCGATCTAAATCCAAAAATAAAATCCCAAGCTTTGTTCCTTTTCCTTGCCCATCTTCTATCGCTTCTTCCACCATTTGTTCAAATGCCATGCGGTTGGGCAGGCCGGTTAAGCTGTCGTGATGGGCTAGATAAGATGCTTCTTCCTCTGCTTTTTTTCGTTCGGTTATATCCCTCATTATTCCTATAAAAAAGGAGTCGCTTTCCGGTTCTTTTTTTACATGAGTGACCGTCATAAAGGAACAAAATTCTTCCTCGTCTTTTCTTTTATTAAAAAGTTCCCCTGTCCATGTCCCTTTTGTATTCAAGTGGTCCCACATTTCAATAATCGCTTCTCTGGAGGTTTTTCCCGAACTGATAAATTTAGGATTCTTTCCATAAACTTCTTCGTATGTATATCCAGTCATTTTTTCGTAAGCTGGATTAACCATAATTATCCTCTGTTTGTAATCCGTAATGACAAGTCCATCATTCATGTGGGAAAATATTCTCCAAATATTCTCAGAGTCAAAGGATAGCTCTTTAAATATCTTTTCTTTATTTAAATGAAGACTTTGCCCTTGCTTCATACCAGCTCCTCCTCTCTTTTTTGTTTTACACAGTAAGAAGGCATCTCTAATAGTACTATCGGTAAAAATGCAGAAAAGATAAACAACTGTGATAGTTTTATATACAAAGTTTAGAATAGGTTCCATCCTGGCAAAATACTTTGTTGTTGGAAGCTCCCTTGCACCAAAACAAAAACATCCCATCATGCAGCGGAATTGTTGATTTCTAGAAAGCCACCATACGTTTTCACGAGAAAGCTGTGGCAAACTGCCCTTAAATAAAAAACATCTATATTCATAGCTTCTGCTATCAATATAGATGAGTTGGGTTTTATTCAGCGTCCTGCAAAGCAAACATTAATTCTGTTTCAGCGACAACCTTGCCGTCTACACTGGCAGTGCCTTTGCCTTTTCCTATTTTCCCACGCAAACGAGTCATTTCGACTTCCAGGCGGAGCTGATCGCCAGGCTTTACTTGTCCTTTAAAACGGCAGTTGTCAATTCCTGCAAAGAAAGCAATTTTACCGCGGTTTTCTTCTTTTTTCAAAATCGCTACCGCTCCTGTTTGAGCCAGCGCTTCAATAATGAGGACACCGGGCATCACAGGATAGTCAGGAAAATGACCGTTAAAATACTCTTCATTGGCAGAAACGTTTTTGATTGCTGTACACATCTTGCCCTCTTCCACTTCTTCTACTTTATCAATAAGAAGAAAAGGATAACGATGAGGAATAATTTCTTTGATTTCATCAATATTTAGCATATGTATGCACACCCTTTTTTATATCGTAGAAAAAGAAAGACCCCTTTCCCCGGAGTCTTCCTTTTGCCTGCTTATTCCGTGAGCAAAGGTTCCACTTTATTCTCTTACGTTTACAAAATCAATGAGACGCTGCCATGTCTCCCATCGCAGAATCTGAGTAGGTTCTCCGCCTCCAAGAAGACTATAGCCGAATACAAGGCCGATAATTAAACTGATAAAAAGAAGCACAAAAACGATGACCAGGCGAAGCCAGATTGGAATTAAGCGAATGCGCGGACCAATCCTCCACCACTTTACATCGTTGTCCTTACTTTCCACATTAGCCTTTTCGTCTCTTTTTTCTGCTCGCAAACGAGCCTCTTTGTTTTCCGCTTCGTTACTCATGGCAATTCCTCGTCTTCCTTGATTAGTAAATCAAAGTTTTTTTGCAAGTTACTTCTATCGAAGATTATTGATAAGACCCATCATTTGATCTCCTTGACTGACAGACCTTGCATTAAATGAATACGCACGCTGAGCGTTAAGCATATCAGCAAATTCTTTGGAAAAATCAACGTTCGATTGCTCAAGTGCACGCTGCTGCACTTGAGCTTCGTTACCAGCTACCAACTCTATCACATTTTCAGCCTCAATATCAAGAGCAGCAAGGTCCGGAAGAGTGAACATACTGCCGCCTGCTCCTTCTAAAAGCTGGGGTTTTGTGATGCGGGCAAGCTCCAATTCCCCGATGTTTACTGACTCTCCATTAGCAAGTACGGCTTCCATCATTCCCTCATTCGTTAATTGGAAGTCTCGGGTGCCAGCTGGAACAACAAAAGGAGTTCCTTCTCCAGAAAGAAGCTCGTTTCCATCGCCTGTCACAATCACCTGCTGATCAGGGTTTGCCGGGTCTGGCGAAAGGTAGAAAGCCCCGTCTCTCGTATAGAGGACTTCCCCTTCCTCTCCTTGAACAGGAAAGAAGGTTTCACGGTCTGTTAATGCAAAATCTAAGGAACGTTCTGTTTGTTGAATGCTGCCTTGCTCCATGCGAAGTGCTGTCTGTGCTATCTTTGCTCCACTGCCCACACGAATGCCCAAAGGAGTTAACCGTCCTCCTTCATATTGCTGTGCACTCTGGTTATTAACCTGCTGGGCCAAAAGATCGGAAAAGGAATGTTCTCTGCGCTTATACCCTGTGCGGTCAGCATTGGCAAGATTGTTGGAGATCGTATCAAGCTGCTGCTGGAGCTGGCCCATGGTAACAGAGGAGGTAATCATTGATGTATTCATAAAGGTCACACCTTTTTGGATAAGTAGTATGTCTTGCTGTGCTGCTCTTGTTCCTGTTCAAAGGCAAACTTTATTTGCCATGCTTGCCTGCAAGATGTACATTTCCCGGGAAATTTACTCTATGATCAACCAAGGCGCCCTACTTCATTGACTGCTTTGTCCATGCTTTGATCATAGGCTTGAAGAACCTTCTGGTTAGCCTCAAACGTTCGAAAAGCGCTGTTCATCTCGGCCATGGTTTGGGCAGCATCTATGTTAGCCCCTTCCAGGAACCCTTGATTCAGCTGAAAATTGACTTCTTCTACCTCAAGGGCATCTGGCAGTTCACCTTCCCCTTCACCAAGACGGTAAAGGCCTCCTCCTTCTCTTACCAGGGATTCAGGATTTCCAGCAAAAGCTACTCCGATTTGCCCAGCGATCATTCCTTCTTCAGTCTCTATTACCCCATTTTCCCCCACGATAAAATGCTCATTTCCGACATTAATGGTATTTCCGTCAGTCCCAAGGATATAATGTCCTTCTGCTGTGACCAGTGCCCCATCTCCGTCGACAGTCCAGCTGCCATTTCTAGTGTAGCGCTGCTCACCGTTTTCATTTGTTACATTAAAAAATAAGGCGCCCGCACGTCCTGTTTCTTCATTTACCGGCATATTTCCCTGCAGTAAGGCAATGTCAGTGCTGTTCCCTGTTTCCCGCAAGTCCCCTTGCGTAAAATTAGGAGTTCTTTCCTGCATATAGACTCCAGTGGCAAGCGTCCCAATCGGTGCTGCCTGATTAGGCGGCATACTTGCTGTATTTTGGGCAGAGATCATCATTTCGGGAAAAGACCGAATTGAAGCATGATCCCCTTTGTACCCAGGTGTGTTGATATTTGCCATGTTCTCCGTCAGCATTTCTGTGCGGCGCTGCTGAGTAATCATTCCGGCAGCAGCTCCGTAAAAACCTCTTAGCATGGATGTGGTCCTCCTTCGTTCTCTCGAGCTGTCTATGGTTAGGATATAGATTTTAATGCTATGTACATTCATTCAGTCTTGTTCTGCGTGTAAGGATAAGCCAGTCCAACGTTCACAGGATCAGGTCATATGCCCAGCCATCATGAAGAGATTGTGTAACCTGTCATCTACATTCGGTCCTATGTCATACGGCTTACCTATCTGGTGTTTTGTTTTGTAAGAAAAAAAGATCCTTTCTATTATATCGGCTATTCTTCTTACTTTTTCAAGGAATCAAGGAGAAAAAAGATTAATCACAACCATACTGCTACATGCTTCGACAATGAACAAAGTTTTTCCTGCTTTTCCGTTCTTTTCTCCTATAAAAAAAGGTCCCATGCCAATTGCATCAGGGACCCGAAGTTATTTATAACGTTGCTTTCTTGTTTGATAGTCTGTCAAGATTTTCAAGCATAATTCCTGTACCGTTTGCCACGCAATGCATTGGCTCTTCCGCGATCATCACAGGAACCTTTAATTCATCAGCTAACAGCTCATCAATTCCGTGAATTAAAGCCCCTCCGCCAGTTAAGATCACCCCTCGGTCTATAATATCAGCCGATAGTTCTGGAGGAGTTCGTTCTAATACCGATTTAGCCGCCTGGACGATGTGGCTTGCTGATTCCATGAGCGAGCCATAAATCTCTGAAGCCGTGATAGAAATCGTGCGTGGCAGACCGCTGACCATGTCACGTCCGCGAATTTCCATTTCCGCTTCCCGTCCGCTTGGAGATACAGTAGCTACTTCCATCTTAATGGCTTCAGAAGTACGAACACCAATAAGAAGTTTGTATTTCTTTTTAATGTAATTTAAAATGTCCTGATCAAATTGATCGCCTGCTACTTTAATAGAGGATGCCGTGACGACATCGCCCATAGAAAGTACAGCTACATCGGTTGTACCTCCGCCGATATCTACAACCATGTGGCCGCTTGGCTGGAAGATATCCATGCCTGCGCCTACTGCTGCTACTTTTGGCTCTTCTTCAAGGTACACATTTTTACTGCCGCTTTTCTCTGCAGCTTCTCTGATTGCCTTTTGCTCTACCGATGTAATGTTTGTCGGGCAGCAAATAAGAATTCTTGGTTTAGAAAACATGCTTTTTACATTAATTTTATTTAAAAAGTGCTTGAGCATCGCTTCCGTTTGTTCAAAGTCTGCAATGACGCCATCTTTCATAGGGCGAATGGCTACAATGTTGCCAGGTGTACGGCCGACCATTCGGAAAGCTTCTTCCCCTACTGCCATGACCCGTCCTGTTTGTTTCTCAATTGCAACTACTGATGGCTCGTCCAGTACAATTCCTCGGCCTTTTACATGTATTAGAACGTTTGCCGTTCCTAAATCTATCCCAATATCTCTGGCCATTTTCTTTGTCGCTCCTCCCTTAATCTACAACCAAAATATATCCATACTCATTGAAAACACATCACTAAAAGGAGCCACCACAAAAAACGTGACTTCTGTAGGATGCAAAAAGGCGTTTTTTAGTTATTGTTTTCTTATCTCTCCGTTTTTATACCGGCATACGCTCTTCTCTAATCTGTAATTTTATCATAAATAAATGGAAACAGAAACAAAAGTCAACCATTGATTTTGAAAAATTGTCTTCATTGGGAAAATTATCTTTTATTCCATATCTCATAGGAAAGACCTAGATATCACGAGGGTTTTGTGTAGTCTTTTTGTCTTCAAGATGCCTGTTACGTAATTTGACAGCCGCTGCTGGATCGTCTGTCATCACTGTATCAAAGCCAGCTTTAATGCAGCATTTGATTTCAATAGGATTGTTCACTGTATACACTCGCACTTTTATCCCGTGACGTTGAAGTTCCTGCATTTCTTTTACTGTTATTGTATTTACATTGGCATGTAAGGATGTGATGCCGGTGCTTTTCATATAAGACAGGGGATCATAAAGGCCAGCTGTTACAAGAAGTGCGCTTTCTATGTCAGGGTGATTCTGGTGAAGGTCAACCATGATTGAATGGTAAAAGGAAGAAAGGATGATCTTCTTTTGAACGTTATGCTCCTTGATTACATCTGTTACTTTTTTGGCCAGAGTTTCATACCCTGGTTTATGCTTTTTTAATTCTATATTTATAAGAATGTCTTTGTCTGTAAGCCATTCCAGAACATCTTTTAACAAAGGAACCTTTTCTCCTCGAAAGGAAGCATCTCTCCATGAACCAGCGTCAAGCTTGGAAATTTCCTTTGCTGTCAGCTCATGAACTGCGCCAAACCCATCTGTCGTCCGGTTTACTGTATTGTCATGAATGACTACGACTTCTTCGTCTTTTGTTAATTGCACATCAAGTTCGATACCTTCAGCCCCGGCATCCACAGCTGCCTGAAAAGCAGTCATTGTATTTTCCGGGTGAGTGATTGAAGCTCCCCTATGGGCGAAAATGTTTGTCATCCTTTTTTCTACCTACCTTTCTGGCTTGAAAGCTGGGCTTGTCTTAAGCAGACAGGCCGGTCATTCATTGTTTTCCCGCTTTGTTTTGAGCCGCAGCACCTGATTCTTTCTTCTATTTTATCACGGGACTCTTGCGTGGAAAAAAACAGAGCTTGGTGTTGCGCGTGATGCCGGCCTTTTCGGCCTTTTTTAAAATGTTGATTTTCATGATTGAAAATCAGGGAGTCTTTTACCTTAGGAATCCACCTGCAAACGTAAGAAAACTCCCTGACGGGAGGGAGTGAAAATATGGGTTGTAAAAGGGTGATCGGCAAACCAGCCAGGGATGGCACGACATGGAATAAAGTCAAATGGAACACGAAGCAACCGGCACCTTCTCTTTTCTCATTTAACTTACACCATTTCTACCGCGCTCATAGTATACTGTATTCCTTTGTAAAGAATTGACCTGTACTCCTGTGTATATCTATGTAAGCTTTACAAAAATATACGGATGACCAGAGATCCAAGATGTGGGCGCGGCAGAGGGAGGACCTCACTTTCTCTCCTCTCCCCGGAGGCTCTCTATCTTTATAATCTACTTTTTTTCATCGTCCTCTATTTGTCAGGAATAAAAGAGAGGAAATGATCTATATATGAAGTAAGAACAAATGGTAGATATCTTTGGGTGGAGCAAAGGAATTGGAAGAGCCTCTTTTCTTTTCATACAGGCCGGTTCAACGATAAATGGAAACCTCTTGCTCACGCAAAAGGGCCTGACAAAAGGGCCAGACCCGGCTTTATGGTTGTATAACAACCTTCGTAACTGATTATTTATCAAATGTAATGTTTAATAGAATACTAATGTCTTGTGTGTCTGATTATTCGAAGAGGTGAGATACGGTTTGGACACACGAAGAGCTATGAACGTACCTATGGTGGACATAGGAGACGCATGCAGGGGGCACGTTGGAAGCTTATTAAGGGGAGATAATTGAGAGGGTTCTGTTACTTAAATAGTAGGTTCTGTTTGCACAGAGGATCTATCTTGGGTTTTCTTATACTTAATTTTAGTTGCTTCTCCACCTCGAAGATGGCGGATCGATTTATGGTATTCAAGAATTTCCTTTACTTCATTTGCCAGTTCAGGATTAATCTCAGGAAGCCTTTCAGTCAGGTCTTTGTGGACGGTGCTTTTCGAAACCCCAAACTCTTTGGCGATCGTCCGCACAGTCTTGCGAGTCTCCACAATGTACCTCCCAATCTTGATAGTTCGTTCTTTGATGTAATCGTGCACAACCACTCGCCTCCTACTCCATTCTTGGTGATTTGTTACAGTTTATTAACGAGTGGGCGTATATATACCAAAAACTCAAGCAGGACAAGGCTTTCCTTTAAATAAGTGCCTAACACCCTCGCGGTGGAGTGCCTCTTTGGGGTGGTGCCTCTGGGGTGCGGTGCCTTGGGGTGCGGTGCCTGGCACCTATGGACCCCTGTCATCTTATGTTCGCCTACTTCACGTTGTAACCCCTGAGGCTGCGGCGTTCTCTCCTTTTTCTTTATTACAGACCATCTGCGGTGCCTGTCACCTATGGACCCCTGTCATCTTATGTTCGCCTTCTCTGCGCTGTAACCCTTGGGGCTGCGGCGTTCTCTCCTTTTTCTTTATTACAGACCATCTGCGGTGCCTGGCACCTATGGACCCCTGTCATCTTATGTTCGCCTCCTTCACGTTGTAACCCTTGGGGATGGGGCGTTCTCTCCTTTTTCTTTATTACAGACCATCTGCGGTGCCTGGCACCTTGATATACGTAAAAAACCACTGGCATAAGCCAGTGGTTTACTCTTATTAAAATTGAAGTATTTTTCCGTTTTCTTTACAGGTAATATCGATGATGTCACCGAGTGTTCTTTTTCCTCGCATCCTAAGATGGTGAAATATCTCCACAAGGAGGTGGGCCGTTGTTAAAGCATCTCCTAAAGCACTGTGCCTTTGATATATGTTTGTTCCAAATTGCTTAGCATAATGTTCAAGATCTCTCATATCCCAAGATGGGTTTAAATACCCGATCAAATCTAACGTATCAACTGATAATGGTTCATCAAAAGTAAATTTATGCCGTTGTAATTCTTTTTTTAAGACCATTACGTCAAAGCTTAGATAATGACCAACCCATCCTCCGCTGTCATTTTCTTCAACGTATTTATAAAAGGCTTCAATAGCTTCAAGAGAATTAGGAGCATCCTTTACTTGTCCCTCATTAATGCCAGTTAGTTCTACAATTCTTTCCGGGATTTCTCGCTCTGGGTTCACAAAGGTTTGAAAGGTCCTATCGGTGACACTCATGTTTTCTACTTGGACAGCCCCTATTTCAATGAGCCGATCTTTCCCTCCGATAGAAAACCCTGTTGTTTCAGTGTCAAAAACGGTAAACGACATGTTCTCTAATGGCGTGTTTAACGGGAGCTGATTGGCTAGTTGGTAGTGAAGGCTTTTCTTTTTCCAAAACATCATCACGTGCAATCTCCCCTCTTGTGATCAAGCAAGATATTTCAGGCTTATTTCAAATTTAGTACCTATGTTTTATTCCCCATAGACAATCTCCTAAACAATGTTAACGCTTACAATTTTAAATAATTAGAAAATTCTTTATACAATGATTATATATAAAACTGACTGGTTTGTCAGCAACTTTTATAGTTACCCGTTTATTTTTGCTGCCTCAGGCACGAGACGGCAGGGTGCCTGGCACCCCGCAAACTCTGTAATATTTCATCTGCGCAAACACCTGACCACACGCATTTCTCCCATTTTCTTATGTTACAACCGACGCGGGTGCCTGGCACCCCGCAAACTCTGTAATATTTCATCTGCGCCAACACCTGATGCCACGCGCTTCTCCCATTTTCTTATGTTACAACCGGGGAGGGTGCCTGGCACCCCTCAAGCTCTGTAATATTTCATCTGCGCCAACACCTGATGCCACGCGCTTCTCCAGGTTTCTTATGTTACAACCGGGGAGGGTGCCTGGCACCCCTCAAGCTTTGTAATATTTCATCTGCGCCAACACCTGATGCCACGCGCTTCTCCCATTTTCTTATGTTACAACCTGATGGGGTGCCAGGCACCCTAAATAAATGGCACCCTAAAAAAAAGGAGCACCTTTTTTAAGGGTGCTCCTACATCATGCCGAATGCGCCGATGGCCTGGTTCTGAAGGGACCTGATCGTTTTCAGCGCGAGCATGAGCTCTTCTTTGTCCCGTGATTTAATGTGAGTGAACTTGATTTCGCTTGAGCTTTGCTCTCCTCGTGAATAACGGTTCCATGACTGCTCTACCCGTATTTTTAATACGATCTCATAGGCAAACAGTAATTCATCTTCAAAGGCTTCTGTAAAGACACCTTTCCTTGTTAACTTCTTTATTTGATCTGTCGGCACTCCGCCTACCACTCCGTGATGAGCTGCGAGAATCTGCAAAGAGTGATGAAACGGAAATAACGCGTTCTTTTTGATATCGATAGATTCCTTCTTCAGCCTGAACAACGCTCGAATCGGGTGGTCCAACGTTTGCACCGGGGAGGCTTTTTCCTGTTCCGCTGCCCGGTATAGAAAGATCCGGGACTTTTCCATCTGTTGCAGAACCATCTTCGTAAATTGCTCGTCTACGGCTTCTTCACCATATAGATAACGAAAGGCCAGGAAATTATGTCCCAGCAGAATATTTTCATTTGTAGCTCTGACCCCCCACGTACGGAGACGCTCTGCCCATTTTGAGACAGATCCTCTCCAGCTGTGCTCACTGGCCATCATATTGCCATCGCACGGCCGGTATCCAGCTCTTTCAAGCCAGAGGACAATCTCCCCGCCAAGCATGCGAAAATACATTTCTATTTCATCTGGATCTTGATGGTCCTCAGGGTCTTCATAGACGAGGAAGTGATCCTGATCTGTCAGCATGAACTGCTCTCCCCGTCCACCGCTGCCCATCAAATAAAAAGAATACGCAACGGGGGGCTTGCCGTACCCTTTTTCCTCTACACTTTCCACAGCAAGAACGACACAATGGCGCACCAGACGATCAAAGAGCTGTGTAATGATATTTAAGATTTGCAGAGTTGGTATCTTATCTTGTATCAAATTGCCAAGCACTTCATAGATTGCTTTTTTTACGTGAGGAAGGGTCTCTGCATTTGATTCTTCAACTTCTTGTAAAATTTCAAACTTCCCGCGGTTCTGCTGGCGAAGAAGGTCCGAGAGTGTAAGCATTCCTTTTACACTCTGGTTTTCATCCACCACAGGCAGGTGCTTCACTCTGTTCATCAAAAAGCTGGACATGGCTTCATAATAATAGGCCTGACGCTGAATCGTAAAAGGACGCGGCGTCATAATCGTGCGGGCTCTGAGTCCGGAAGCCATTCCTTTGGCCACAACCCTGTGTACCAAATCCTTTTCTGTAATAATCCCGACAAGCTTTCTATCCTCATCTTCTACAACAACGGAGCTTGTACTTTCTTTTACCATAATTCTTGCTATGTCATCGACTTCTGTTTCTTGATCAACAACAATTGGCGGCGTGGTCATGATGTCCTGAACACGGCGGATGAACGCTTCGCTCTCACCCCACTGGCTGGCCAGCTGAACCTGTTCGGCAAGAGAAGCATAAATATCTCTCAAACGCACTGACACCTGACGAAGCACGTATTCCCTCACTTCTTCTTTGTCCCACCGCTTCTCGAGGACAGAATAAGGAATTTGCAGACAAACGGACTTCTCTACTGCCTGCACTTCAACCGTATAGTTGACCTCTACCTCACTTGGCTGGCCGAGAAAGTCTGCCAGACTTGAAAAGCCAATGATGTCTCCTGCTTCTAACACCTCAAGGACTTCCTGGCTGGAGTGTCCTTCTTTTGTGTTAACATATACCTCGGTCATTCCCTCAAGAATCAAAAGCAGTCCTTCTCTAGGTGTTTTTGAAAAAAGAACCGTGTCGCCCTTTTCATATTCACGAAGATTGCAATCTTCCATGAATGCACCAAATTCAGCGACTGAAGCGCCGCTGAATAGTGGGTGATTTTTTATTTGGTTATAATAGACATTATTTTCCTGAAGACTCATCCATCCAAACCTCTCCGTCTTTATAGGTCATTTGCTCAGGATAACGTAGATCCATTACCTCATCCTGTAAGCGCTGGGCAGGTGGTGCAGTTAAGAGTGAAACAACAATCGTTACAATCAAGTTAACTGGTACACCGAACAGTCCTGCTCCTGTATCAATTATACCAAAGAACGTGATATCGTTCAGTGCCAGGAAGATATAACCTAGAGTTACACCAAGCCCTGAAAGCATCCCGGCAATCGCACCTTTTGCGTTCATGCGCTTCCACCATACCCCTAGGAAGAGTACCGGGAAGAATGTACCGCCGGCAATACCAAACGCCCAGGCAACAATCTGAGTGATTACTCCTGGTGGATCCAATGCTACAATACCTGCTACAACGGTAGCGGATACAATGGCAATTCGTCCAGCACGTAATCGCTTCTGGTCGGAAGCCTCTGGCTTCAATAAACGATAGTAAATGTCATGAGCAAAGGATGAAGAAATTGTAATCAGCAAGCCGCCTGCTGTTGATAAGGCCGCTGCCATGGCACCAGCTGCAACAAGGCCAGTTACAAATAGTCCCAAATTGGCGATTTCAGGTGTCGCCATAACGACGATATCATTACTGATTACCAGGTCTTCCCAGTGAAGAACACCATCACCGGTCGTGTCTAGAATTTCCAGACGTCCTGTATCTACCCAAGGCTGTGTCCAGGCAGGCAGATCATCAATTGGCTGACCTACAACCTGAGTCATTAAAATAAAGCGGGAAAATGCAGCGTATACCGGTGCAGACAAGTATAGAAGTGCGATAAACAGAATTGCCCAGGCACCACTCCAGCGAGCTGCTTTCATTGTTGTTACCGTGTAGAAACGAACAATAACGTGTGGAAGGGATGCTGTACCTACCATCAACGTAAACATAAGAGCAATAAATTGAGCTTTCTGGCTTTCAGCAAAAGGTGCGAAATATTCTGAAAGTCCAAGCTCTGCGTCAATGGCTCCCAGCTCACTTACAACGTTACCATACGTCAGCCATGGGAATGGGTTTCCTGTAATTTGCAATGACATAAATACAATCGGAATAATATAGGCAACAATTAAGATCATGTACTGGGCTACCTGAGTCCAGGTTACACCTTTCATACCACCGAGTGTTGCATAAATTGCGATAATGACAACCCCGATCATTGTCCCGTACATAGAATCAATGTTCAGGATTCTTCCAATTACAACCCCGGAACCAGACAGCTGACCGATGATGTAGGTAAAACTGATAATAATAGTTGCTATTGCCGCAATAAGTCTGGCAGTGTTACTGTCGAATCTGTCTCCAATAAATTCAGGGACCGTGTAGCGTCCGTATTTTCTAAGCTGAGGCGCCAATAGGAAGGTTAAAAGTAAGTAACCACCTGTCCACCCCATGATGTAGGCTAGTCCGTCATAACCAAGGAGCATAACCGTACCGGCCATCCCAATAAAGGACGCGGCACTCATCCAGTCACCACCGATAGCCATACCATTCCAGAATGGAGGAACTCCGCGGCTTGCTACGTAGAAATCAGAGGTAGCTTTCGCTCGGTGGTAAATCGATATACCTATATATAAGGCAAATGTTAAAAGTATAAGACCGATGGACGTTAAGGATTGAGCATCCATTGTAATCCTCCCTCACTATTTAAATCTTTTGCATATGTTTTATTACGACAGGAACTTTCAAGTTTCGTTCTAGCAGCCCGTCAGCTGTATTTTTTTCTTTGGAGCAGCCCCTCATAGTTGTTTCAACTTTCTGAAACCCTATATCTATCTCCCCTTGTCAGCATCCTGATTTCTAAAAGTGAAATGACTCTTTTTTCTCATTTTGTTAAAATAAAAGTGAATAGTTTTTTCTATTTACTGCTCACACGAACGGCCATTCGTGTGAGCTTTTTGTATTTTCTCCCCCTGTACTTCTTCTTTTTAATGATCCAGTGTCTTGCCACCGCTGATCCGAACATTCGATTCTTCATCAATGCCAAATTTCTTATCGACTCTGTCACTGATAATTGCGTTAAGGAATAGGAGCACTACAAACATGACTACAGCTCCCTGAGCCCCCATATAGTAATGAAGCGGCATACCCATAAAGCTAAATTGTGCAAAAAACTCTGCGAACGCCACCACCCCAAATGATACTAAAAACCCGATAGCCAGGAAGATCACGACAAGTGTGGTTCTTGTTTTGAAATAAGCATCTGCTTTCGCTTTTTCTACTTTTTGCATCCTTGCACCTCCTTATTTAATACACTTCCTCCCCTTCGTCCCTTTAGGTTAGAAGGGCACCACCCCCTTTAATATGAGTTATTATAAAGCCTTTCCTGGGATGAATGACTGAGCAGTCAATCTGGCTGAAATGATGGTTGCGCGTGCCTGCATGTCTTGCAGATCAGGAAAGGTGTTTTCTTTTTGGCAATCAAGTAATTCATCACGAGAATTCCCGGGATAAACACAAGAAATATAATATGAAAGAAATATCCTATGAGAAGAGCCGCCACTATCGGCATCGTTGAAGTTAAGAACATGTATCTCCATTTTAAAATGAGGAGAAGTTCTTCTTTCCCGCACTTTGGACAGGCAGCATAAGCATGCTGCTGATTGCGAACTGTATGATTTGAAGCTTTAGCATTCATGCTTGTTACTCCTTTCTTTGTCATCTTTATCGAAGGCTAAAGATAAATCGCATGGTTTCAAAAAAAGGCAGCGGCACCATAGCTATTTGAACGACCATATACAGGCCAATGACTCCAAACGGTACAGTTAAGAGAAGCGGCTTTTTGAAATAAATGGTTCCTACAATACAGAGCAAGGTTATTGTCAATAAGAGAATGAGCATCATGATGACCCCTTTCTTTTTTTCATTAATTTGATAAAAACTGAATACTTGCTCAGCTTAACGACTGCCATAAAAGTTCACTCGCCTCATTATCCTCCCCTCTAGTGTATCTGGGAGGTTATTATTCCACTATGCTGTGAAGGCCTGTCTTTCAAAAAATGTATGCGTTTTCAAAATATCGATTCGAAAACCTTTTATTCTTCTTTTCTCTATGTTCCTACCTATCTTTCTATGTTACTCATTATTTCAAATTTTCTGATTCTTAGCAACAGGTTTTTTAAATTATTTTAAAAAAATTCTTTTAATAATGAAAATTAAAATAAATAGGACCCTGGATATGTTTACCAGAGTCCTTAATAGAGAGGGAAGAACGGAAGCGTTGCCTTTACCTTCTTCCCTTTTTTATTTGGTTCAATTATATTATTCTACGTCTTCTTCGTTTTCTTCAGGCTGTTCTTCTTCCTCGTCTTGAGTGTCATCCTCTTGAGGAAGCATTTCTTCTAAGTCTTCATCGCCTTGATCTTCTGTGTCAGTTTCTTCTTTTGGCTCTTCTTTTGGCTCTTCTTCCTTCTCATCAGCATTTACAATTTCACTCATTGGCTGGTGAAGCATATCAACTGGATTTAATGCTTCTCCATTGCTCCGTACTTCAAAATGAGCGTGTACGCCAGCGTCAGTGTTATAAAGGTTACGGCCGGCCATTCCAAGAACATCGCCTTGGGATACAGAATCGCCTTCTTCTACTTCAAGCTTTTCAAGACTGTTGTAAGATGTAACCAATCCATCTTCATGCTCAAGCTCGACAATATGGCCAAGCAGAGAATCTTTTTCTGCTTTTACCACTTCACCGCTTGCAGCAGCTGTTACTTCAAAAGTTTCATTGTCTTCTCTCGCTACATCGATTCCCTTGTTGTGATAGTACATATTATTGTAATATACGAGTGCAGCTTGCTGTTCTTCTGTGGATGCTTCATGGTCGTAGTAATAGCCAATAATCTCTACACTATCTTCATCAGTTACAGGCATTTGTAGATTCTCAGTCTCTAAAGCTACTTCAACGGCATCTTCTTCATTTTGAGACTCTTCGCCCCACTCTAAATCATCTGGCGGAAGTGGCTCTTCTGCCTGGTCGTTCCCTGTTCCTTGAATGAAAAAGAACGAACCTAGTAAAATCGCACATGCACTTAGATAGACTGCAGGCCATACCCACGATTTTTTCATTGCGTTACGCAGCTTTGATGCCCTGGATTGAGATTCACGGGCAGCAGTGTGCTGTTTGTCTTCTTCTCTCATTTGATCATCACCTCAAAAACCATTCTGATCAAAACTGAGAGAAGATATACATCAATTTGGAAATTTTTTGTAAGGGTGCCTGGCACCCTTTTTATAATAATAAGGTAAAGGCTGATAGCAAAGGGCTTACAAGCTCATACTGTTTACAATTATATTACAAACCCCAGGGGTGCCAGGCACCTATAAATCTATGAAGCATCCTCTTCTCCTGTGACCATAGCTGTCAGGCGAGGAACGTATGGATCCACGACATCCACAGAAACTCCCTGGTAATAATGCTGAATGATGTCTTTATAGCTTTTTCCTTCTTTGGCCATTCCATCAGCCCCGTATTGACTCATTCCCACACCGTGGCCCCAGCCTTTCGTATAGACGACGACTTCATTTCCAAGCTGTTCAAAGGTAAAGTCACTGGAATCAAGCTCAAGCTTTTCTCGAACATCACGGCCGTGAAAGGTTCTCTCTCCAATCACAACTTCCGACACCCGTCCTCCCTCTGTTCTCTCTACAATATCTCCAATTGCACTTTCTCCGAGAGTGATGCCAAGCTTCTGTTCAAATTCGGTCTGAGTAAATCGTTTCGCATTTTCGTATCGAGGAGATTCCTGATCCCAGGGACTTTCCACGCTTCGTAGATAAGGAATTTCATTTTCCCAGTAATCCTCGGAATTCTCAGTGTAGCCGTTGCTCGTTGAAAAAAAGGCAGCCGTGATGGGTTCACCTTCAAATGTAAGCACCTGGCCCGCTGTTCCTTTTACCGCTTCTTCTATTTTGTTTATTTTCCACTCATACTCGCTTCCCCATTGCTCTTTCAACTCTTCTTTACTATGGTAGACCTGATGCATGGGAGTATCCGAAACCATGGCTCCGTCCGGCAGGTTGATGTCTGCAGGCTGCAGGACCTGCTGTATGATGTAAGTTCTAGCTGTAAGGGCTTGGGCCTTCAATGCCTCCATTTCGAAGCTGGCGGGCATTTCTGAGGCCACTACGCCTGTTACATAATCTTCTAAAGGAATCTCCTCAATCATTTCACTTTTGCTCCTAAAAACACTTACCTCGAGGTTATCTGCCATATCGCTGACCTCCTCGGAACTTGTTTCTGCTTCTGTTAAGGGTGCTGTACCATCAGCAGATCCCACAGGAGCCGTGCCGCTTCCTGAAAAAGCAATGACCAGCAGAGCCGGCATGACTAATAATAAACCAGTAAAAACCAGTCCCAAGCATAACAGTTTTTTCATATGAATTTCCCCCATGACCCAAGAGTCTTCATGCAACCCAGTGATTAACTTGTCCTGCCTGTATCTTATTCACAGCAGGACACAACTAAATAAGCTTTTCTTTTTCTGTATCAGCTTATGAATTCCAGGTCGGGGATAGAACAAGGATAGAAGGCATAAAGATACTCATGAAGAGAAAAAGGGATTCTGAAATGTTACATGTATGTTACAGACTACTGGGGTGCCAGGCACCCTAAAAAAATGTCATATGAATGTTACAGGCTGCTGTGTGGTGCCAGGGCACCCTAAAAGCACCCTAAAAAAACGACCACTCCATTGGTGGAGTGGTCGTTTTGGAAGGATTACATTAGTTTACTGCTTTGTTGTTGCTGTTCATTGATACAACTTTGTCTTCTTCAATATCACTTTCTTCGATAACTTTTACGCGCTCAATGCGGGCTCCAAGGCTTTTCAGCTTCTCGTGGAAGTTTACATAGCCTCTGTCAATGTGACGAAGCTCGGTTACGTGAGTCTCTCCATCTGCAACAAGCCCGGCTAAAATAAGGGCTGCACCTGCACGCAGGTCTGTTGCGGATACTTCTGCTCCTTGAAGGCGTGTTGGTCCGCTGATGATCGCAGAGCGTCCTTCAATCTTAATGCTTGAATTCATACGACGGAACTCTTCTACGTGCATGAAACGATTCTCAAATACTGTTTCTGTAACTACTGCTGTCCCCTTGGCCTGTGTAAGCAAAGCCATCATTTGTGCTTGCATATCAGTAGGGAAACCAGGATGAGGCATAGTTTTCAGATCAACCGGGCGAAGAATATCTGAGCCAATCACACGCATTCCGTTATCGTGCTCTTCGATCTTCACTCCCATTTCTCTCATCTTTGCCACTAGTGGACGAAGATGTTCAGTAAGAGCTCCCTCAACAAATACATCTCCCCGTGTAATAGCGGCAGCTACCATAAACGTTCCTGCTTCAATCCGGTCAGGGATAATAGTGTGCTCAGCAGCTTTTAAGCTTTCTACCCCTTCGATACGGATGCTTCCTGTACCAGCTCCGCGGACCTTAGCTCCCATTGCATTTAAATAGTTGGCCAAGTCAACGATCTCAGGCTCCTCCGCAACGTTCTCAATTACTGTTGTCCCTTCAGCAAGAGACGCAGCCATCATAATGTTCTCCGTCGCACCTACACTTGGGAAATCTAAATAAATTTTCGCGCCTTGAAGTCTACCTTTTACCTTCGCTTCAATGTAGCCCTGGCCAATTTCCACAGTGGCTCCCATTGCCTCAAATCCTTTTAGGTGCTGGTCAATCGGGCGAGAACCTATGGCACACCCTCCAGGAAGAGCAATATGTGCATGCCCTTTTCTAGCAAGCAAAGGACCCATGACTAAAAAAGATGCTCTCATTTTTCTAACATATTCAAACGGTGCATCTGTTCCAAGAGCACCTTCAGCGTTTGCAATAAACGTATTATCCTTATATTCTACATCCATGTTTAAGTGCGCAAGCACATTTTTCATTGTGTATACATCTGCTAAGGATGGCACATCATAAATTCTGCTTGTGCCTTCTTCGGCTAATAAAGAAGCTGCAATAACAGGCAGCACTGCATTCTTTGCGCCTTCTGCTTTTACAGTACCTTTCAGCCGCTTTCCTCCGCGTACAATAATTTTATCCAACGTATTCCCCTCCGCGTCCAATAATGATCCTAAATCTTTAAGGCAATTCTTAGAAGTCCCGATCCAGGCATGCCCCTTTTAAAATAGTTTCCTTCAATACAGTTAGACAGGAATCTCGCCTTACTGTTATTCGTATTCAAAAAGGCACATGGGCGTGCTCTTTACGGGTAACGTTCTTAGCCCAATGTTTAGTAGTTGGTCAGTTGCATTTATAAAGTGTAAGACGGTCCTAGATTATGTCCGTAATGACTGCTGCTTTTTTTGTTCTTTTCATTTTCAAACTTGTGTAACGGATAAAGGGAATTACCACTGTCGTTGTCTCACCTTTTATCAAGGCATATTCCTTTGGTGTTCTTCTTTCTGTAAAACCCCCACCGCTTTTCATCGCAGGCTTTCTTCTCATTCTTTTTTTCATTTTCTTGATAATACAGGAAAGTAATAAAGGAAAACTGAATCTGCATTCTAGCTGCTAATTATTGGCTTTTGACCAATAGCTTCCATACCTCTTTCGTAATTTCCTTCCTAATAATGGAAAAACCTGCAATCCATACTGCACTTACCCCTTTTGATGGTCAGCAAAACTTACAAACCTTGTACGTATTCCCGATGCCTATTTCTCCTGCCGAGTAATGTCCTTATCTAAATTGTGACCTGAACATAAGAGCTCATACATGGAAGAAGTAGTCAGCATCCACTTTTTAGAACGAATACGAGGGCTTGCTTTGGTTAAAACAAATAACGAAGCATGAGTGACCAATTTAAATACTCAAGGAAAAATGCGCTCACGAGATGAGCCAGTGCGATTGTGACCAGGATCATAAGCATCTTTGCTTTTGGACCATCTGGCTGCCGCACAAAAACATCAAATCGGAAGCACTGTATGCTCCACCAAACAACCACCAAGAAAAAGAGATTGACGACGATATGTATGATAGCCTGTTGCCCTGCGGCATCTTCCATAACTCAAAACTCCTTACCGTCGAACTGACAATCCGAGAAGTATCATAGGTTAAATTCTGCCATATGAGAAGGGCCCATTTACCTATAAATTGCTTTTTTTAAAGAAAGCTTAATCTCTTTGTAATCAGCAATCCAATTTACATAATATCCTATCTCTTCTAAAGAATCCATAGATAATTTTTGTCGTTTCACAAAATATTATCAATTGGAAATGCTTACATTACTAAAAGAATATCAGATTGCTCTCTACGCTTTCTTTCGCAGGAAGGAGTCCCTGTAGACTGTCTCATACATACCCTTTCTAGGATTGTTAATAACTGCTCTTATATGTTCTCTTCCCGCGAGACAGAGAATAAAACAGCTTTTTTCTCCGCGAACTCAAAGATTGTTACAATAATGTTACAACTAATACGGGTGCCAGGCACCACGGAAATGTTACATAATTGTTACAAATAGGTTACAGGGCAAATAAAAAAACGTACCTGAACGTCTAATGTTCGGGTACGTTTTTTTGATTTATTTGTTATTCGCAACGTCAAGCCGTGTTGTTGCTCGTTTAAGAGCAAGCTGGGCTCTTTTGAAATCAATTTCGTCCTGTTTGGCACTTTCAAGCCGGCGCTCTGCCCGCTCTTTTGCAGCGCGGGCCCGGGCGACATCAATATCCGAAGGAAGTTCAGCAGCTTCAGCCAAAATGGTCACTTTGTCTGGACGAACTTCTAGAAATCCGCCGCTTACAGAAACGAGCTGAACATCGTTTGAAGATTTCTTCAAACGAACAGCTCCTACTGCTAACGGGGCAACCATCGGAATGTGATTAGGTAAAATACCGAGCTCACCGCTTTGAGCACGGGCGCTGACCATTTCCACATCCCCTTCGTATACTGTGCCATCAGGAGTTACAACATTGACATTCATAGTCGGCATGGTAATTCCTCCTTAACAGCATCCGGGCTTAGGACATGGCCTTAGCTTTTTCAAGCACATCGTCAATTGGACCTACAAGACGGAATGCATCTTCAGGAATGTCATCGTATTTACCTTCTAAGATTTCTTTGAAACCTTGGATGGTGTCTTTTACTTGCACGTAGGAACCTTTTTGTCCTGTAAACTGCTCAGCTACGTGGAAGTTTTGGGACAAGAAGAACTGAATACGACGAGCACGATGTACGACCAATTTATCTTCTTCAGATAGTTCATCCATACCAAGAATGGCGATAATATCTTGAAGCTCTTTATACTTTTGAAGAGTCTGCTGCACATTACGAGCTACCTCGTAGTGCTCGTCTCCAACAATTTCAGGAGAAAGGGCACGGGAAGTAGATGCAAGTGGGTCCACCGCCGGGTAGATACCCATTTCAGAAAGCTTACGCTCTAAGTTTGTGGTAGCATCCAAGTGAGCAAACGTAGTTGCTGGAGCCGGGTCAGTATAGTCATCCGCAGGTACATAAATCGCCTGGATGGAAGTAACGGAACCTGTCTTTGTGGATGTGATCCGCTCTTGTAGCTGACCCATTTCCGTTGCTAGTGTCGGCTGATAACCTACCGCAGATGGCATACGGCCAAGCAAAGCTGATACCTCAGAACCAGCTTGTGTAAAGCGGTAAATGTTATCAACGAATAGAAGTACGTCAGCGCCTTCCTGGTCACGGAAGTGCTCAGCCATTGTTAAGCCAGTCAAGGCAACACGCATACGCGCACCAGGCGGCTCGTTCATTTGTCCAAATACCATGGCTGTTTTGTTAATAACACCAGAGTCTTTCATTTCATAGTAAAGGTCGTTACCTTCACGAGTACGCTCACCTACACCAGCGAATACGGAGATCCCCCCGTGCTCTTGCGCGATGTTGTTGATAAGCTCCTGGATTAGTACGGTTTTACCTACACCGGCACCACCGAAGAGACCGATTTTACCACCTTTTACATATGGAGCAAGAAGGTCTACTACTTTAATTCCAGTTTCGAGAATTTCCGTTTGTGTGGAAAGCTCTTCAAATTTTGGAGATTCACGGTGAATTGGATCCTTGCGCACTCCTGGTGCCATCGGCTCGTCCAAATCAATTGTTTCTCCTAATACGTTAAATACACGGCCGAGTGTTTCATTTCCAACTGGCACTGTAATTGGAGCGCCTGTATCTAATGCTTCCGCACCGCGAACGAGGCCGTCTGTAGAACCCATCGCTACGGTACGCACAGAGTCATCACCTAGATGCAATGCGACCTCTAATGTAACCTGTAAGTCAACAGAGTCAGCAGATGACGCCTTTTGATCGACAGTCAGGGCGCTGTCAAGTTCAGGAAGCTTACCGCTTTCGAACCTTACATCAACAACTGGACCCATAACTTGTGTGACGTATCCTTTGTTCATCTCTTTCCCTCCTAGCCTGATAGAGATGTGAAATGTCTATTCTTGTGCCGCGGCACCGCCGACAATTTCACTGATCTCCTGGGTTATCGCTGCTTGTCGCGCACGGTTGTACGACAAGGTTAATTCATCAATAATGTTGCCGGCATTGTCTGTTGCCGAGCTCATAGCAGTCATCCGGGCACCGAACTCACTCGCTTTTCCGTCCAATAATGCTCCGTAAATTAAGCTCTCAGCATATTGGGGAAGAAGCTGCTGAAGAATGACTTCTTCAGACGGCTCGTATTCGTATGACTGTTTTACATTTTCTTCTGCTAGATCCGTAAGAGGCAGAAGCTTTGTTTCAGTCACTATTTGAGAAATCGGGCTGACAAAATGGTTGTACCATAAGTACAGCTGATCGACTTCTTCATTAGCGAACATATCTACCGCAGTGCGGGTTAAATTCTTGATATCGTTAAAGGAAGGATCATCTCCAAGACCTGTGATTTCAGAAAAGATTGGTACTCCTCTTCTTTTCAGCAAGTCTCTGCCGATTCGTCCTATCACAATTACTCCGTACTCGTCTGTTGAATTGTGACGTTCATCTACTTTGTTGAAGAAGTCACGCATCAAGCTAGAATTATAACCGCCCGCTAATCCGCGGTCAGATGAGATTACGATATATCCGGTTTTCTTTACCGGGCGCTCTTCTAACATGGGATGGCTTACATCTGTACTGCTTGATGCAATGCTTGCCACCACATCGCGGATTTTTTGCGTGTAGGGGTCATAGGACTGCGCTTTTGATTGTGCACGGTTAAGCTTAGCCGCAGAAACCATTTCCATCGCTTTTGTTATTTGCTTCGTCTTTTTTGTCGAAGTTATCCGCGTTTTTATTTCGCGCAAAGAGGCCATCTTTGTTCACCACCTTCTTGCTGGGCTGGTCATCCAAACAACATTCGCAGATTATTTTTTAGTTACGTTAAACGTCTTTTTGAATTCTTCGATCGCTTTATTAAATTCATCAGCGTCAGGAAGATTTCCAGTTTGACGAATGCTGTCAAGAAGATCTTTATTGTTATGCTCAAAATGAGTCAGCATTTCTGATTCAAAGCGGCGCACGTCATCAACTGGGATATCATCGATAAACCCTTTTGTGAGGGCATAAAGCACGACAACCTGTTTTTCAACAGCTAGAGGCTGATGAAGTCCTTGCTTAAGGATTTCAACCGTCCGCTCCCCACGATTCAGCTTCGCCTGGGTAGCTTTATCAAGATCAGATCCAAACTGCGCGAAAGCTTCAAGCTCACGGAAAGCAGCCAGGTCAAGACGGAGCGTACCAGATACCTTTTTCATTGCCTTAATCTGGGCAGAACCACCAACACGGGATACGGAGATACCTGCGTTAACCGCTGGACGTACACCTGAGTGGAATAAGTCAGACTGCAGGAAGATCTGTCCATCCGTGATGGAAATAACGTTTGTCGGAATGTATGCAGAAACGTCCCCTGCTTGTGTTTCGATAAATGGTAAAGCAGTTAATGAACCTGCTCCTAGTGCATCACTGAGCTTAGCAGAACGCTCAAGCAAACGGGAGTGCAAGAAGAATACATCCCCTGGGAAGGCTTCACGGCCTGGAGGACGACGAAGGAGCAAGGACAGCTCACGGTAAGCGGCTGCTTGTTTACTCAAGTCATCATACACAACAAGAACGTGCTTGCCATTGTACATAAACTCTTCACCCATTGTTACCCCTGCATATGGAGCAAGGAACAATAGCGGTGCCGGGTCAGAAGCACCTGCATTTACAACAATCGTGTAATCAAGAGCACCTTTTTGACGAAGGGTTTCTACAACCCCTGCAACGGTGGATTCCTTTTGCCCGATTGCAACGTAAATACAAATCATATCTTCTTCTTTTTGGTTAAGGATCGTATCGATCGCGATTGCCGTTTTACCAGTTTGACGGTCACCAATGATTAACTCACGCTGTCCGCGGCCTACTGGAATCATGGAATCGATCGCTTTAATACCGGTTTGAAGTGGTTCATGAACAGATTTACGGTCCATAACACCAGGTGCCGGACTTTCAATTGGACGGCTTTTAGACGTTTCAATTGGTCCTTTTCCGTCTACAGGTTGTCCAAGTGGATTTACAACGCGGCCAAGAAGCTGCTCCCCTACAGGAACTTCCATGATGCGGCCTGTACGTTTTACTTCATCGCCTTCACGAATCTCGGAATACGGTCCAAGGATTACGATACCGACGTTGTTTTCTTCTAAGTTTTGAGCCATGCCCATAATGCCGTTTGAAAATTCGAGAAGCTCACCAGCCATTACGTTTTCAAGGCCATGAGCACGGGCAATACCGTCACCGACTTGGATAACAGTACCCACTTCATTCATTTCCACATCAGATTCAAAATTCTCAATCTGCTGCTTAATGAGAGAGCTAATTTCATCAGGTCTAATGCTCATTTCGTTCACCCCTATCTTCTATCGTCTTCCGGAGGTAAGCTCGCGTTCAATGCGGGTAAGCTGGCCTTTTACACTGCCATCAAAGATCTTGTCCCCAATTCGGAGCTTGACGCCGCCAATGAGACTATTATCAATTCTGTTTTCAATGTATAAAGTTTGCTTCCCAACCTTTTTTGCGAAGCTTTCAGAGATTCTCTTTTGTTCTTCCTCATTAAGAGGTTTTACCGTGTAAGCAATTGCTCTGCCTACACCTTGTTCATCATCGGCTAATGCCTGGAATTTATCTACCATTGGCAGTACTTCATCAATGCGGTTTCGTTCAAGGAGGAGGAGAAGGGTATTGCGAACTGTGCTGCTTAGTGGGGAAAAGCTTTCTTTAATTACTTCTTTCTTTTTCTCCATATCCACCTTTGGGTGATTTAATAAGCCTTGCAGCTTTTTGTTATCCTGAAATACTTTTTGCACTGCATTCAATTCATCACCAATTTGAGTAAGTGTTCCTTTTTCCTTCGCCAGCTGAAAGAGAGCCACACCATAACGATTTGCTATTGCGCTCATACTTTCTCGCCTACTTCTTTGAGATATTCATCGATAAGTCTTTCTTGCTCTTTTTCATCAAGTTCTTTCTCAATAACTTTCGTTGCAATCAAGACAGATAAGGACGCCACTTGCTCACGTACAGAAGAAATAGCTTGTTCCTTTTCATGGCTGATTTCAGCTACAGCATCGTTTTTGATACGTTCTGCTTCTGACTTCGCCTGGGCAATAATTTCTTCGCCCTGCTTTTCACCAGTTTTCTTTGAATTTTCTATAATGGATTGAGCCTCTTCACGAGCACGCTCAATTTCCTTACGCTGGTCTTCTAAATACTGTTCAGATTCTTTACGATTCTTCTCAGCTGTTTCAATTTCATTGGCGATATGTTCTTCACGGTCTTTCATCATGTTCATGAGAGGTCCCCACGCAAACTTACGAAGGATAGCCAATAGTATAATGAAGGTTACAAGCGAAAATATCGTATCGCCCCATGTAATTGTATCAGGCATAGGATTCACTCCTTTCAGCAGTCATTACAAAAGGAATGGCGAAGCTTCTTAGAGAATATAACTCCGCCATTGGGTTCTGACATCAATCATCAAGATGCTTGTTAGAATAATGCGATAAATGCGATTACGATTGCAATGATCGGCAGGGCCTCAACAAGGGCTACCCCGATAAACATTGTAGTTTGAAGTGTTCCACGTAGTTCTGGTTGACGAGCGATCCCTTCGACTGTTGCACGGACAATGTTAGATACACCAAGACCTGCACCAAGTGCAGCAAGACCTGCGGCAATTGCAGCTGCTAAAGCTTCCATAAGTAAAATCCTCCTTAAAAATGTATGTTTGAAAATATAATATTTAATAAGCTCTTGGAATAAAGAGCAAATTCCCAATGACTAGTGATCTTCTTCAACTTTATGGGCCATGTAAACCATTGTCAGCATTAAGAAAATAAATGCCTGGATTGCCCCGATGAAAATACTGAATGCCTGCCAGGCTACCATTGGAGCTACACCAACCATCGCCCCGACCAGGCCGCTTCCTCCCAAACCTGCGAGAAGAGCAAGCAAGATTTCTTTTGCGTAAAGGTTACCAAACAAACGCATTCCAAGCGTCAAGGTGTTAGCTACTTCCTCGACAAGCTTGAGCGGGAATAAGAATGGCACAGGTTTGAAATAATCTGCTCCATATGCTTTGAATCCCTTCATCTTGATACCGTAATAGTGGGTCAGTACAATTACAAAGACCGCAAAGGTTAATGTAATAACTGGATCGGCTGTTGGAGATTTCCACCAAACTTCATGACCTGGTTCAGCTACGATCATAAATGGGATCCCCAGCATGTTTGCTACGAAAATGAATAGAAATAAAGTAATCCCCAGACCGAAGAATCTTTCACCTTTCTTCCAGTCCATTGTACTGTTGATGATGTTTCTTACGAAGTCGATGATCCATTCGAACACATTTTGTAGTCCAGTTGGTTTCATCTGAATACTTCTGGCGCTGAAGATACCTATTAATGCCACAATAATAGCTGTCACTGTGATCATCATGATGTTTGAAAGGTTGACTGAGAGCCATCCAATACCAAATAGCCCTTCCACAATGGGTGCACCGTGATCCACGAGTTCTCACCTCTTTCCCTGTAATTTGCTGTTACCTAGAGCATTCTTGTTCTTAGTGCTTGGCCCTTTTTCACCGCTTACTGCTTTGATAAGCGTCTGATTTGCAATAAGGCATGGACAAGAATCAAAATATAAGGTGTCATCAAACCGACAACAAGTCCAACAATGTTGAATGTGTCAGGATAACGTATTGCTAAGAGTGCAAGCAAACCTGCAAGCGCCAGGCGCGAGACTGTTCCTATTGTAAAAAACTTTTTCCCCTTGTCGATTGCTTCATTAAGCTTCGTTATCTTACGGTACATGCTCCAAAGCATGTACAAGCTGAATAAAGCTCCTAAACTCAGGCTAAGAAAAAGCGTCTCATAAGAAGTGAATCCCCAGCCAAGCACATATAATGCGGTCAGATAGAGGGTGTACTGAGTGTACTGTTTGATCATTAGGCTAAAATCTTTCATTCATCATCGTCTCCCAGGTAATGCCCGAGCAGACGGACTAGTCCGTACACTCCTGCCCCAAGACCGCCAAGGATGCCTAACACTAAAAAGAGAGGCTCTGTGCCCAACAAGCCATCAAGCCACCTTCCTCCGAAAATTCCAACGAGGAGAGGCCCTACAAGATAAGATAAGACAGAACTCATCAGCGCGATGGCCCGAAAGTCTTGTGGAGGTTTCTTTTGATTGCTCATGCCAGCCCCCATACACGGTAATATAGGTGAAAAAGCACCTTCCTGCTTGTGCACAATCCTACAAAGTCGAAGGACACACCTGTTTCCAGGCTTTTGCATAATACAGGCACTTTAAGAATTTACCTTGCGGGTAGAAACTGATTTTCATTCCACGTAACGCTTCATTGAACCAGCTAAAGAGATTTATTATGTAAACCCTCTCATATACCCTTAGTCATCGTACAATAGGGGAAAACATCTGTCAATGTGGTTAAATAAGAAAAAAACTGTTAAATCAAGGGTTTCCCCAATTTTATTTAATGTGTCAATTGCGTGACATTTTTCACAATAATTTTTGGTGCCTGGCACCTCTGTCGTTTTGTAACATTTCACATCCTGTTATCCTTTTATGGCAGGATTATTTTTATTTTTATATTACATTACCATTGAGGTGCCAGGCACCCTGAAAAAAGCCGGAGGTCTGCATGGGACCTCCGGCCATCTATTGTACGTCCTCTTCTTCATCAGAAAAGAGAATTTCGTTTTCATCCAACAAAATAAGTGTTTCGTACACATCTTCCTGGTCTTTATGTCTTGCAAAGATCACCGCCATGTACAGTCCGTTTTCAACAGGGAGATCTTTAAAGGGGATGACCTTTTCGAATAGTCCCTTATTGATATTCCTGCTTTTATCAAGAGTACCAACGTAGGCTGCCGTGTCCGGGTCATAGAGGGCAATTTCCAGCTCCTCTGCCCCTCCCGGCAAATACACTTCGTATTTGAACCCTTTCTTTTCTGGTTCTGGCTCTAGTTGAAAAGCACTGACTCTCGGATAATTCGGTTCATTGACAAAGAGGAGAAACGGCAGGTGAATGGTTTCCTTCCCTCCCTCTATCAAAAGCTCTCCGTCAAGGCGTTCGTATGAGGCAAGCTCCGGATTAATATCAAGTTCAACCGTCACTTCCTTTTTCTCACCTGGCTCTAAAATAACAGGCATCGGCAGGCGCCACCGCAAACCAACTCCAAGACCGGTAGGTGCAGAAAAGGTGTAGGTCCTCTTGCGGTCTGTATGATTTTCAATGGTCACCTTCTGCTTTTGTTTCTCTTCAGGCTGGGCTGACTCCCATACGCCAAAGGACAAAGCTCCCGGGTGGACTAATGTGTCAGCTTCCACCGCTTTTGGTATGTCTATTCTCCCAGCTCCTTGCACAAAGGGAGGATATCGATGGTCTTCGTTATCTTTTAACGCAACTGCGGTATTCATCAAGGCTGCTTTAATCTGAAGAGGGGACCAGTCAGGATGAGCCTGTTTTAAAAGAGCTGCGGCACCAGCTACGTGAGGAGCAGCCATGCTTGTGCCGTTTAGTGCAAGGTAGCCATTTGGTACAGTGCTGTCTATTTCCACTCCTGGAGCCACTACATCCGGTTTAATATCCCATGATTGCGTAACCGGCCCCCGTGAGCTGAATAGTGCCATGTGATCCACTTCTTCTTCAAAGGTTGTACGGATCACTGTAGCAGCAGATTCTTTTGCATCCTGGTCTTCTTTTATTGCTTTGGATAAAAACTCTCCGTCTTCCTTGGAAATACTGATTGCAGGAATGTTGGATGCTTGTTCTGTTCCGGCTGCAAATGGACCGGAAACATTGTTATAAATCAGAACAGCTATAGCTCCCGCTTTTTCTGCATTTTTTATTTTTGTGCTTATGGAAATACCGCCTCTTTCTATGAGAACCGCCTTCCCCCTTACTGAGGTTAAATCATCTTCAAGGCCAAGGCCTCCTTCCACTAAAGGAAGATCCCTTTGGAAGGTCCACGGCAGGCTTCCTTGAATGGATAAAATAGGAATGGAACGGTCATTCTGGGAAAACAAAGTAAGCACAGGGATTTTCAAGGGAGGCATGGAAGCACCGACCGATATTGCCTTTTCACTCGTTCCTGGAGAACCTACGCTCCACATATCTGGTCCGCTGTTTCCATTTGAGGTGACGGTTACAATCCCCGCTTCTGTCGCCTTATCCAATGCTTCACTAGTCGGCCAGTCCGGTCCATTTATAGGACTGCCAAGTGAAAGATTTAAAACGTCCACTTTGTCTTCCATGGCTTTTTCAATTGCTGCAAGGATCTGCTCCGTTGAACCATGCCCACCAGGGCCCAGGGCACGGTATACGTAAAGGTCGGCTTCCGGCGCTACTCCCCGTACCGTCCCGTTAGCTGCGATAATACCCGACACATGTGTTCCATGAAGAGTTCCCTTCCCCTTCCTGGATTTAGTCTCCATAGGATCTTCATCGTCATCGACGAGATCATATCCTTGTTTATAGTTTTTTTGTAGATCCGGATGATTATAGTCTATGCCTGTATCAATGACACCTACTTTCACACCTTTTCCTGTGAGACGAACTCCATTTTCATCAAGCTTATTTCTAATATCCTCGGCTCCAATAAAGCGAATGCTTTCATTGAGAGAAGCTTCATAGGCGACCGCCTGGTGGCTATTTTTTACGCCCTCTATAGCTTCTAGACGGGGAATATCTTTTTCAAAAAGAGAAACGGACAGACCATAAAATGCATTTCTGTAGCTTTGCCCTACTTCCGTGTCCGGCAACTGCTCCTTAATCCTGTCTTTAACTGCATCCAGGTCTTCACTGTTTTCCACTGAGATAATAACGGTGGTCCTCTCATCTACGGCGTAGGCCTCATAGATTGTCAACGGGGACCAAACAAAATTCAATACTATAATAAGCTGGAGGACTATCATCAATTTGTGTTTACCCACTTATGTGCTCCTCCCTCTTTTTTTGCTTATCTTTTCAAAAACAAGAAAAAAATATTCATAAGCCGGGTCCGTATTTGGGGGTATATTGGGGTGCATTTTTGGGTGCATTTTTGGGTGCCTGGCACCCCAGCCTCTTGTAACATTTCAAATTGCCGCATTCCTCTTTCAACGCTGGTTTCCCGTCTTTTTTTGTTACAGACCTTTATTGGTGCCAGGCACCATCTGTGGGTGGATGACAAATGTTTGCAGCACAAAAAAACTGGCTCATTCAATATTGAATGAGCCAGTTTTTTTATAACGGCCGAAAGGTATCCGGCTTATCTTCTTTTTTCCCAAAGTAATGAAGGATTGCCTCGGTAATTCTTCGTGAAGCTTCACCATCGCCATAGGGGTTGGATGCCTTTGCCATTCCTTCATATGTGTCGCGGTCAGTTAACAGCTCTTTTGTCAGGCTGTAGATACGTTCTTCATCTGTCCCGGCAAGCTTCAAGGTTCCAGCTTCAATTCCTTCTGGCCGCTCTGTTGTGTTACGAAGCACGAGAACAGGCTTCCCCAGGGATGGAGCTTCCTCCTGAATGCCTCCTGAATCTGTTAAAATGATCTCTGCCCTTGATGCGAAGTTATGGAAATCGAGCACTCCCAAAGGTTCAATCAGGTGAATGCGGGGATCATTCCCTAAAATGTAGTCTGCTGCTTCACGAACGGCAGGGTTTAAGTGAACTGGATAAATGACCTGTACGTCTTCATGCTCTGTCACAATGCGCTTGATCGCTCTAAACATGCCCCGCATAGGATCGCCCAGGTTTTCTCTGCGGTGAGCAGTCATTAAAATAAGACGATCATCACCCAATTTATCAAGAGCTTCATGGTGGTAGTCCTCAGAAACGGTTGTTTTCAGGGCATCAATAGCTGTATTTCCTGTAACATATACATATTCAACATTTTTATTTTCATCTAATAGATTCTTTTCAGCCTTTTCTGTAGGAGCAAAGTGAAGATCGGCCATTACGCCTGTCAGCTGACGATTCATTTCTTCAGGAAAAGGCGAGTACTTGTCCCACGTTCGCAGTCCAGCTTCTACGTGACCGACAGCAACCTGATTATAATAAGCTGCCAGACCAGCCGCAAACGTAGTAGTCGTGTCCCCATGAACAAGAACCACGTCCGGCTCAACTTTTTTGATGACATCATCCAGGCCTTCAAGAGCTCTTGTCGTCACACCTGCCAGTGTTTGTCTGGCCTGCATGATTTGCAGGTCGTAGTCAGGTTTTATATCAAAAACCTCCAGCACCTGGTCAAGCATTTCTCGGTGCTGCCCCGTTACCGTTACAATCGGCTCAATCTCTTCTGGGTACTTTTTCAGCTCTAAAACAAGAGGTGCCATTTTAATGGCTTCAGGTCTTGTCCCAAAAACAGTCATGACTTTAATCTTTTTTCCCACGTTCGCCGCTCCTTGGTTCAATGGTCTGCCGTGCCTAATATGTGAGTGTTACTTCGTTCCAAAAAGACGGTCGCCGGCATCCCCGAGACCAGGGACAATGTAGCCTTTTTCGTTTAGCTTCTGGTCAAGAGCCCCCAGGTAAATTTCCACATCAGGGTGTGCTTCCTGAACCACTTCTACACCTTCTGGAGCAGCAATCAAACACATGAGCTTAATGTTGGTTGCTCCCCGTTTTTTGATACTGTTAATGGCTTCAGCAGCTGAACCGCCAGTAGCCAACATAGGATCAATAACGATAAACTCACGCTCTTCCACGTCGCTAGGGAGTTTCACGTAGTATTCAACAGGCTGGAGAGTTTCAGGGTCACGATAAAGTCCAACATGCCCTACTTTAGCAGCTGGTATCAAATCAAGAATTCCATCTACCATTCCAAGTCCTGCACGAAGAATCGGAACAAGACCAAGCTTTTTCCCTGCAAGGGTATAAGACTGAGCAGGACCGACTGGAGTCTCCACTGTCACTTCCTGCAATTGAAGGTTTCTTGTGATTTCAAAAGCCATTAAAGCTGCTACTTCGTCTACGAGCTCGCGAAATTCTTTCGTGCCTGTGTTTACGTCTCGAATGAATGTTAGTTTATGTTGTATCAACGGATGATCTAAAACATGTACTTTACCCATGAATGCATGCGCTCCTTTTTCTTAAAAGCTTACGTGCCATATTATATATTCTTTGAAGATTCTACAGAAAAAGAGCTCTTCCTTCAAGAGATGTTAAAAAGCGTTACGATTCTGAAAATATTTGTAAGTTTTCTTGTTGTTCTTTTCACACAGCCTGCTAATGTGGCACCCTGCAGCTTTGCTCGCTTCCCCGCTCCACTGCACTTCTCCTCTCACCCTGGCTGGGTAAAAGGTGGAATGTTACAGGAATATTACAGAACGGCAGGGTGCCAGGCACCGAAAAAAAGCAGAAGCCTGCTCTGGCTTCTGCTTTCTCATGCACCTTATTTACAGGTTTTCGTACATTGGGAACTGCTCTGTTAGTGCTTTGACACGGTCTTTGGCTTCCTGGAGTTTTTCCTCATTGTCATGGTTTTTTAGTGTAAGTGCCATGATGGCGCCTACTTCTTCCATTTCTTTTTCTCCGAATCCCCGGGAGGTTACAGCTGCTGTCCCAATACGGATGCCGCTTGTTACAAACGGGCTTTCCGGGTCGTAAGGAATTGCGTTTTTGTTTGTCGTTAAGCCGACTTCATCAAGAGCTTTCTCCGCTACTTTTCCAGTGATGCCAAGCTTGCGCAAGTCCAATAAAAGCAAGTGGTTGTCGGTGCCGCCGGAAACGAGGTCCACTCCGCCTTCTACAAGAGCTTCACCAAGCTTCTTCGCATTCTTAATGATATTTTGTCCGTAGGTTTTGAAGTCATCCTGAAGAGCTTCTCCAAAAGCTACTGCTTTTGCTGCGATCACGTGCATAAGAGGGCCGCCCTGCAAGCCAGGGAATACCGATTTGTCTATTTTCTTTGCAAATTCTTCGTTGCAAAGGACCATACCGCCGCGTGGACCGCGAAGTGTCTTATGAGTAGTTGTCGTTACAAAGTGAGCATGAGGAACTGGATTTGGGTGGTCTCCTGTTGCGACTAACCCAGCAATATGAGCCATGTCGACCATTAAGTAAGCTCCTACTTCATCAGCGATTTCGCGGAACTTTGCAAAATCAATTTCACGAGGGTAGGCACTTGCTCCGGCAACGATGAGCTTTGGCTTGCTCTCTTTTGCAATAGCAAGTACATCATCATAGTCAATACGCTGCTCGTCTTCAGTCACTCCGTATTCCACAAAGTTGTACTGCACCCCACTGAAGTTAACCGGGCTTCCGTGTGTCAGGTGGCCGCCGTGGGAAAGATTCATTCCAAGTACAGTGTCTCCTGGCTCAAGGATCGTAAAGTATACGGCCATGTTAGCCTGGGCACCTGAATGAGGCTGGACGTTGACATGCTCTGCCCCAAATAATTCCTTTGCACGGTCACGGGCAATATCTTCAGCTACGTCTACGTATTCACAACCGCCATAATAGCGGCGGCCAGGGTATCCTTCTGCATACTTATTCGTAAGAACAGAGCCCTGTGCTTCCATCACCGCTTCGCTTACAAAGTTCTCTGAAGCAATTAGTTCGATTTTGTCACGCTGGCGGCCAAGCTCTGCTTGAATCGCATCAAATACCTTTGGATCTTGCTTTTTTACGTTCTCCATGAAAATGGTGTCCCCTTTCGTTCCCTTACTTGAATATGTTCGTTATTTACTGTCATATTATATATCAAGACCTATTGTAACACGTTATTTTCTTTTAAAAACGTATTTTATTTGATTTTTATAAAAAAATATTAAGAATTCAGTTATTTTTCTACTATCGGATAACGAGCTCTTGAACCGCCGATAAGTTTGGGGCGGGTTTTCGCCATAGTCAGGTGTGCGGCTCCAATTTCCTTTATAGAGCTTCGCACCGGTATTGCTACGTGTTTTAAATGCATTCCAATCAATGTGTCACCTATATCTATGCCCGCGTCTGCCTTCACAAATTCAGTGACTACCGGATCCCTGAAGTGCTGGTAAGCATAGGAAGCCATCGCTCCGCCGGCCTTCGCGTGAGGCACGACTGTCACTTCTTCCAGTGAGAACCTTTCTGCGGTCCGGCTTTCAATAACCAGTGCCCGGTTAATGTGCTCACAGCCCTGAAACGCCAGGTGCACACCTGTTTTTTCCTGAAATTCCTGCAAGACGCTGAATATTTCCTCTGCAGCTTCCTCTGAACCCGCTGATCCGATTCTTTTACCAAGAACTTCACTTGTACTTGCACCAATCACAAAGATATGGCGGTCATTCAGGGTGACGACATCACTTAATTCCTGCAGTGCGGTAGACAAGCTTTCTCTTATCTCCGTTTGGATATTCACGTTTCCACCCCTTACAAACAATCCCTCCTCTTAGGGAATAGCCGTAAGAGAAGGGATCGTTTTCTTATTTTCAACGCACAGCCACATACTCAGCCTGGAGCACCGGGCATTTTCCTCTCCATGGCCGGTGCTTTTCAACCAGCTGTTTTCTTAGCCTTCAAGATCTGTAATCTTTTGAACACGGTTCGCATGGCGTCCGCCTTCATAATCAGTCGTCAGCCACACTTTGGCGATTTCAAGTGCAAGGCCCGGTCCAATCACGCGCTCACCCATAGCAAGAACGTTGCTGTCATTGTGAGCTCTCGTTGCTTTCGCACTAAACAAATCATGAACCAGGGCACAGCGGATCCCTTTTACTTTATTGGCAGCGATGGACATGCCAATGCCTGTCCCGCAAATCAGAATGCCTCTGTCTGCTTCTCCGCTTGCCACCTTTTCAGCTACCGGTGAAGCGTAATCAGGGTAATCCACAGAGTCAGTACAGTCACAGCCGACATCCTCAAAGCTTATATTTAACTCATCAAGCAGACCTTTGATTTCTTCTTTTAAATGATAGCCGCCGTGGTCGGCGCCAATTGCTACTTTCATGGAATAAATCCTCCTTGTTGTTCATGATACCCTTTCCTATACAGGATATCCTTTATGGAGATGAATTGCACCATGTATTTATATTGTAAATTTATCGATGGTGAGCTTCAATTTCTTTGCTTGTTCAGAGAGCTCCTGAGCTTTCTCTGTACATTTCTCCATTACTTGTGTCTGTTCTTCTGTAGCCGAAGACACTTCGAGTGCTCCTGCGGACGTTTCTTCTGCAATTGCGGCAACCTCCTGCGTTTCCTGGGAGGTATCCTGGATTGCCTTGAGCTGCCTATCAATTAATTCTGTAATATGATCAACGGCTTGTACAACCACCTCGACTGATGCTTCCATTTCCCCGATCGCCTGGTGTGTTTCGGTTCCTTTTTTGGACTCTTGCTGAGCCGCCAGTACCTGGTCTTTAATTTTAAAGACCACATTCTGTACTTCACCTTGGATGTTCTTAATGACTTCAGATACACTTTGGACAGCTGAAGAGCTTTCGTCAGCAAGCTTTCTCACTTCTTCAGCTACTACTGCAAACCCTCTGCCCTGTTCGCCGGCCCTTGCTGCTTCAATGGATGCATTTAAAGCGAGTAAGTTTGTCTGGCCGGCAATATCACCTACAAGAGAAATAATCTCTTCTACTTTTCCAGCCTGCTTGTCCAGCGCTTCAACGGCTAGCAGAGAATCTTGATTATCTCTTTCCATTTGCTTAATCCCGCCTACTAACGAATCAGTTACACTCCGGCTTTTCTTCAGGGTATCGACCATTTTTCTCGTAGACTCTTTGGATGAATCAGCCTTACTATGTACTTCTTCCGCAATTCTAGTGATATCCTCCATAGAGTCAGCAGTGTTTTGGATCGCATAGGCTGAGCTTTCAGCTCCTGCTGAGATTTCATCAATGGTGCCGGCAATCCCGGCTGCCCGGTTCGATGCCGTCTCTGAAGCAAGTGTAATATCAGCCACTTTCTGGCTCGTTTCCTGAAAATTTGTTTCAATATCATGAACCATGGCTCTCAGACTGCCAAGCATTTCATTATAAGCAAGGCCTAATGCCCTGAGCTCATCATCCGATTTGGTTACAGCCACATTTTCCTGAATGTTTCCCCCTGCCGCTGTTCGTACAGCAGCTTCCAGCCTTGCCAAAGGCTTTGTAATGAACGGAGCTGCCAAGAATGCCAGCAGAATACTCCACAAACAGCCTAAAACAAGTGTTAGAACAATAAAGGAATCACCGGTCACTCCCCAGGCTTCAGGAATCACATCCAGGAGAATAAAGATAAAAAATCCACTTGTCCCGTACGTGATTAGTGATAATATGCTGATTCCAAGGACCAGCTTTTTCCGAATACTAAAAGCATACTTCTGTCCCCCCATAGCCCCCACCTTTTCTAGTCAAGTTTTTGTATTACTTTATCTAGAAGGGCATCCAGTTCTCTGGCTGTGTTCCGGTAATCTTCTATCGTGCCGCCTATCGGATCGCTAATATCCCCGTGATTTTCATCATTAGCAAATTCCTTAATTGTAAAAGCTTTCTCTGCAGCGGCCGGAAACTTTGCAGCCAGAAGCTGAAAATGACTTTTCGTCATTGTTAAAATTAAATCTGCCCACTCTACTAGTTCTCTATCGACAAGTCGGGCAGAATGGTTTAGAGGGATCTCTCTTTCATTTAGGACAGAGGTTGTCCCTTCAGAGGCTCCCATGCCGGGAAAAGCATGAACCCCTGCTGATTTTATTTCGACTTGCTCCCCAGCTTTTTTCTTCATTAAAGCTTCTGCCATCGGGCTCCGGCACGTGTTTCCTGTGCAAACAAACAATATTTTTTTCATGATGGCACCCTTTCTTTTCCTGCATTTTTTCTATTATTTTAGCACAAACAAGCATAATTCAATAAGAAGCAATAGCCGAGGTGGCAAAAAATTTGTTACTCCCTCAAGATGGGGAGCATTCTCACTGAATTACCAAAAGTTCAACCTTGTATTCTCGACATGTCGAATTGTGCTCTTTATGTAGACCACAAATCTAAAAGAGCATCACGTCACTAAAATCTTATTTTTACAGAGGTAAAAGAAGCTTTACCCCAAAAGCAAGGAGTATCCCTCCGCCAAGCATTTCACCGTAAGACCCGACCACCCCTTTGGCATGAGTGCCTAAAAACAAACCCATCCACGTTGCTACAGCACTCGTAAGACCAAATAGAAGAAGGACCGCTACAATCTTTGCCCCTACAATGCCAAGAGTAATACCTACTGAAAAAGAATCCAGACTTACAAGCAAGGCAAACAGCAGCAGCCCAAGCCCTCTTGGTGTAATGGTATTATTTTCGCTGCTGGACCCGACCCCTGTCCAGATCATCTGCAGACCGATTAAAATTAAAAGCCCTCCTCCTACCCAAAGAGCGAGCTGTTCAAAAGAAGAGGCAATCCATTTGCCGCCGGCAATCCCGGCTAAAGGCATCAATATATGAAACATTCCGATCGTGCTTGCAATTTTCGGCCTTTCCCTTACTTTGATTCCGTTCATTCCCATTGCAAGCGACATAGAAAAGGCATCCATGCCAAGAGCGACAGCGATAATGCCCAGTACGATCCATTCTTCCATGCCGTCCCCTCCCCCAAATCTGCTTTTATAACCCTATGCAGGAGAGGATGGGAATAGACAGGCTTTTTAAGACATAAATACTGCGAGAAACTGGTCTCAAAATAAACAGTCCTCCAAACCTCTGGCTTGATTGAGCCGAAATTTCGGCCTGTCACAGCCACATCCTCGGCCTCTCTATTAAAAAATGACTCAGCTCTTTTCTTCCTCAATCAAGGTAAACGCTTACAACCACAGCGGTTACCAAACTATTTTTCCTTTTTTAAAGAAAGTTGGCATGCTCTTTGCAATAAAAAGGTGTGAAACTTTGATTTATATGAGGAGGAGATCAAATGGTAGAAGAAAAGGTGTATGGATTCTTTATTCCAAGTGTCAACTTAATGGGAGTAGGAGCAGTGAATGAAGCCGGGGAAAGAATCAAGAACCTCGGAATGAAAAAATCTCTCATTGTAACGGATGAAGGACTTTATAACATGGGTGTGGCAGACGATGTGGCCAACATCATTAAAGCCGCCGGTGTGGATGTTGAAATCTTCCCTGGTTCCGAACCAAATCCTACGGACCTCAATGTAGCAGCAGGTCTTGAGGTGTATGAGTCTTCAGGATGCGACTCGATCGTCTCTCTTGGCGGGGGAAGCTCTCACGACTGCGCGAAAGGAATCGGCCTTGTTGCTTCTAATGGAGGAAGAATTCACGATTATGAAGGTGTGGATCAATCCACTAACCCGCTCCCTCCTCTTGTAGCTATCAATACAACTTCCGGAACAGCTAGTGAAATGACCCGCTTCTGCATCATCACAGATACAGAGCGAAAAGTAAAAATGGCGATCGTTGATAAACATACCACGCCAAAAATTTCGATAAATGATCCTATTTTAACAGTGAAAAAGCCGGCAGGACTTACTGCAGCTACAGGAATAGACGCCCTTACTCATGCGGTGGAAGCCTATGTTTCTACTGATGCTACTCCTATCACCGATGCATGCGCTCTGCAAACGATGCGTCTAGTGAGCAAGTACTTACGCGCCGCGGTAGCAAACGGCGAAGATATTGAAGCAAGAAACCAGATGTCATATGCTCAGTTCCTTGCCGGGATGGCCTTTAACAATGCATCCCTTGGCTATGTGCATGCGATCGCCCACCAGTTCGGAGGCATTTACAACTTCCCTCATGGCGTGTGTAATGCGATCCTTCTTCCCCACGTCGAGCGCTTTAACTTAATGTCCAAGCCTGAGCGCTTTGCTGACATTGCCGAAGCTCTCGGTGAAAACATTGAAGGACTGTCCAAGCGTGCTGCTGCAGAAAAAGCGATTGAAGCGATTGAAACGCTGTGTAAGGACGTAGGAATCCCTGATGGCTTCGCTGAAATGGGAGCTAAAGAAGAGGATATTGAAACCCTTGCCATCCACGCGATGAATGATGCGTGCGCCTTAACCAATCCTCGAAAAGCCACCTTAGATGAAATCAAACAAATCGTGGCTGCTTCCTATAACAGAAAGCCGGCCGAAAAAGCCCAGACATTGTAAAACAAACAGGACGCCCGGCGGTAGGAAGCTACAGGCCGGGTTTTCTATAAAAAGGAGGTCCACTTATGATTTATTCAAAGCCAGGAGAAAAAGATGCCCTCGTATCCTTTAAAGCAAGATATGATAATTTCATTGGAGGCGAGTGGACACCCCCTGTGAATGGAAACTACTTTGATGTGTACACTCCAGTCACCGGGCAGGCCTTTTGCCAGGTCGCCCGTTCCACTTCTGAGGACATAGAGAAAGCGTTGGATGCAGCTCACAAAGCAAAGGAAATCTGGGGCAAAACGTCATCAGGCGAACGTTCTCTTCTTCTCCAGCGAATCGCTGACAGGATGGAAGAAAATCTAGAAAAGCTTGCTGTAGCTGAAACCTGGGACAATGGGAAAGCGGTGCGTGAAACGTTAAACGCTGATCTGCCTTTAGCCATTGACCATTTTCGATATTTTGCCGGAGTCATTCGCGCCCAGGAAGGATCCCTCAGCCAAATTAACAACGAGACGGTTGCTTACCATTTTCATGAGCCTCTCGGTGTGGTCGGGCAGATTATTCCCTGGAACTTCCCTCTCCTTATGGCAACATGGAAAGTGGCGCCTGCTTTGGCTGCCGGAAACTGCATTGTTTTAAAGCCGGCAGAACAGACCCCTGCTTCTCTTATGGTTCTTCTGGAGCTTATTCAGGATCTTCTGCCTCCGGGAGTATTAAATGTAGTAAATGGCTTTGGCGTAGAAGCGGGAAAGCCTCTTGCATCAAACAAAAGAATTAATAAAATCGCCTTTACAGGAGAAACAACCACGGGACGATTGATCATGCAATATGCTTCAGCAAATATTATCCCTGTGACACTTGAGCTTGGGGGAAAATCCCCAAATATCTTCTTTGAAGACGTCATGGCAAAGGATGATGCCTTTTTAAATAAAGCCATTGAAGGCATGGTTATGTTTGCGTTAAACCAGGGAGAAGTGTGTACTTGCCCTTCTCGCGCTTTAATTCATGAATCCATATATGACGACTTCATGGAACGCGCGCTCAAGCGTGTAAAAGAAATACAGACAGGAAATCCACTTGATCCACACACGATGATGGGTGCCCAGGCATCAACAGAACAAGTGGAAAAGATTCTTTCTTATATAGATATTGGCAAACAAGAAGGAGCAACGCTTCTTACCGGCGGGGGAAGAAATGATTTGAACGGTGAGTTAAAGGATGGCTATTACATTCAGCCAACTATTTTTGAGGGAAATAACAGCATGCGTATTTTTCAGGAAGAAATTTTCGGACCTGTTTTATCGGTGACGACCTTTAAGGACGATCAAGAAGCCTTATCGATTGCAAATGACACCCTTTATGGGCTGGGGGCGGGTGTATGGACAAGAGATTTCCATACCTCTTACCGTTTTGGCAGAGAAATTGAGGCTGGCCGTGTATGGACGAACTGCTATCACGACTACCCTGCCCATGCAGCATTCGGCGGCTACAAAATGTCGGGAATCGGGCGGGAAAATCATTTGATGATGCTAAGCCACTACCAGCAAACGAAAAATTTACTCGTAAGCTACAGTAAAGACGCTCTTGGATTCTTTTAACATATACTAGTCACGCAATCCTTCTGTTTCGAAAAAACTATCTATATTCCGGGGTGATTTTATGACGGAAGCTTTGTATGATCAATCTTATTTTTCCCGGATTCGTGAGTTTTCACAACTTTCACCAGAGTCCTTTCAAGCCTTTATCCAATTTGACCAAAGCGTCATGGAAAATGGTATTCTTTCCGTTAAGCTTAAAGAGTTAACAGCGGTGGCTGTTGCTCATACAACCGGATGCCCGTACTGCATTGAGGTTCACGTCGGAAACCTCAAAGAAGCCGGAGGCACCAAAGAGGAAATGAGCGAAGCGATTTTTGTAGCCACGGCACTTAAAGCCGGCTCAGCCGCTGCTCACGGTGTAAATGCTCTTAATGCCTTTGACGGAGAATCCGACGGCTCCCTTTATAAAAAAGAATATTTTGCACGGATGAAAGAGTTTTCAGATTTGAGTGGAGAGAGCTTTGCTTCCTTTATTGATTTTGACCAAAAAGCATTGAAGGAAGGGGCGCTTACTGTAAAAGAAAAAGAGCTGATTGCTGTGGCGGTCGCCCATACCACAGGCTGCCCGTACTGCATTGAGGTTCACATTGAAGGTGCCAGAAAAGCCGGAGCGATCAAAGAGGAAGTCGCTGAGGTGATCATGGTCGCTACCGCTTTAAAAGCGGGGTCGGCCCTGGCTCACGGAGTGAATGCTTTAAATTCTTTTGATTCTTAACCAAAATGGTCACAATCACATGGCAGTACACAGAGGACTCAGGCTAAAGCAGAGCACACCTGCTTCTCACCTGCTGGTCCTCTTTTTTCTTTGGGAGAGCGTCGTTTGGCTCCTCCCTTGCAAAGATGGTGTCTGATGTGAGCAATGTTTCATCCATCGAGCCTGGTTCATAATCAACCTGGCAGGCTTCCGTTGGTCTATCCAGAAGATGGAGTCCCTTTTTCATTTAATATATAACGAATCTTTCTCATCGTAATGTCCAGCTGCCTGGCCGCTTCCCTTCGATTTCCATAGGTCTGTTGCAGAGTTTTCTCCACAAATGCTTGCCCGGTAACCTGCTCAAGCTCCTTTACCTTATCTAATACCTCTTCGAGAGGAGGCGGTTCCTCCTGATGCCACAAGGAAAGTACATGACTTGTCCACTCTTTAAGGTAGCGTTCAAACTCAGCAGTGGACTGGCTGCTGCTTTCCTTCTTTTGAGGTATCTCCACAGCGGCACCGGCTTCCTTTTCTGCTGGAGATTCGTGAAAGGTATGAGGCAGAAGAGAAACAGGAATCATTGTGGCCTCTTCGTCTGCAAGGGCAATTGCCCGGGAGATGACATTAGACAGCTCTCGGATATTCCCCGGCCAGTGGTATTTCTTCATTACCGACACGGCCTCGCTGCTGAATGTCATGTCAGGACGTTCGCTTTGGCTGACTAAAAAAGTTGTGAGCTCTTCAAGATCATCCACCCGTTCACGAAGAGGAGGAATCGTAAGCTTGACTACATTCAGCCGGTACAGAAGATCCTCGCGAAAGGCTTTTTCCTTGACTGCTTCCTGCAAATTCTTGTGACTTGCCGCCAGAATTCTTGCATTGGTCCGTTTTACTTTTTCACTTCCTACCGGGTAGTACTCTCTTGCTTCAAGCACCCGAAGAAGCTTCACCTGAGTCTGTGGAGAAGCTTCGGCGATTTCATCCAGAAAAAGTGTTCCCTGACTCGCAAGCTCAAAGAGCCCTCTCCTGGTTTCCACGGCTCCGGTAAATGCTCCCTTTTCATGGCCGAACAATTCACTTTCCAAAAGCTGCTCAGAGAGAGCCCCGCAATTCACTCCAATAAACCTTTCCTTGCTGCGATGGCTGGCCATATGAATAAACCTGGCAAGCACCTCTTTGCCGCTTCCGGTTTCTCCTTCGATTAATACGCTAAGCTGTTTTTGGGCTATTTTATAGGCAAAAGCAGCAAGGTGACGCATGGCCTCGGATCTTCCCAGAAAAAAACCTGCCTGATCAGCGATAGATTGCACGTGCCTTTCCATTTGATTTGTTCCATTTTCAAGCAAGCCGTCAATTTGTTCCTCAAGCTTATCGATATCATCAAAGGGCTTTTCAATAAAATCATTTGCTCCTGACTTGATGGCATCTACAGCTGTTTTGACAGTGCTGTAGCCCGTCATAATCAACGTTTTGCAGGAAGGCTGTTCTCTCTTTAACTCCCTTAACAGTGTCATTCCGTCAGCATCAGGAAGACGAACATCCAGGATGGCGAGATCAAACAGTTTTGCCTTTATGTGTTTGTAAAAATCGTCTCCATTTAACCCTGTAGTCACGTGATACGTCTTTAATGTAAGCAAGTGAGATAAAAAAGTGCAGATTTCACGTTCATCATCAATGATCAGGATATTCTTCATGCGTTCCTCCTTTAGCCGGCAGCAGCAGGGTAAAACAACTCCCTTTTCCTTCTTCACTCGTTACAGTCAGCATGCCGCCATGGGCCTTTGCAATTCCAAGGCTTACGGACAAACCCAGCCCTGTTCCTTTATCTGTTTCTTTTGTCGTATAAAAAGGATGAAAGATTTCGGTTTGCTGCTGAGGAGGGATCCCTTTGCCGTTATCGGCCACTATTAATTCCACCCACTCCTCTCCTTCTTTAATAATCGCTTTTGTTTCAATTAAGATACACTTCTCTTCTTTTTCTTCTTCTAAAAGGACATCCTTGGCGTTTAATAAAAGGTTAATGATCGTCTGCTCAATTTGCTGCATGCTTCCGTTAAACGCAGGCAGCTCAGAAGCAAGGGTGACCGTCACCTGTATATGCTGACGTTCAATTTGGTATTTTACTAGGCTTAGCACCTGCTCTACGGCCTGATTCAAGGAGCACTCCTGAAACATGTACTCATCCTGCCTGGAGAATGTCAGTAAGTTTCTGATGATATGCTTGCAGCGGTCTCCGCAGTTTCGAATGTCTGTTAACAGCTCATAGCTTATGTCTTCTTGATCGGCCTGACGTAAAAGGAGCTGGGCATTGCCAAGAATGGCGGTGAGAGGGCTGTTCAGCTCATGAGCGACTCCCGCTGCCATTTCCCCGATCGCGGCAAGCTTGCCCGACTGCATGAGCTGGGCTTCAATATGTGTTCGCTTTGTTACGTCTTTTATATATAAAAGAATGCCGTGAATCTGGCTATCATCACTGATGACGGGATACGTATTCATCTCGCAAATTCGATTATCCTCCAACACGAGGCGAGCATGCTGGGACTGCCTGAAATCAAGCTCTTCTCCTTTGCTCTCTGGATGGCGAAATAGAATGTCAGCATAGTGTCTCCCGATAATTTCACCAGGTTTTACTTTAAAAAAGTTCAACACAGCCTGGTTAAATCGCAGAATTTTTTCCTCTTCACTAATTAGAAACAGCATATCTTCTACGGCATTAAAGGTGGACTCCCATTCTTTTTTTCCCTGGAGAACAGCATTGTAAAGGCTTGAGTTCTCTATGCAGACAGCAAGCTGGTCGGCAAATTGCTGAAAAAAGGAAAGATCATCCTCACTGTAGGCTGCAAATTCCTTACTTCCAAGACTCAATACCCCAAGGACTCGTTCTTTACTTAAAAGAGGAAGAGCGAGGACACTTTCCATGCCCAGCTTTTCAAAGGTGTGCCGCTCAATGTATGGAACCTCCTCCTTTTTCAAAGGGAACGAGTACAATGTGGCACTCTTTTGATAGATAGCCTCCCAGTAAAGAGATTCATCGGATGGAAGCTTTGAGCCGACCTGGAGAAACTTGGAGTCCAAGGGATAAACATTTGTCAGGATTAGCTCTCCTTCTTCAAGAAGGCTGAGACTGATCCTTGAAACCGAGTACACCCTTTGCAATTTTTCCAGGACGTTTTTTAACATGTCGTCAATATCCATGTTGACGTTAAAGCTCTTAAGGCTTTCATTCATAATTTCAAGATTAATATTCTTTTTTTCCAGCTCCTGAATTGTTTTTTTCAGCTCGGTATAATAATTCATTTTCGAAGATTTGACGCCTGTCAGGTGCTCAATCATCGTCTGCTTATTCTCCATAGCTCTCTCTCCTTCCAAGCTGCCTTCTAACCATTACAGCGCCTGTTTGCAAATGGCTATGATATCTTTTGTAGAGATATCCCGGGGGTTTGTGATCATGCAGGCATCCTCAATGGCATCTTCCGCTATAAGCGGAAGATCATCTTCTGTAATGCCTAAAGCACTCAGCGTCTGGGGAGCCTCTATGTCCTTTGATAACCGTCTGACCATATCTATCGCTTCCCTGCCGGCCTCTTCATCCGACAGTCCGGTGACATCCTTGCCCATTGCTTTAGCAATTTCTTTGTACCGCTTCGGGCACGCAATTAAATTAAAATCCATCACATAAGGGAGCAGCACCGAATTAATGACGCCGTGAGCAAGCTGAAACCGCCCCCCTATTGCATGGGAAATCGCATGAACCGCTCCTAAAATGGCGTTGGAAAAAGCAATTCCCGCCTGGAGACTTGCCATGGCCATATGAAGCTTTGCTTCTTCATTTGTTTTCGATGCGACAGAAGGCCGAAGATTGGAGGACACCAGTTTCATTGCATTTTTTGCCTGTACGTCAGTAAGAGGAGTCGCTGCCACACTGACATAGGATTCAATGGCGTGAGACAGAACATCCAGACCAGTGGAAGCAGTTAAGTAACTGCTTTTTGTCATTAAGGTTAAGGGATCAGTAATTGAAATGTCCGGAACAAGAGATTTTGAGACAATCGTCATTTTCTTCTTTCTTTCTGAGTCAACTATAACTGAAAATTGGGACACTTCAGATCCTGAACCAGCCGTCGTTGAGATCATAACTAATGGCGGCAGAGGATGGGCAATTTGATTGACTCCTTCATACTCAGCAATTTCTCCTCCGTTTGTTGCTATAATGGCAATCGATTTGGCTACATCAAGCACGCTTCCGCCGCCTATTCCTATGACAGCATCACACTCATTTTCCACGTATCTTTGAGAACCTTTTTGAACTTCAAGATCGCTCGGGTTTGTGGTCACTTCAAAAAAAGTGGAAAAAGACAATCCTGCTTCCTCGCATGTCGTAATCACTTTGTCTGCCCATCCCGCTTCGATAACCCCTGGATCACTTACAATGAGTACTTTTTTGGCACCAAGCCGCAGGCAGCTGTCACCAGCCTGGTCAATTGAACCATTGCCAAAAATAATCTCCGGAGTGATAAATTTAGTCATTTTCATTTACACTCAGCTCTTTCTATTTGGAAATAGGGGAAATCCTATGTGTATTCGCTTTCCTGAACATAGATATGTATTTCGAGAAAAACATCCGATATCCTTCCTGATGCCCCCATTTCCGAAGCGATGTGGGGGTGCGGGTTGGGGGGTGCGTTTTTTTTTTTGGTGCCTTTTTTGGTGCCTGGCACCCCTCTCCGTTGTTACACTTCTGTAACCTTGCTTCAGCTCTATCCCTTGATATACTGCACTTCTCTTCCAGCACCCCTCTTTAGGGTGCCTGGCACCCCTCCCCGTTGTCACACTTTTGTAACCTTGTTTCGGCTCTATCCCTTGATATACTGCGCTTCTTTTCCAGCACCCACTTTACGGTGCCTGGCACCACAGCGAGGATGTAATAAAAAAAGCACAAGGGTTGTCCCCTGCACTTTTTTACTCCTCTTTTATGATTCTTCCACCGGCTGCTTTTTCAAGCCTGTTCATAACGGCCGCACCTACTCCCTCTTTGGGGAAAGTTACGCTAAACAACACATCTGCTTCTAGCTTGTCTGCCCTTCGAAGCGTATCATACAGCTTTGCTGCCACTTCCTTGATGTCGTCATTTGAACCATAAGAAATCACGTGGTCCGCGTGAATTTCCTGAATAAGTTCATCCACTGTAATAACCCCTGTTTTTAAGCCTTCCTCCTCCACTTCTTTTATTTTTTCCTGAAGAAATGCAGTGGATCCTTCCACCAGGGTTAAAGGAGCATCCGGGGCGTAATGGCGATATTTCAGGCCGGGAGAACGAGGTACTTCGTTATCACTGATAAGGGCAGGATCAACTTCTACGACTCCTGCAACCTCTTCCAGCTCTTCTCTGGTCACCCCGCCTGGGCGTAATATCATGGGCACATCACGGGTGCAGTCTACCACTGTTGATTCCAGCCCGTATCCAGTTGGCCCGCCATCTATAATTCCGGCAATACGGCCATCAAGATCGTGCCTTACATGTTCTGCGGTTGTGGGACTTGGCCGGCCGGATCGGTTGGCGCTTGGAGCAGCTACAGGTACTCCGGCAGCTTTTATGACCGCCTGGGCTACAGGATGGTCCGGCATCCGTACAGCAACTGTGGATAGCCCCCCTGTGACTTTCTCAGAGACTTGTTCTGTTTTTGGTAAAATTAATGTCAAAGGACCAGGCCAGAAAGCATTCATGAACTTTTCAGCAATGAGAGGAATATGGGAAACCAACTCACTAAGCTGTTTTCTTTCACTAATATGTACAATCAAAGGATTGTCACTAGGCCTTCCTTTAGCAAGAAAAATTTTTTCAATAGCTTCTTCGCTGTTAGCATTTCCTCCCAGTCCATATACCGTTTCTGTGGGTAAGGCAACGACTTCCCCACAACTTATCCACATCCCCGCTTTCTGGATGTTCTCATCTTCTTCTAAACTTATCCACTTATCCACAACTAATACCTCAGTTTGTTTATAATCCACGAACATCCGCTCCCGTTTTGAGGTCTTTTTTTCCTTATATTGTAGGGTTTCCTGGTTAAAAAAGTAAATCAAAAAAGTTACCCACATTAGGTGGATAACTTGTTGATAACTACAACCCACTCACTTCAGTATTTCCACAGGTTATCCTAGGATTGACCAAACCATTCTTTAAATTTTTCCACAAAGAAGAACGCTACTTCAGGTTCCTCTGTGGATAACTCACTGCCTGCTTGTTCCTTTTCTTCAGCTTTGTCTTCCTTACTGAAGTCAAAGAAACAAAGAGGAGGGAATAGAACACACCACCAATTTTCACCTTTGCCTTCTCCAAGTGTCACTACCAGGGCTTCATAGTCTCCTGCCGGGTAAACTAAAGGACCGTAAACGCGAGTTGGAAACTCTACATCCTTTCTCAGCTCTACTTCAAAAGGAATCGTTAAATCTCTTGAATCTAACACATTTTGAATCTCTTCCTCTATGACTGGAAGATGTTCATTAATTGCTTCTCTTGCTTTTCCTTTATTCTCAAGACCCGTAACAATTTCTCTGATTTCTGCATTGACTTCATCACGAACTTCCCTCTTGACCAGCTGGTGCACTGGAGCATCACTGTGAGCAAGAATTCTAAGACGGATTGCATCATCAGGAATGACTTCTTCCCCTGCACTTACTGCCGCAAATTGCTGACCTTCCCAGTTTACTAACAAAATAAAAATAATAATAATAATATAAATAAAGACGTTTCGTTGCATATGGGTTCACCAACCTTTCGTATTCACATTGTGGTCAGTGAACCCAGTTATTAAACTTAGAATTGTTCGACAATTATTGTGGTGAAGAGGGGGAAACGTGCCTTGAGAGGGTCCCTTGAGGGGTGCCTGGCACCACAGCACGCTGTAACATTTTTTCCCCGCTTTCCCTTGAGCCACAGCCCTTTTCACGATTTTTTATGTTACAACCTGGGAGGGGTGCCTGGCACCTTAATTGAGGCACCTTAATTGAGGCACCTTAACGTGGGCACCCAAATTTGGCTTCCTTAGTCTAGACCCACTTTGCAAAATACCATTCGGTCTTTTCCGTTGATGTCTTCACGTACTGTAACATCTACGTCAGGCGTCTCAGAAAAGGCTTCCCGTAACAAACGAGCAACTGTTTCTCCTTGTCCCGCCCCCACTTCAAAGGCGGCAAGGCCTGGTTTTTTTAGCACTTTAGGCAGATCAGCAGCTAGTCTCCTGTAGCAGACTAAGCCGTCTTCTCCAGCAAACAAGGCAGTGCCCGGCTCAAAATCCTTCACCACGGTATCAAGTGACTCTCTATCTTCTTCCGGAATATAAGGAGGGTTGGAGACGACGACATCGACTTTTTTGCCCTGTTGAACCAGGGGGGAAAATAAATCTCCCTGCAGGAAATGAACATCTGCTCCAAGCGCCCTCGCATTTGAACCAGCCACCTCTAAGGCCGGCTCTTCCACATCTATCGCTGTAACACTTATATGTTCTGCCTCCAGCGCAAGGCTGACGGCAATAGCCCCGCTTCCTGTACCTACATCCACTACTTCAAGTGAGCTTCCTTCCTGGCGCCTTGGCCATGCTTTGATTTCCTGAAGCACGCCATGAACCAGCTCTTCTGTCTCCGGACGAGGAATCAGAACCCGTTCATCCACCCTAAAGGAACGTCCGTAAAATTCTTCGTAACCTATAAGGTGCTGTACTGGCACTCCTTCTCCGTGGCGCTTCACATCGGCCAGGAACCCGTCCCAGATTTTTTCAGGAAGTGGATCCCGGCGCTTCATGTGGAGGTCAGTCCAGCTTGCCCCCAAATGATGGCGCATGAGCCACTCCCCGCTTTTCGCTTCCCGTCCTTTTTTCTCCAAAAAAGACGAAGCCCAATTCAGGGCTTCGTAAATGTAGTCAGGCTTTTTCATTATTCGCCCGCCTTTTCCATCATTTCTGCTTGTTCTTCCACAATAAGAGCATCTATGATTTCATGAAGATCTCCTTGCAGAATTTGATCAAGCTTTTGCACGGTCAGGCCAATACGGTGGTCTGTCACACGGCTTTGTGGAAAATTATACGTCCGAATTCTTTCGGAACGGTCACCCGTTCCCACAGCGGATTTCCGGTTTTCTGCGTACTCAGCCTGGGCCTCACGCTGAAACTTATCGTAAATTCGAGCCCGAAGAACCTTCATTGCTTTTTCCTTATTTTTGATCTGGGATTTTTCATCCTGACAGGAAACAACAATACCTGTTGGTTCATGGGTTAAACGGACCGCTGACATCGTCGTATTTACACTCTGTCCCCCTGGTCCACTTGAAGCAAAGGTATCGACACGGATATCCTTTTCATGGACTTCCACTTCTACTTCTTCAGCCTCCGGAAGTACAGCCACTGTTGCCGTAGAGGTGTGAATTCTTCCTCCTGACTCTGTGGAAGGCACACGCTGCACCCTGTGAGCTCCATTTTCATACTTCATTTTCGAGTAGGCGCCTTCACCGTTAATCATAAAAATGATTTCCTTGTAGCCGCCAAGCTCTGTGGAGCTTGATTCAATTACTTCTGGCTTCCAGCCTTGCTGCTCGGCAAAACGAGAGTACATTTTGTAGAGGTCTCCGGCAAACAGAGCGGCTTCGTCCCCGCCCGCTGCTCCCCGAATTTCCACGATAACGTTTTTGTCGTCGTTTGGATCCTTTGGCAGAAGAAGAACTCTAAGCTTTTCTTCAAGCTCTTCTTTTTTCTCACTAAGCTCTGAAATCTCCATTTTTACCATCTCAACCATTTCGTCATCCAGGCTGTCTTCAAGCATGGATTTGGCATCGGCAAGCTGGGTAGAGACTTCTTTGTACGTCCGGTACGTTTGCACCGTTTCTTCGATATCTGACTGTTCCTTTGAATATTCACGGAGTTTCTTCGAATCACTGATCACTTCTGGATCACTTAATAACTCATTTAAATGGTCATAACGATCTTCTACTGATTGTAGACGTTCAAGCACAGGCTTTCACCTCATTTATGATTGCATAACATTCTAATTATATTATAGCAGGACTTTACAGTCAAAATGTATAGGCGATTGTGAGTAGAACTCTTGTTTTTATATGTGAATTAAGGGAATCGTATAAATAAAAGCTGACTAGGAGGTACATAGCATGAAATTTGTTATTATTGGCGGCGATGCCGCTGGCATGAGTGCAGCGATGCAGATTGTCCGCAATCGTGAAAATCCTGACGTGACAGTTCTTGAAATGGGAAATATATATTCCTACGCTCAATGCGGTCTCCCTTATGTAATCGGCGGCTCAGTAAAAGGGACCGATCAATTGATCGCAAGAGACGTCACAACCTTTCGAGAAAAGTACGGGATTGATGCCCGCGTATTTCATCAGGTAACCCATGTAAATGCAGAGAAAAAGATCGTCTCAGGGAGAAACCTGGAAAGTAATGAGACCTTTGAAATTCCTTATGACCGGCTCCTGGTAGCAACAGGGGCCCGTCCGTTTCTGCCTCCCTGGAAGAATCATGACCTTCCCGGCATTCATACGTTAAAAACAATACCTGATCTGGAATCAATCAAAAGTAATCTTGACCGTGTTAAACATGTCACGATTATTGGCGGCGGGTACATCGGCCTTGAAATGGCTGAAAATTTTCGAGAAACAGGCCGACAGGTACGAATGATTGAGCGTGGTAACCGGCTGGCAAAAATGTTTGATGAAGATATGGCAGAGCACATCCATAAGGAAGCTGAAGCAAACGGAATTGAAACTTGCTTTGAGGAATCAATAGAAGGCTTTGAAGGAAACGATCGTGTCGAAGCAGTGGTGACAAATAAAAACCGTTATGAAACAGATCTCGTCATTGCTGCCGTTGGTGTAAGACCAAACACTGATATGCTGAAAGGAACAGACGTGATTTTGGAAACAAACGGGGCGGTAAAAGTCAACTCCTACATGCAGACGAACGTGGATGATATTTATGCAGCAGGAGACTGCGCCACACAATACCACCGTATTAAACAAAAAGACGATTATATCCCGCTGGGAACTCACGCCAACAAACAGGGGCGTGTAGCAGGATTAAACATGGTCAACAACCCGAAGGCATTCCAGGGTATTGTCGGAAGCTCTATTCTGAAGTTTCACCGCCTCACTCTAGGAAGAACAGGCCTTTCTGAAAAAGAAGCGTCAGCTCTTCATTTCCCTTACGAAACTGTGACATACAAAGGCTCAGATATTGCCGGTTATTATGAGGATAAAAAACCGATCTATATCAAAATTTTATACCGCACAGATAACGATCTGCTGATCGGCGGCCAGGTCATTGGAGAGTCCGGGGTAGACAAGCGGGTTGATGTTCTGGCCACTGCTCTTTTTCACCGTATGACAATCTCAGAATTTGAGGATCTTGACCTTTCCTATGCGCCTCCTTACAACGGGGTGTGGGATCCTCTTCAGCAGGCTGTTCGCCGGGCAAAGTGACACCGATCATGAGTAGTACCGATACCGCTGCAGGAAAATAGCAGCCCAAAACCAAGGGGTTATAGCCTGCACATCAAACAAAACAAATTCACAACTCCCCCTTTCTTTGCACCATTAGCGTACCCCACCTTCGAAAACGATCATTCAAAAAAAGGCTGCCCCCATTGGGGACAGCCTTCCATTCTTATTAGCCGTCATTCAATACGTGGACCTCTACATTATACCGAGGCGTGTTTTGTTCATAGGCTGTTCTAAGCTCTTTCACTTTATTATCTCTCTCTTGTTTGCTCCACCCTTGATTTCCGTTCACATAGACAGTGGCATGACTGCCCCCGTACAGGACATACAAAGGTGTAAAGCCATTTTCTTTGGCAATGTAATGCATGTTATCTGCATCATCTCCAATGTCCGGACGATCCGCATCCAGTGTGGTAAAGCTGGTTCCGTTATTGATTTCTCCCTGATTCAACGGATGATCAGAGTGGTCCTGAGGATTAATTGTTCTGTGATTAATCGGGCCTGGACCAAAAAGACCTGGTGTTATTTCCTGGGCGTTCCCATGCTCTTGGGTTCCTCCATGGCCACCCTGCGCCTCTGTTGCTCCGTCACCGGCTCCGCACCCTGCCGGCACAAGGATAGCTGCACAAAGAACACCTGTAAAAAGCTGCTTTTTCACTGTTAACTCCCCCTTGCAGCAACACGGAGATGCTGCAAGTATAGTCTTTCTCAAAAGCACAGCTTATACACTGGTAACCTGTTACTCCAGACCCTGCTCAGGCTTTTGAAACCGACTTAGTAAAACAGCTTCTTACATAGCAGTATGCCCTTTAGAGGATTTCATTTTTTAAACTAAGTGAAGGCTCTGGTTTCCCAGGAACTTCATGGCAGTGACGACATCTCGCTTCATAGGCTTCATCAGCCCCCACTAGAATAATTTCATCTTCGTAATGAGCTGGTTCACCATCAATGAGGCGCTGCGTTCTTGAAGCAGGGGAACCGCAGTCCGGGCAAACCGCTTGCAGCTTAGTCACGTCTTCTGCCAAAGCCATCAGCCTCATCACCTGGGTAAATGGCTCTCCTCTAAAATCCTGGTCCAGACCGGCAAGAACCACTCTAATTCCACTGTCAGCAAGCTCCTGTGCGACTTCCACAATGTCAGCATCAAAAAATTGGGTTTCATCAATAGCGACCATTTGAATGTCTTCCTCAAGTCCGTCCAAAATATCTTTTGACCGAGCAACAGCAATTGCCCGCACCTTTGTGCCATTATGAGAAACAACTTCCTCTTCACTATAACGGTTATCCAAGGCAGGTTTAAACACCGCTACATTCAGCTTTCCAAACAAAGCCAGTCTGATTCTGCGGATCAGCTCCTCAGACTTTCCTGAAAACATACTTCCGCAAATGACCTCTATCCAGCCTTCCTTTCTCACCACGTACATTGCCTTCCCCCACCTTATATTTATTGGTTTACCTAGTGTACCCCAGTTTTCCCTGCGTTCAGTCTCTGAAAAAGAAGTGATCTCGTTTAACGCTTCTTATGTAAATGCTTTTCTGGATCTTTCCAGGCAAGCAGAGTGTATTAATTTGTTTGTGTTATCTTCTCCTGCATAAAGCATCCTCGTCATCAGACTCTTTCACAAGGTGTACGTGACATAAGAAGTCCGATTCTAATGAAAAGTAGCTTTCTGCACAAGCAACTGAATTCAAGCAATAAAAAAACAGGCAAGCGGCGTTCCCTTGCCTGTTACAAGCTTAACATACCACGAAGTAAAAATTACTTCATGTTATATTTCTTCTTAAATTTATCAATTCTTCCACCAGCTTCAGCATTCTTCTGACGGCCAGTGTAGAATGGGTGGGAATCAGAGCTGATTTCCACTTTGATTAGAGGATAAGTGTTGCCGTCCTCCCACTCGATAGTTTCGCTTGATCCTTTAGTAGAACCAGTTAGAAACTTAAAACCAGTGCTTGTATCCATAAAAACAACTTCTCTGTATTCTGGATGAATAGCTTCTCTCATTTTTTTCACTCCTTCCGCCCTGAACTTATATATATCAGAGTCTTTGTTCACACATAAAAGAATTATATCAAGGTGTCTTTTTTTTTTCAACTCTTTTTAAAAATGCTGGCAAGGAAATTACCTTTACCTTAACTTTTTCCTGCCGCAACTCCCTTTGCTTTCTCTTTTTCCATCTCTTCAAAGAATTCATCATTCGTCTTTGTTTTCTTGATCCTCTTAATAAAGTGATCAACAAAATCTGGTGAATCGTTCATTGTTTTCCGGATTGCCCAAAGATTTTCAAGCTGTTCTTTTGAAACGAGCAGCTCTTCTTTCCGAGTGCTGGAGCGGCGGATATCAATAGATGGGAAGATTCGGCGTTCCGCAAGGCGTCTGTCAAGGTGAAGCTCCATGTTTCCTGTTCCTTTGAATTCTTCATAAATAACATCATCCATACGGGAGCCTGTCTCCACAAGAGCTGTAGCCAGAATCGTTAAGCTTCCGCCTTCTTCAATGTTTCGCGCTGCTCCAAAGAAACGTTTAGGACGATGGAAGGCAGCCGGGTCAATCCCCCCGGAAAGAGTTCTTCCGCTTGGAGGGATAACAAGGTTATAGGCACGAGCAAGACGAGTGATGCTGTCCATTAAAATGACAACGTCTTTCTTGTGCTCTACCAGGCGCATCGCTCTTTCAAGCACAAGTTCAGCAACTTTTATGTGGTTTTCCGGTACCTCATCAAAAGTGGAGCTGACAACATCTCCCTTCACAGAGCGCTCTATATCAGTAACTTCCTCGGGACGTTCATCAATTAAAAGAACAATCAGTTCAGAATTAGGATGATTTTCGGCTATACTGTTTGCCACTTCCTTTAAGAGGGACGTTTTCCCCGCTTTTGGAGGAGCCACAATGAGCCCACGCTGCCCGAAGCCGACAGGTGTAATTAAATCAATAATGCGGGCAGAAATTCTTCCCGGTTTGGTTTCAAGAGTCATTTTTTCCTGAGGATACAGTGGAGTTAAAGCTGGAAAATATGGACGTTCTTTCGCTGTATCAGGATCTTCACCGTTTACCGCATTTACTTGCAGGAGGCCGTGATACCTTTCCGTATCCTTTGGCGGCCGCACCTTCCCTGACACCTTGTCCCCGTTTCGCAAATCAAAACGGCGGATCTGGGAAGCGGAAATATATATATCCTCAGAGCTTGGCAGGTAATTGATCGGACGTAGGAAACCATAGCCTTCGGATTGAATAATCTCAAGTACGCCTTCCATAAACATGAATCCGTCTTTTTCTGCCTGTCCTTTTAAAATGGCAAAAATAAGTTCTTTTTTAGTCAGTTTGCTGTAGTAAGAGACATTATATTCCCTGGCTAAACCGTATAATTCACGGAGTGTCATACTTTCTAATTGACCTAAATTTACATTCAAAGATGTCACCACTTTTCTACATATTTGTACTGCTTTTATCTACCAAATAAACCTCTATAACACAATCTGCTTTTCAATAGAGTTTTGGAAATGTCTCAATGGAGAGGGGTAGAAATTCATTTACCTGTTTGGTTATTTCATTTATTTCCTGTTATGGACATAAGAGGTGTAAACGAAGAGAATAATAGGAAGAAAGAAGTCTTCACTTGATTAGTAAAGTCTTATTTATTGTAAACGGAATCATCGGCTTCTTCAAGAGGAAAGAAAGGAAAAGAATGCCGAAAGCCGTCAAGGGCCTCCGACATTCCCGTATTTAAGGTTTAAGGACGGATCACAAAATCTGGTTTCTTTTTCACGTTATGCTTTCCATCGACAAAACGAACTGTTCCTGAACGGGCGCGCATAACAAGAGACTGAGTCGTAGCTTTGACCCCTTTGTAATGAACTCCTTTTAACAGCTCTCCGTCAGTCACGCCTGTCGCTGCAAAAATACAATCATCACCGCCGACAAGGTCCTCCATCATGAGTACTTTGTTGACATCTTCAATCCCCATTTTCTTACAGCGTTCAAGCTCCTCATCATTTTGCGGGAGAAGCCTTCCTTGGTGTTCACCGCCTAGGCATTTCAGCCCGACTGCCGCTAGAACTCCCTCAGGGGCTCCGCCGGATCCCAGCATAATATCCACACCTGTTTCATCAAAGGCTGTATTAATTGCCCCGGCTACATCTCCGTCATGAATAAGCTTGATTCGTGCTCCTGCGTCACGTACTTCCTGAATAATCTTCTTATGTCTATCCCGGTCGAGGATTGTAACAACCACATCCTCTACATCTTTTCCTTTTGCCTGGGCTACTGCTTTTAAGTTATCAATGACAGGAGCATCAAGGCTTACTTTTCCAACTGCTTCAGGTCCGACAGCAATCTTTTCCATGTACATGTCAGGGGCGTGGAGCAGGTTGCCGTGATCAGCAACAGCGATGACTGCAAGTGCATTCCAGAGACCTGCAGCAACAATGTTGGTTCCTTCAAGAGGGTCTACTGCTACATCGACACGCGGCCCAAATCCTGTACCGAGCTTTTCCCCAATATAAAGCATGGGGGCTTCATCCATTTCCCCTTCCCCGATAACCACTGTTCCTTTCATCGGGATCGTATCGAATACATCTCTCATGGAGCTTGTGGCTGCATCATCGGCTTCTTCTTTTTTCCCTCTTCCCATCCACCGGGCAGATGCAAGCGCTGCTGCTTCAGTAACACGAACTAATTCCATTGACAAACTTCTTTCCATAGCGATTCCTCTCCTTTTCCCACACAATTTCTTTCTGGTTAATTCGTATGTAAAATCTTTTCTTTATTTATTCGCCGTTTAATTCCTTTTCCCCTGTTAAAAAAGCGAAGGAAGAAAAATGGTCCTTTTCAGGCTCTGCTTTGAGCTTCTTTCAGTTTCATGTGAAACACTTTGCCTTGCTCGCTTCTTTATAAAAAGAGAAGGCCTCTTTTTCAGAGGTCCTGTCTCTTTTTTTCGGCTTATTATGAGCTTTTGACCTGCTCTGCTTCTTCTTCTGTCAGTCCTTCTCTCCATACCTTGGCGCCCAGGGAGAGGAGTTTTGATTCCAGATCTTCATATCCTCTGTCAATATGCTCAAGCCCTGTTATTTCCGTTATCCCTTCGGCCATAAGGCCGGCAATCACCAGTGCAGCTCCCGCACGAAGATCGCTTGCCTTTACCCGTGCTCCTTGCAGGCGGGTTTTTCCGTTAATTAATGCAGAACGGCCTTCCACCTTGATATCAGCGCCCATTCTCCGCAGTTCGTCAACATGCTTAAAGCGCGCATTATAAATCGTATCCGTTACAATGCTGGTACCTTGAGCCTTTGTTAAAAGAGAAGTAATAGGCTGCTGGAGGTCCGTGGGAAATCCCGGATGAACAAGTGTTTTAATATCTACACTTTTCAACTTAGGGGAAGAACGGATTAACAGCTGGTCGTCGCCTACGTCGATTTGAACGCCCATCTCCCTAAGCTTGGCAATTAAGGATTCTAGATGATCCGGAATCACATTATCAATGATGACCTCGCTGCCTTTTGCTGCTGCCGCAATGATGTAAGTCCCTGCTTCTATCCGGTCTGGAATAATAGGATGGGCACAGCCATGAAGGCTTTCCACCCCATCAATGCGGATCACATTCGTGCCAGCTCCTTTGATCCTGGCCCCCATGCTTGTAAGCAATGTAGCCACGTCAATAATCTCAGGTTCTTTTGCAGCGTTTTCAATAATCGTCCTGCCTTCAGCCCTGACAGCAGCAAGCATAATATTAATTGTCGCTCCTACACTGACAACGTCAAGGTAAATCCTTGCTCCCGTCAGTTTATCTGCCCGCAGGTATATGGCCCCGTGCTCATTGGTTACTCTTGCCCCTAATGCTTCAAAGCCTTTGATGTGCTGGTCAATAGGACGAGGACCCAGGTTACAGCCACCTGGAAGTCCTATCGCTGCTCTTTTAAACTTGCCCAGCATAGCACCCATCATATAGTAAGAAGCTCTGAGCCGCTTCACCCGTCCATTAGGAAGCGGCATAGGAATCACACCGGCCGGGTTCACGGTCATTACCTGATTTTCATAGGACACTTCAGCCCCGATATCTTCTAAAAGGTCAGCTAATATTTCCACATCCGAGATGCGAGGGAGGTTATCAATCTTTACCGTAGAGTCAGCCAGGATAGCTGCAGGAATCAATGCCACAGCACTATTTTTCGCACCGCTTATATGTATTTTCCCGTTTAAAGGATATCCTCCCTCAACCATCAACTTCTCCATGTATGCTCACTTCCTCATAAATATTCTAGTTGCAGGCCGCCGTTTATACGAACTCTTTATTTTCTTTTTTTACCTAGTATTGACAACCATACCATGTAAAAGACAAAAACAACTACAACTTTCCAGAAAAATTTAAACGAAGGCGCCCTGCCCTTGAAAGGAAAGCAGCTGGAGAAAGGGTTTCGGCTATTTCTGCTGCTTATCCCAGTCAGCTAAGAACTTCTCAATGCCCTGGTCCGTAAGGGGATGTTGTGCGAGCTGAGAAATCACTTTCAACGGCACAGTTGAAATGTGTGCTCCTCTGGCTGCAGCTTCAGAAACGTGTAACGGGTGACGCACAGAGGCCGCTATTATCTGGGTTTCAATTCCGTGCAAATCGAAAATTTCTGAAATCTGACTAATTAAATCAAGACCATTATGGCCAATATCATCAAGACGGCCAAGGAAAGGTGACACATACGTAGCTCCGGCTCTGGCAGCAAGAAGCGCCTGCACAGACGAAAATACAAGCGTTACATTTGTCTTAATTCCTTCGTCAGAGAACGCTTTAACCGCTTTCAAACCTTCCATTGTCATAGGAACCTTTACAGTAATGTTTGGAGCAATCGCAGCAAGCTCACGGCCTTCCTTAATCATCCCTTCCGCTTCAAGGGAAATAACTTCCGCACTTACAGATCCTTTTACAATTTCAGTAATTTGGCGGAGACGGTCATGAAAATCAACGCCTTCTTTTGCTACTAAGCTGGGATTCGTTGTTACTCCGTCCAAAACTCCAAGCTCATGAGCTTCTTTAATCTCATCTAAGTTAGCTGTATCAATAAAAAATCTCATTTCGCTTTTCCCCCATTTTCTCAATGTACATCAATTTGTACAGAAGTCTGAAGGGGCGCCGAGGCCCCTGCCAGACCAACTGTCAATCAAGCATGCTCTTTGTCAATTACGCTTTGTTGGAAGAGCCAAACTCGCGCATTTTGCCTTTGACGGTTTCTTTAATGGCATCGCGTGCCGGTCCCATGTATTTACGAGGATCATACAGCTCAGGCTTCTCATCCAATACTTCACGCACAGCTTTGGCGGAAGCAATTTGGCTTTCGGTATTTACGTTGATCTTCGCATGGCCGTAACCAATCGCTTTTTGAATGTCTTTTGTCGGGATGCCTGTCCCGCCGTGAAGCACGAGAGGCACTCCTACAAGCCCGGAAATCTTCTTCATATGGTCAAACCCAAGGTTAGGCTCGCCTTTGTATGGCCCGTGTACAGATCCCAGAGCAGGAGCAAAGCAGTCGACATTTGTTTCACGGACAAGCTCTTCGCACTCTTCCGGAATGGCATACGCTGCTTCCGCATCATCAACGATGAGATCATCTTCCTGCCCGCCAATGCGGCCAAGCTCAGCTTCTACGGAAACTCCTACAGCGTGAGCGACATCAACCACACGCTTTGTCAGCGCGATGTTTTCAGCAAGCGGGTAGTGGGAACCATCGATCATGACAGACGTAAAGCCTGCGTGGATCGCTTCTACACACTTTTCAAAGCTTGACCCATGGTCAAGGTGAATCGCAACAGGGACAGTCACGTTATAGGCTTCCATCAGGGTTTTCACCATGTCAACAACAGGCTTAAATCCGCCCATGTAACGAGCTGCTCCCTCGGACACGCCGCAGATCAGCGGGGATTGCTCCTCTTCTGCAGCTTGCAGGATTGCTTGAGTAAACTCAAGGTTATTCAGGTTATACTGACCGACAGCATACCCTTCTGCTTTTGCTTTATCAAGCATTTCTTTCATTGATACCAAAGGCATGACAAAATCCTCCTTATAAACATTGAGAAATTAGGATGTCTTTTCTAATGGAGCGCAAACAGGGACACGCCCTTTCATGTACAGACATTCCAGGACGGGTTCATTAAATATGAGGAAAGTGCCTATATGTATAGGGCGGTGCATGTGGGTCTCCATTAACATCTTTGGTTATTATACCACATGACTAGGGATTTTCATCCATATAAGGCTGAAAGAATCTCACCGCCTGTCAATCTCATCAGGAAGAAGGCAGATATTCCTTTATCGATTCTCTCAGTTCTTCAATATCAAAAGGTTTGGCAATGTGCGTCAGGGCACCGAGACTTTTGGCATCCTGAATCATGCTCAGCTCCCCGTAAGCAGTCATCATCACCACACGTATGCTCTGGTCTTTTTCTTTGAGACGCCTTAATATTTCAATGCCATCCATCCCTGGGATTTTCATATCTAAAAGAACAAGGTCCGGCTTCTCTTTTTCGGCCAGTTCAAGTGCCTGCATGCCGTTTGCGGCCTGGAACACTTCATACCCGTCTTTATGGAGTATTTCTTTTAACAATACTCGAATACCGTACTGATCATCGACGATAAGTATCTTTGGCATACTTTATCTCTCCTTTTACTAGGTTTTTAAACATTCGTCGACTGCATCTACTCTCTCCCTTTTCCCCTTTAAATATAATTCCACTTATTTGACAAATTACCTTTTTATTTTCAAATAAACTTTCCCCTGTTTTCATTTCGACCTCTTTCCGGCACAATATAACTCATAACTCATAGGAGGATTTGATGTATGTTAAAAATCTTTTCAACACAGCTTCAAGGCTTATTTCGAAAAATAACCGACCAGCAGGAGGAAGCACTAGAAAACAGCGCGAGATTGCTGGCACAAGCCTTGGCAGGCGAAGGAAATATTTATATATTTGCTACCGAAAGAATGATAGGAGTCGCATACTCGGCCCTTTACAGCCAGGACGCTCCAGAGTCGGCAGCTCTCTTTCCCGGTAAGGAAAAGCTGTCTCCTTCTGATCGTGTGCTGATTATCAGCGAGAGTGACAGCAATCCTGAAGCCGTGAATGTTTTGGAAGCATGCCAGAACCAGAATGTTCCTGTAGTCAGCATTTCACCGCTCACCACCCCTGAAAGCCCATTGGAGCAAAGCAGCGACTTTCACGTTAATACGTTTGTCCAAGGAGGAGTCGTCCCTGATGATGCCGGGAACCGGGCAGGCCATCCAGAGCATCTCGTTTCCCTCTTTGCAGTTTTATCCTTGTTTCTGACACTCCATGAAATGCTTCTGGAGTTAGAGTAAGGCAGGAGGAATGGAAGCTTACAGGTGCTATCCTGTATGGCCATCCCCTTTAAAAGCTAAGCAAAAAGCCCGCTCCATGCTCCTAGGCACGGAAAGCGGGCTTTTCTCTTTATTTCTTGTTTTCAAGAGAAGCTTTAATAAATTCACGGAACAATGGCTGCGGGCGCGTAGGCCTTGAGGCAAACTCCGGGTGAAATTGAGAAGCAACAAAGTAAGGATGATCCTTAATCTCTACGATCTCCACAAGTCGTCCATCGGGGCTGGTCCCGCTGAATACAAACCCTGCTTTTTCAAGGGTGTCCCGATAAGAATTGTTAAATTCATAGCGATGACGGTGGCGTTCATACACAATTTCTTCCCCGTAAGCTCCTTTTGCATGAGAACCTTCAGTGAACTTACAAGGATACAGGCCAAGACGAAGCGTCCCTCCCATATCTTCTACATCCTTCTGCTCTGGGAGAAGATCAATAACTGGATGTTCAGTGTCCGGATCAATTTCTGCGGAATGAGCTCCTTCAAGGCCGGCAACATGGCGGGCAAATTCAACAGATGCAAGCTGCATTCCTAAGCAGATGCCCAGAAAAGGAACGGACTGTTCACGAGCATATTTAATTGCTGAGATTTTCCCTTCAATTCCACGGTCTCCGAACCCGCCTGGCACAATGATTCCATCTGCATCCTGAAGATGCTCCTTCACGTTTTCCTCTGTCAGTGCTTCTGAATCAACCCAGCGAATGTCTATGTCAGCATCGAAATTGTAGCCTGCATGCTTCAAGGATTCAGCTACAGACAAATAAGCATCGGGCAGTGAAACATATTTTCCGACCAGGGCAATCGTTGTTTTTTCAGAAAGGTTCTGCACTCTGTTAACGAGAGCCTTCCACTCTGTCATATCCGCTTCCTGACAATCCAGGTTTAAATACTGACAAGTCAGCTGATCAAGCTTCTGTTCCTGCAGGTCAAGAGGAACCTGATACAGCGTGTCGGCATCACGGGCTTCAATAACTGCTTCTTTATTAATGTCACAGAAAAGAGCAATCTTTTCTTTCATGTCTTGTGGCACCGGCTTTTCTGTACGCACCACAATAACGTTAGGCTGAATGCCAAGGCTTCTTAATTCCTTAACACTGTGCTGGGTCGGCTTGGACTTCATCTCTCCAGCTGCTGCAAGATAAGGAATTAATGTACAGTGGATGTACATTACATTTTCCACGCCTACATCACTTTTAATTTGGCGAATGGCTTCCAGGAAAGGAAGACTTTCGATGTCCCCTACTGTTCCGCCAATTTCAGTGATTACGACATCCGAATTCGTTTCCCGGCCCGCACGATAAATTCGTTCTTTTAATTCATTGGTAATGTGTGGAATAACCTGTACGGTTCCTCCTAAGTAGTCGCCGCGGCGTTCTTTGCGGATGACAGATGAATAGACTTTTCCTGTGGTCACATTGCTGTTTCTATTTAAATTAATGTCGATAAAGCGTTCATAGTGACCAAGGTCCAGATCTGTTTCGGCTCCATCTTCGGTCACAAACACTTCTCCATGCTGGTACGGACTCATTGTTCCTGGATCCACATTGATGTAGGGATCGAATTTTTGTATGGTAACGTTTAATCCTCTATTTTTTAATAAGCGGCCTAAAGATGCAGCTGTAATTCCTTTTCCTAAAGAAGAAACAACGCCTCCGGTTACAAAAATATATTTAGTTGACATGCTTTCATCTACTCCTTTTTCAAAATAAGTCCGTTAGCAGTGAGAGGGCTTTTCCTGCAAGCCCTGGGCCATTCCTGCATTTTCTATGGCCGCAAATATATATACTGAATTCTGTCTTTGTACATGGGGGTTACGATACTTCCTGCCAGTCTGCTGCCTTTTTAAAAAGGCCCTGTTTTCATTTTTACTTAAAAGCAAAATTTATATCCCCGGCATTGTATTGGTAATAAAAAAAACAAAAGTGACACCTCACCCATAGGAGGGGCGCACTTTTGTTTTAGTATCAAATTTCATCTTTTGCAAAATGTAATTTTCTAACCTTTTAAAGCCCAAAAATGATTTTACCGAGCGCCCTTTTAAAAGTCAAGAGCGGAAAAATAGAACCAATGAACTTTATTTTGCAAGCGTCACTTTTCTTAGCTGAACTGTCTTTGTACCTGAGTGTTCATAAGAAAAAGTCCACAAAAAAACTTAGTCTTCATCTCCGTCTTTGTGAGGGTACGGCTCTTCGCCTTCATCCTCAAAACGTCCGCCAAGATCGTCATCTTCTTCAAGATCTACGCCGCTTTCACTGTGAGAAAGCTCGTCCAGCTCATCTTCAAGGTCTTCAAGACCCTCATCATAATCCTCGAAATGATCAAAGCCGTCTTCGTGAGCTTTTCCTTTTCCGGAATCAGTCACTGTGTGGCTGAGGTCTTCATCTGTTTTATCAACAGGATACCATGCTTTGAGTCCCCAGTGGTTTTCACCAAGGTGGACAAAGCGTCCATCCAGGTTCATTGAAGTAAAAACTTTCGTCCGGCGCAATGCCTTCTCTTCTTCATTTAATCCTTTAACCTTTGCAATGGTGTCAATTAACTGAAGATAAGGGTAAGGTTTCTTTTCTTGCTCCAGTAACATGTGAGCCACTTCCACCGCTGCCATTTCTTCTACTTCTTCACGGGAATAATCGCGGATGCTCATGGAACAACACTTCCTTTCCAATTTTTTTCAGCCTTGCGGCTCATGCTCTTTCTTTCATGGTTTGAAAGGAAGAACTATTTAGAACTCTCTCTGAGTGACCTTCCCCTCTTGAGGCTGATCACTGATTGGAAATTCCCTTGCATGAAAAGGGAAGAAGAGAGTAAACCGTTAAAATCATACTTTCCATTATAAACACATTTCCCCTCTTTATGCTAGCAAGGAACAAAGATTTCAAGAAAAAAAGAAAGAGCTGGAAAAACTCCTCCCTAAACCTTTGACCACTCTACTCTTCTAGTCTTTCACTTTTAACCATTCTATAGTAAGGTACGGCCGTCAGCTATCTATTCTCTAGATTTGTAAGTCCCATTCTTTTGGCAAGCTTCTTTTAATTCAGAATATCCCTGTTAATGGCCTATGTTGATTTTATAAGTAATTTGATTGTAGATAAAAGGGCGAGACGCCTTCGGGAATAGCATTAGCCGAAGATCCCGCAGGGTGTTTACCCGAGGAAGCTGAGGCAATGCCCGAGGCATAGAAGACACCATGAATGGAATGAAGTGATGCATTCATGGATGTCGCACTTGTACCTTTAGGTGCAAGCGAGCCTCTTTTAACAAAAACAAACAACAAAAAGGGCTGGGTCCGTACCCGTAGCAGAGAAGACACCGTGCATGCGAGAAAAAGGAAGCTCGAACAGATCTGGGTGTTTAGGTGAAAGGGTGTGGATGTGTTTCATTTATATGGAATAAATAAAGAAATCCCGAACCACTGCAGTAAGTAGTCCGGGACTTCTTTCCATTCTTTTTTCGGTCTCTTCTTCCTTACATATTACGTCGATACTGCCCCCCTACCTCATATAAGGCGTGGGTAATCTGCCCAAGGCTCGCCACTTTCACTGTCTCCATCAGCTCTTCAAAGATGTTCCCGCCGCTTACCGCTGTCTCTTGAAGTCTTTTCAGCGCTTTTTCCCCTTCTTCTTTGTTCCTTTCCTGAAACGCCCGCAGGTTTTGAATCTGGCTTTCCTTTTCCTCCTTCGTTGCCCGGGCAAGTTCCATATCGAAGTCTTCATCTTCCTCATCTGCAGGGTTCAGGTACGTGTTTACCCCTATAATCGGAAGCTCCCCTGTGTGCTTTTTCATTTCATAATACATGGACTCTTCCTGGATTTTACCGCGCTGATACTGAGTTTCCATCGCGCCAAGTACGCCGCCTCTATCGTTGATCCGCTCCAGCTCCTGAAGCACTGCTTCCTCTACCAGCTCCGTCAGTTCCTCAATAATAAATGAACCCTGAAGGGAGTTTTCATTTTTTGCAAGCCCAAGCTCTTTACTGATAATCATTTGAATAGCCATGGCCCTTCTTACCGAACTCTCTGTAGGAGTAGTGACTGCTTCATCATAAGCATTCGTGTGCAGGGAGTTACAGTTATCATAGATAGCCATTAACGCTTGAAGTGTGGTACGTATATCATTGAAATCAATTTCCTGGGCATGCAATGAGCGTCCAGACGTCTGCACGTGATATTTCAGCTTCTGGCTCCGTTCATTGGCGTCATATTTATTTTTCATTACTGTTGACCAGATTCTTCTTGCAACACGGCCAATCACTGTATATTCCGGATCAAGGCCGTTACTGAAAAAGAAGGAAAGGTTCGGTGCAAAGTCGTCAATGTCCATTCCCCGGCTTAAATAGTACTCCACGTAGGTGAAAGCATTAGCCAGAGTAAAAGAAAGCTGACTGATAGGATTTGCCCCTGCTTCGGCAATATGGTAGCCCGAGATCGAAACGGAATAATAGTTTCGAACCTTCTTTGTAATAAAGTAGCTTTGGATGTCCCCCATCATTCTAAGTGCAAATTCTGTGGAGAAAATACATGTGTTCTGCCCTTGATCTTCCTTTAAAATGTCAGCCTGCACTGTTCCTCTTACGGTAGACAGGGCCCACTGTTTTATTTCTTCTGCTTCCTCGATGGTCGGACGCCGTCCGTGCTTTTCAGCAAAAAATTCGATCTGCTGGTCAATAGCCGTGTTCATAAACATAGCTAAAATAATTGGTGCCGGCCCGTTGATCGTCATAGACACGGAGGTAGTCGGCGCACAAAGGTCAAACCCGTCATAGAGCTTTTTCATGTCTTCCAATGTACATATGCTTACGCCGCTTTCCCCCACTTTTCCGTATATATCGGGCCGGTGGTCCGGGTCTTCTCCGTACAATGTAACAGAGTCAAAGGCTGTGCTTAGACGCTTGGCCTCATCGTCTTTTGATAAATAGTGGAAGCGGCGGTTTGTCCGTTCCGGTGTTCCTTCTCCAGCAAACTGTCTCTTAGGGTCTTCCCCTTTTCTCTTAAATGGAAAAACACCGGCTGTAAAAGGAAACTTGCCTGGAACATTTTCCTTCATGCTCCACTTTACAATTTCTCCCCAGTCCTTGTATTTTGGGAGAGCCACTTTGGGAATTTTCAGACCTGACAATGATTCGGTCTGAAGCTCGGTTACGATTTCTTTATCTCTGATTTTTGTAGTAAAGGTATCTTGTTTGTAGGAATCTTTAAAGTCTTCCCAGTTTCGTAAGAGCTTTCGTACATCTTTATCAAGGTCTTCTTCGATATCCTCATAGATGTTCTGCAGCTCTTTTATCATCTCTTCATTTGCTTCCTCCTGCTTCTTGAGCAAATCAATGGTTCCGGAAATCTGGAACAGCTTGCGGGCCAATTCAGACTGCTTTTCAGCATAAGCTTTATAATTTCTGACTGTCTGTACAATCTCCCTTAAATACGTAATCCGCTCAGGAGGAATAATTAAGTCTTTCTTTTTTGATTCCTTCGTTACATCAATAGCCGTTTCCCACTCTGTACCGCATTTTTTGTTTAATGCGTCAATTAAGGCAGCAAATAAAATATTAGTGCCCGGGTCATTAAATTGACTGGCTATTGTTCCGTAGACCGGCATTTCTTTTGTATCCTGCTCAAAAAGCATATGACTCCGCTGATATTGTTTACTTACATCACGCTTTGCATCCTCTGACCCTTTTCGGTCAAACTTGTTTACCGCAATTAAATCGGCAAAATCGATCATGTCAATCTTTTCGAGCTGAGAAGGGGAACCGAATTCACTTGTCATAACATACATGGACACATCAGAAACCTCTGTGATTTCAGCATCCCCCTGTCCGATCCCGCTTGTCTCAATAATGATTAAATCAAAGCCTGCAGCCTTAGCCACTTCAATAGCATCTACAATGCTGTTGGACATCTCCGTCTTTGAGCCCCGTGTGGCAAGGCTTCTCATATACACCCGTGAATGGTGTATAGAGTTCATCCGTATACGGTCCCCAAGAAGAGCTCCTCCCGTTTTCTGCTTAGTGGGGTCAATAGACAAAATCGCCACCGTTTTCTCAGGGAATTCACGTATGAAACGCCTGACCAGCTCATCGGTCAATGAGCTTTTCCCGGAACCTCCTGTTCCTGTAATTCCAAGCACCGGAGCATCCTTTGCTCCTGCAAGTCCTTTAAGCTCCTGCAAAGCTTTTTCCCATGCCTTTTTTGTTTCTCCTTCTGTTTCTACGACAGAAAGAAAACGAGCCACCGCCTGATCCCTTTTCTCCTTGATCTCTTCCATCCGCATGGTTGTATCCTGGATGGTAGGAAAATCGCATTCCTCAAGCATTTGACTAATCATTCCACGAAGCCCGAACGTTCTTCCATCCTCCGGAGAGAAAATACGGGCAATGCCATATTCATGAAGCTCCTTAATCTCTGGAGGGGTGATCACTCCGCCGCCTCCACCATAAATTCGAATATGGCCCGCTCCTTTTTCCTGTAACAGATCATAGCAATACTTAAAATATTCAATATGACCGCCCTGATAGGATGAGATAGCGATTCCTTGTACATCCTCTTGAATGGCTGCGTTTACAACTTCCTCTACTGAACGATTATGACCGAGATGTACAACTTCTGCCCCTCCTGCCTGCAAAAGCCTCCTCATGATGTTAATCGAGGCATCATGTCCATCAAACAGACTAGAAGCTGTCACAAAACGAACGTGATTCTTCGGTCGGTATAAATCCTCTTGTGCCATCTGCATGCCCTCTTTTCTTTTCAAAATATTAAGACATTTGTTCTGACACCACTCCACCGAGCAGCATCTTGATTTGGATATCGGTGTATTCCTTAAGAGTAAAGGAATGCTTTAGCGCCCAGCGCCTAAAGGTCCACATTTGTCCTTTTACCATTATATTATGAGCCATTAAGGTGGCTTCCTTATCTGAAATGGTCAGGACTCCGGGTTCCCTGCAGTCTTTTATCGCCTGTTCTATAATGGCCGTCATGGCCACTTCTTTTTTCAGGACGTAGGGAAGCGCCTCCTTAGGGAGAGATTTGACTTCCTGGTACATCACCAGCACTTCATCCTGCATTTCATCCATTACATTAAACAGAGAGGTTATGATTAACTTAAGTCGGTCAAGACCAACGGATTCTGTATCAATCAAGGAGTCAAGACGGGTCCTTACTTCTTCATACACTGAATCGCACACCAAATACAAAACGTCTTCCTTTGATCCAATATACTCGTACAGTGTTCCAATGCTGAAACCTGATTCCTTGGCAATTTCCCTGGTCGTGGTCCGATGATAACCTTTTTCCTTAAAAAGCGTGATAGCTCCTTGTATCATTTGCTCACGTCGATGTTTAATGAGCTGTTGATCCTTCACCATCGATGGCACTTTCTTTTTTTTCACCAGCACGACCTCCCCTTGATTTATAAGAAAGGGGTGCAGCTCATGAAAAGCTGCTCTCCCTCATATCTTTCACACCCAATTGGCTCCTGCACTCCCCGAAACGGTTTACCGTGCCGGCTCCTTTTTTTACTCAGATAAAAGCATTTTTGAAATAACAAGGCGCTGCACTTCATTGGTTCCTTCATAAATTTGTGTGATCTTGGCGTCACGCATGTACCTTTCAACCGGATATTCCTTTGTGTATCCGTAGCCCCCAAATACTTGAACTGCCTCTGTTGTTACTTCCATGGCTGTATCACCTGCAAAAAGCTTTGACATCGCAGATTCTTTGCCATAGGAAACTCCCTCACTTTCCCTCCAGGCAGCCTGATAGGTAAGAAGTCTAGAAGCCTCTATTTTTGTAGCCATATCTGCCAGCTTAAAAGAAATCCCCTGCATTTTTCCGATAGCCTGGCCGAATTGTTTTCTTTCTTTTGCATAGTCTGCCGCAGCATCAAGGGCTCCTTGAGCGATACCGACGGCCTGGGCTGCAATGCCGTTGCGCCCTCCATCGAGTGTGCTCATTGCTACTTTAAAGCCTTCCCCTTCTTTTCCGAGCATGTTTTCTTTTGGGACCCGGCAGTTTTCAAAAATAATTTCCGTGGTAGGAGATGAGCGAATCCCCAGTTTCTTTTCTTTTTTGCCTACTGAAAAACCAGGAAAATCTTTTTCTACAATAAATGCACTAATGCCTTTGTGCTTTTTCTCAGGACTTGTAATAGCAAAAACGATATAGATGTCAGCAATACCGCCGTTAGTAATAAAGATTTTAGAACCATTTAAAATATAATCGTCCCCGTCTTCCTCAGCAGTCGTCTTCATTGCTGCTGCATCTGACCCTGAACCGGGCTCCGTCAGTCCGTAAGCTCCCATTTTTGTTCCTTCCGCCATGGCCCGTAAGTATTTTTGTTTTTGTTCTTCTGTTCCGTATTTGTATACAGGCCAGCTTGCCAGAGACAAATGGGCAGACAACGTTACCCCTGTGGATGCACATACTCTTGATAATTCCTCCACTGCGATGACATAGCTGACATAATCTGCTCCAATCCCTCCGTATTCTTCGGGCCAAGGGATGCCTGTCAGGCCCAGCTCAGCCATTTTCTCAAAGATCTTCATATCAAAACGTTCTTCTTCGTCACGCTCTGCAGCCGTGGGAGCTACTTCCTTTTCAGCAAAATCCCTTACCATTTTTCTAATCATTTGCTGCTCTTCTGTTAATAAAAAGTTCATTTGTTATCTCTCCTTATTTATCCTGTGAAATGCACCTGCCCTGTCTGCTTCAAAAGCTGAGTGGAAAGTCATGACAGGCACATTCCCTGTTTCTTTTTTTACTGGTTCAGCAATGCTTTGCTAATGACAATTCTTTGGATTTCGCTCGTTCCCTCATATATTTCACAAACCTTGGCATCCCGGAAAAACCGTTCCGCTGGATATTCCTTTGTATAGCCATAGCCGCCAAATACTTGAACCCCTTCGATTGAAACGTTCATGGCAGCACGGGAGGCAAAAAGCTTAGCCATAGACGATTCCTTGCCGCTTGGTTTGTTTTTTGAAATCAGGCTGGCTGCCTGATACGTTAAAAGTCTAGCTGCTTCTACCTGTACCGCCATATCAGCCAGCTTAAAAGCAAGGCCCTGATGGGTTCCTATTAGCTTTCCAAACTGCTTGCGCTCTTTGGCGTATGCTTTCGCTCCTTCAAAGGCTCCTTCGGCGATCCCAAGAGACTGGGCGGCAATTCCGACACGCCCATTATTAAGATTAGCCATGGCAATACTAAAGCCTTCTCCTTCTTTACCGAGGCGGTTTTCCAAAGGCACTTGGCACTCTTCAAAAATTAACTCTGTTGTATTTGAACCATTAAGGCCCATCTTTTCTTCATGTTTTCCTACCTTCAGTCCTGGTGTGTTTTTCTCTACAACAAAGGCAGTAATGCCGTCTTTCCCTTTTTCCGGGCTGGTGGATGCAAATACGATATAAGTGTCAGCTGCCCCTCCGTTTGTGATAAACACTTTGCTTCCGTTTAGAGAATAATAATCTCCCTTTTGCACAGCCGAGGTTTTCAAACTGGCTGCGTCGCTTCCTGAACCAGGCTCCGTAAGTGCAAACGCCCCGAGATACTCTCCTGAAGCAAGCTTTGGCACATACTTTTGCTTTTGTTCTTCCGTCCCAAAGTAAAGAATAGGATTAGTTCCAACGGAGGTATGAACCGACAAAATGACCCCAACGGCCGGACTGACCTTTGACAATTCATGAATTGCGATCACATAAGAGGTAAAATCCATGGAGGCCCCGCCGTACCTCTCAGGAACTGGAATACCCATAAGACCCAGCTCAGCCATCTCTTTTATCAGTTCTGCCGGAAAACGTTTTTCCTCTTCCATCCTTTTTACTTCTCCCTGAACACGGTCCGCTGCAAATTCTCTGACCATTTTTCTCATCATTTGCTGCTCACTCGTAAATGTCAGCTCCATGACCGTCCTCCTTTGGCTTTTCATTTCAGAGAATTAATGGTATTGGTAGAAACCTCTTCCTGATTTCTTTCCAAGCCACCCAGCCTTCACATACTTTCTAAGAAGAGGACATGGTCTATATTTGTCATCTCCCAGTCCTTCATGAAGCGTTTCCATAATATACAGACATGTATCGAGCCCGATAAAGTCAGCAAGAGTTAAAGGTCCCATCGGATGGTTCATGCCAAGCTTCATCACTTCATCTATGGCTTCTGGCTCCGCTACACCTTCATAGACGGTGTAGATGGCCTCGTTAATCATAGGCAGCAGGATGCGATTGGACACAAACCCGGGAAAGTCGTTTACCTCTACCGGAACCTTCTTTAGAGCCTCGGCCGTGTTCTTTACGTTTTCAAATACCTCATCAGTCGTGGCCAGTCCCCTGATGATCTCGACAAGCTTCATGACTGGAACCGGATTCATGAAATGCATACCGATTACCTGTTCAGGCCTGTTGGTGGCAGCTGCAATCTCAGTAATCGGAAGAGAAGATGTATTCGTAGCCAAAATGGCATGCTCCGGCGCTAACCGGTCCAACGCAGCAAATATCTCCTTTTTTGTGTCCATATTCTCAATCGCTGCCTCAATAACCAGATCCACCTTTTGGGCATCGTCTAACTCGGTTGAGAGGTGGATATGAGCAAGTGCAGCTTCTTTTTGCTCCTCGGTCATTCTTTCTTTCTCTACTTGTCTTGATAGATTTTTTCGGATGACCGCTAATCCTTTTTCTACTCTCGCTGCATCAATATCGTTTAAATAAACGTGATATCCAGCTTCGGCATGTACCTGTGCGATGCCGGATCCCATTTGGCCTGCACCGACGACCATAATGTTTTGTATTTTCATATATACACACTTCCTCCTTGCCTCCTGGTCTTGTCAGATGATTGTTTTCTATTTCTTCTTATAAGATAAAAGCAATAGTGATTTGCCTTTTATACCTCTATTAAAACAGCGTCTCCCTGTCCGCCTCCGCTGCAAATAGCTGCGATGCCAAGACCTCCTCCTCTTTCTCTCAATTCATAGGCAAGAGTTAAAATAATTCTGGCTCCACTTGCTCCAATTGGATGGCCTAATGCTACGGCACCGCCATTTACGTTCACTTTTTCTGGAGACAGCCCTGCAATTTTGTTACTGGTTAAGGCCACTGCTGAGAAAGCCTCGTTAATTTCAAACAGCTTGATGTCATCCAGTCTTTTTCCTGTTTTCTTAAGAAGCTTTTGAATAACAAGACCAGGGGTCTTAGGAAAATTCTCTGCTTCCAAAGCGAGCGCTGTATGACCAACTATCGTTGCAAGCTTATTTAAGCCGGCCTCTTCTGCCTTCAGCTCTTCCATCAGCACCATTGCGCAAGCTCCGTCATTTACTCCAGGCGCATTCCCGGCAGTGATCGTTCCATCCTTGGAAAAAATAGAAGAAAGCTTTCTCATTTGTTCGATGCCAGCGTTTCTTCTAGGAGCTTCATCTTCTTCTACAACCAAATCTTCTCCTTTGCGCTGGGGAATGGTCACGCCGACAATTTCCTTTCTCAGCCTTCCATTGTCGGTTGCACTGACAGCTCTTTCATGGCTTCTCAGCGCCCATTCATCTTGCATTTCCCGGGAAATTTCATGCTGTTCCGCTACTGTGTTTCCATATACCCCCATGTGAACTCCCTGGAAAGAACATGTGAGACCATCATGAACCATGAGATCTTTCATGGGAGTATCACCCATTCTTGCTCCCCAGCGAGCTTTGGGCACTATGTACGGAGCATTGCTCATCGACTCCATTCCCCCGGCGATAATCATTGTACCGTCCCCTGATCTGATGATTTGATCAGCAGCTGTCACACTTCTCATCCCTGAAGCACAAACTTTGTTAATGGTTTCTGTTTCTACTTCCCAAGATAGACCGGCATGGCGAGATGCCTGTCTGGAAGGAAGCTGACCCTGCCCTCCTTGCAGGACGTTTCCCATGATTACTTCTTGAATGTCCTCTTTATTCACACCTGAACGTTCTACCGCTTCTTTAATGGCATACCCTCCAAGCTCTGACGCTGTTAATGCCTGCAACGCCCCGCCGAACTTTCCAAATGGTGTTCTTGCACCTTCTACAATTACTGTTCTTCTCATCAGAAATCACCCTTTCCTTTTCCTATCGAACGCTCGCTCATTATTTTCGGCTGCAAAAAAAGACGGTCACCCATTAGCAAAAAACCACCTCGTACCCTTTAGATGGTTCTTGTTTCTTCTGCAGTCCTCAATTTGCTGTTCAAGGATCTAATCTGAAAGCGCTTTCTTCTTACTATTAAATTATACAAAAAATTTAGAAAAATCAACCTTTTTTATTAAATAGCAAAATATTTATAGATAGTTTTCAAAGATAACGGGTCTTCCCCCGTATGCTCATTTATTTTTCAGAAAAAAGGGAGCATCTACTCTGCTCCCTTTTATACCTATCTTTCCGCTGCCGGCTGAGGTTCTTCTTCCTCATCACCAGCTGGTTTCGTTGGTCCAACCACAGATTGTTCAAGAATTTCAGCAATATCCAGTGTGGAAATATCATCTTCCACTTCCTTGGCCTTGGTCCCGTCACTCAGCATCGTCAGGCAGTACGGGCACCCGCTCCCAATCATGGACGGGCTCACTTCCATCGCCTGCTCTGTCCGGGCGACGTTCACCCGCTGCCCCGCTTCTTCTTCCATCCACATCATGCCGCCGCCGGCTCCGCAGCACATGCCGTCCTCACGGTTTCGTTCCATTTCCACGACCGTAAGGCCTGGAATGGCTTTTAAAATTTCTCTTGGAGGATCATACACGTCATTGTAGCGGCCCAGGTAACAGGAATCGTGGTACGTGATCGTTTCCTTGATTTCATGGGTCGGCTTCAGCTTGCCTTCCCGGACCAGCTCAGCGAGAAGCTCGGTATGATGATAGACTTCCACATCTTCTTCCAGTCCGAAGTCAGGATATTCATTTTTAAACGTGTTGTAGGCGTGAGGATCAATCGTGACGATCTTTTTTACGTCATTTTTCTGGAACGTGTCAATGTTTGCCGTCGCAAGCTCCTGAAACAGAAACTCGTTTCCAATCCGTCTTGGCGTGTCACCGGAGTTCTTTTCCTTGTTTCCTAGAATCGCAAACTTCACACCCGCTTCATTCATCAGTTTCGCAAAGGACTGGGCTATTTTTTGACTTCTCTTGTCATAGGAGCCCATGGATCCCACAAAGAACAGGTACTCAAACTCTTCCCCGCGTTTTTTCATTTCTTTGATCGTCGGCGCGTCGACATCGTCCCGGCTTTCCCGCCAGTTCTCACGCTCCTTGCGGTTAATCCCCCACGGGTTTCCCTGGCGCTCAATGTTCGTCATCGCACGCTGGGCTTCTGAGTCCATCTTACCTTCGGTTAAGACAAGGTAACGACGCATATCGATGATCTTATCGACGTGCTCATTCATCACCGGGCACTGGTCCTCACAGTTTCGGCATGTTGTACAGGCCCAAAGCTCTTCCTCCGTAATGACATCGCCAATCAGGTTCACCTGTTCAAAGGAAGCAGCCGCTTCTTCGGCTCCCTGGGAGGCAAGCTGGTTTCCTTTCGTATGGCTGAACGCGTAGGCTGGAAGCCACGGGGACTTGGAGGTGACGGCCGCGCCTTTCTCGGTGAGATGATCCCGCATTTTCAGAAGAAGATCCATCGGGGATAAGATCTTCCCGGTGCCCGTCGCCGGGCACATATTCGTGCAGCGCCCGCACTCCACACAGGCGTATAAGTCAAGCAGCTGTTTCTGGTTAAAGTTTTCAATGCGCCCGACCCCGAACTCTTCCTGGGACTCGTCTTCAAAATCAATCTTTGACAGCTGCCCCACCTTATTGGTGCGCCCGAACCAGACGTTTGCCGGTCCTGCGAGTAAGTGGGCGTGCTTGGACTGAGGCACATACACCAGGAAGGTCAGCAAAATGAGCAGGTGAACCCACCAGGCCACGTAGAAAATGGCTCCGGCCGCCGTGGCCGATAACGGGGAAAGGGCAGCTCCAATCACCGAAGCGATCGGCTCAAACCCGGTCAGGGATTTCCCCAGCCACACCATTTCGGCTCCTTTGGCGACCAGCTTTGACACCATCAGGCCGCCGATAAAAATCAGGACCAGTCCTGCTTTCCAATTTCGTTTCAGGCGGACAAGCTTTTCAATATAGCGGCGGTGAAAGGCCCAGACGACCGCCACCAGAATCATGACAACGACGGCTTCCTGAAACAACGTGAAAACAGGGTACACCGGACCCAGCGGGAGGTGGGACCCCGGATTCAGCCCTTTCCAAATCACATCAATGGCACTAAACTGAACAAGCAAAAAGCCGTAAAAGAACATGACATGAATGATGCCGCTTTTCTTGTCCTTGAGCAGTTTCTTCTGTCCGAAAACGTTTTCAACAATGGCGTTCCAACGCTCTTTTGCCGTATGTTCAAACTCAGCCTTCTTACCCATCTTGATATATTCATAACGAGTCAGCACCAGCCTGGCAAATAGAAAAAGTCCATAACCTACAACCAGCAGAAAAGCGATCCAGTTTACAATAAGAAACGTTTCCATACTTCCTCTCTCCTTTCCCCTGAGGGTCTTTCCTCCTGCCTGACAATCTGCGTCAAAAGCCTTTCCTGAAAGCTTTTCTTCTTGCCCGCCTGGTCATTCAGTGGATCGAATATTCTGTTTTATGGTCTAAGTATAACAAAAAAGTTAATGAATGAACATTCAGTCACTGAAAATTTTATATATTTTTTTAACCAATTACTTCCTTCATTGCTTTTCCTTTTCATGGGCATAGTAACGGTAGTACTGAATAAGGGATGGAAGTTGATATAAGTCATTCTCTCTTTCTTGCTCTAATTCCTTTTTATTCATTTGCTTTTCTTTATTTTCTAAAGGAGGTGTCTCTATGGTTTGGGTGTTATTACTCCTATTGCTTTTATTTACATGGATTCGTATGGACTTTCTCCTTGGCCTGCGTAATCACCGACATACCATTGATACCCTTCGTTTTCCAAAAAGGCAAGGGCGTGTTCAGTTCATGGATGATGGAAAAGAATTTTTTACTTCTTACGTTAAAGATATTGAAGAATCTGTTGATCATATTCATATTCTTTTTTATATTTTCAGAGGTGACAGCATAGGCAGTAAGATTATTGAGTTGTTGACAGAAAAAGCAAAGGCTGGAATTGAGGTAAGAGTAATGGCAGATCGCCTCGGTTCTCACCTTTCAAAAAAAGATGTTAAAAAACTGAAAGCCGCGGGTGTGCAATTTGCCTATACACGAAAAATTACCCCCCCTTACCTGTTCTTTACTTTTAACAGACGAAATCACCGCAAGATCACGATCATAGATGGAAAAACAGGGTATCTCGGCGGGTTTAATGTTGGAGATGAATACTTAGGAAGAAAAAAGAAGTTTGGTTTCTGGCGGGATTTTCAGCTTCGTATTTCAGGAGATGGCGTGCAGGATTTACAAACTCAGTTCTTTGCTGACTGGAAAGAGTCTCAGCAAACAATCCCTGCTTCTAAAGATCGCTATTATCCTGTGCTGCAACAGGGTCCCCACCCTCTGCGGTTCATGCCGACCAACGGTCTTGGGCTTGAAAAGAAGTTCATTCAAGTCATTAATCAAGCTGATTCCTATATTTATATTGGCTCACCTTACTTTATACCAGGAAAGCCGCTGCAAAAAGCCTTGATTACTGCTGCCAGGCGTGGGGTGGAAGTCAGCATTCTCCTGCCAAAAAAGTCAGATCATCCTCTCGTCAAGGAAGCCTCCTATCCCTATTTCAAAGATATGATGGAAGCTGGTATTAATATTTTTCATTACCCGAAAGGATTTTATCACGCCAAAGCTATGGTCATCGATGACCATTTTTGTGACGTAGGTACAGCCAATTTTGATAAGCGAAGCTTCCATCTAAATAATGAAATTAACTGTCTGCTTTTACATCCTGACATCATATCAGTGGTCAAGGAAACACTTAGCAGTGATATGAAGAAATCTGAGCAGTTAACATGGGAGAGCTACCGCAGACGCTCCGTGTTTCACCGGAGTAAGGAAAGGGTTTCTACCTGGATTTCTGAGCTGCTTTAAGTTGTGTTCCTTTTGTGAACGAAATAGGGGCGGCCTCAAAAGTATACCTTTTGAGGCCGCCCCTTGGTGCTCTTACACCAGGGTAAGAGCTCTTTTTTCGACTGTAATATGAAGAGGAGTCTGCTTTACTTGTTCACCGTCACTTTGGACGAGAACGGGAGGATCTGAGCTAATGTAAATATCTTCTCCTTTTAAGAGGGTGACTTCTTTCGCTGAAATATGTTTCCCCTTAAAAGCTTTAGGCAATAAGCGTATAAGCTTTCCTCTTCTTAATCCATGCACGACGCAAATGTCCAGCTTTCCGTCCGTGTGGGAAGAAAGAGGACTGATCTTGATCCCTCCCCCATATGTCGTCGTATTTGCTGCCGCTGCCAGCCAGACGTCTGCAAAGTCCAGCTTTTTTCCATCTACGGTAATTTGCATGTTTGTGGGCTTATATGTTCTTAATGTATCAAGCACACTTATCGCGTAAGATAAGCTTCCCAGTCGGAAGAAATTCAGATATTTTTTATAAAGTGCCTCATTTACGTTCTTAGCAACCTGCCCGTCAAATCCTATACCGGCGACAGTAAGGGAGTATCTTTCTCCAAGGTTTAACAGGTCAACCTGCTGCGGTCTGTTTTCAAAGATACGTTCAAGAGCCTTCTCGTACGCTAAAGGAACACCGAGACACCGGGCGAAATCATTTCCGGAGCCTGCCGGGATAATACCTAGAGAAACATTTTTATATACTAATCCATTTACAACTTCATGAATCGTCCCGTCTCCGCCGATAACAATGATTGTCTCTACATCCTTTTCTAAGAGTTCAGCTACAATTTCTTTGGCGTGCATGGGCCTTTCTGTAAAACGCACCACATACTTAATATTTCTCTTTACTACAGTGCTTTCTACCTGTGACCAAACCTTTTTTCCGTACCCATTTCCTGACTCTCTATTCACAATAAACCCAAACATGCTCCGTTCTCCTTTACGTTCCGTTCACTAATCGCCATCACGTGCATTTTTATTTATTCCACTATTCTTCCATGCCCTCTCTCAAGGGCTGTCTCCGGGTGATGCCATGCAAGCTCTCTTGACTGGTCCATGACAAGCCTTGCAACTTCCCTGTAATCGTCCGTCTCAAGTGTAGAAACCTCAATCGGACTCCCGATGTGAATCGTTACCTTCTTTCGCAGGGAATTCTTTTTTTTATAAATGGAAATCCCCACTGGTACGATTGGCACTCCTGTTTTCACTCCAAAAAAACCTACACCTTTGGCAGGTTCTACCCGTTTGCCGGTTGGAATTCTCGTTCCTTCGGGAAAAATACCGACAACCTGACCTTCTTCCAAAAGCTTTAAAGCTCTTCTTACAGGACGAATAGCATTTCCACTTTGCCTGTTTACAGGAATGGTATGGAGCTTCAGCATAAGAGACCTCGTCAAACGGCTGCTGAACAGTTCTATTTTCGCCAGAAAATGTATATCGCGTTTAACGAGTATTCCTAAAAAGACAGGGTCAAAAAAATTGATATGGTTAGAGGACAGGATCACCGGACCATCTTCCGGTACATTTTCCCTCCCTGTTATTGTTATGCTGAACCGCAGAGGTATAATAACTTTCGCTATAAATTTAAGTACTGTATAAAACAACTTTGTCCCCCCCCACTTGCTAGTTCGATTATATAGTAAATTAGTCTCTGTCTCTACAACAGACGTTTAAAAATGATCAAGGTTAAAAATAATGATGATACGTGTTTCGTTATACCGTAACCTGACCATCTGAAATATTGACAGCTTTCTCTAAGAATTCTGTTGCACAGAATGCTTCTTTCCTCTCTCCAGAGACCCTTGCTTTGCTTGACAAACCATTTTTGATTTGAAGATAATGTTTCTATAACATGGAAAAGAAACAATGATCTGCCTAATCAGTATCATTATACACTCGCCACCATCTATTATACACCCAGCTACTAGACACGGAGGGATCATTAATGAAAACCTTTGCATTTAATGGGCAGCCAACACACCCGACTACAGAGTGGCTTTTGAATGGAATGAAAGACGTCTTTTCCAAAGAAGGGTACTCTTATCTTACAGCACCTGAAGACAACACTAACCTGGTCTTCAATGTGATTGACCGTGAATCTCCTCGTCCTTTTCGGCGAAAAGCGCAGGGGACATTTGTTGTTTCCATTGCAGAAACAAACAGCTCTCCTGAGGATATTCACAAGGAAGCCTATCCTTACCTTGTCAGAAGCTTAGCTAATCACTTAATGTATATTGCTCATGGTGATAAGGAAACAGAAGTCCATTTCTTAACACCTGAACAGGGAAGCTACAGCCTCACTTTTTCTACCGAGGAAAAGGAAAATAATGTGATTGAGAGAGTATTTACAAGATTGGAGCCTCTTGCTTCCTCCCAGCTTGTCATTGATAACGACTTCGTTGAAGACCTGCCCGAGGAATTGTGGCAGGGTGATCATGTCACCCGGTCTTTAAAAGAATCTGGTGCCAAGCTTGACAGCATGGACCTGCTTCCTGCTCCGTTTCCTTTGGAAGAGGTGTTATCTGACAGGGACATTCGCCATCTTAAAAAGCTTTATGGCATCGGCGGACTCAGCTATGGAAACTTAAGCGCCCGTAAAGATAATAACCATTTTTGGATGAGCGCAAGCGGTATTGATAAAGGAAATATGAACGACGTGGGAAAAGACTTTCTTTATATTACCGGTTATGATGATGAGAAAAATACCATGAAGGTAAGCATCCCGCCGCAAATTACACCAAAAAGGGCCTCAGTTGATGCGATTGAGCACTGGATGATTTATAAAGAACACCCTGAGGTTGGAGCGATTGTCCACGTCCATGCCTGGATGGATGGCATTGAAGCCACCGAATTTAACTACCCATGCGGAACAGTGGAGCTTGCAGAGGCAGTGGCTGATATTGTAAGCAAGTCAGAAGATCCCTCTCGCACAGTTGTGGGATTGAAAAACCATGGGTTAACGATCACCGGGACAAGTCTTGAAGATATTTTTGAACGTATTGAAGGGAAGATCATTCCTCAGGTTCCTATGCAATAAGGAATCAAGGAAAATTAACTTACACAGGTGGTGCCATGAAAGCTGTACAGTTTGATTTAAATTTACCAAAGTATGCCTTTAGTAAAGCGGCAGGAAAAATCAACCCTTCCTTTTATGTCAACTCGCCCTTTACCTGTTTGCAGCTCAGGGAAGTGGAGGCTCCTTCCCTGCCAAAGGAAGATTGGGTGGAAGTGAAAGTGAAGTACGGAGGTATATGCGGCAGTGATTTAAATTTGATTTCCTTAAAAGACAGTCCGTCTACCTCTCCATTCATATCCTTTCCATTTACGATCGGCCATGAAATGACAGGCACAGTTTCTAAAGTCGGCAGGGACGTAAAGGATGTAGCAATTGGAGAACGGGTCGTGATTGATCCGATACTCGCATGCGAAGCAAGAGGCATAGAGCCAATGTGTCATGAATGCCAGCAAGGAAACTATAATCTTTGCCACCATATGAAAGATGGTATTATTTCTCCAGGTCTTTTAACTGGTACATGCAAGGATACAGGCGGCAGCTGGGGAGAGTATCTTGTTGCTCACCAGAGTCAGATTATTAAGCTCCCTGATAACGTGGATGATAAAAATGGTGTGTTAGTTGAACCCTTCAGCTGTGCGTTGCATACCGTTTTGCAAAACCCGCCTAAGCCTAATGATTCTGTACTTGTGATTGGCGCCGGTGTCATCGGCATTTGTCTTGTGGCTGCCCTGAAAGCCCTTGATTTTCAATGTCACGTTAAGGTACTTGTAAAATATCCTTTTCAAGAGGAGTTAGCAAGAAAATACGGAGCCGATGAGATTTTTTACTTAAGAGGGGATTATGTTAAAGATATTGCTGATTCTTTCGGTGCCGAGGTTCTCAAGCCTGTCATAGGAGAGCCCATTGTTCATGGAGGAGCCGATATCATTTACGAATGTGTCGGCAGCAAAAAGAGTCTTAACGACGCAATCCGTTTCACCCGAAGAGGAGGGAAAATTGTTCTTCTTGGCCTGGCAAGCTTTGTTGATAACCTGGATATGACGATGATCTGGCTGAATGAGCTGGAGATCAAAGGCTGTTTTTCCTATGGAACCGATGAGGTTCATGGCGAAAGAAAACGGACACTGCAGATTGCCGTGGATGTAATGGAAGCTGGCAAGGTGGATCTTTCCCCTCTTGTTACTCATTACTTCCCCCTTGAGCATTATAAAGAAGCTTTGGCAGCAGCCTCCAATAAGAAAAAAGAGAATACAATGAAGGTGGTATTTGAACCTTCTATTTTCCGGCTCCCTTCTTAGTTCCATAAGAAAGTATTAGTTGCAGTGATTAAAAAGCCTTTATGTCATGTTGTTGTTCATGGGTATTTAGACTTAGAACGTGAGAAAATCTCTAATAAGTCAATTACTTGTTTATTCTCTCTCTTGAAAAGGGAAAAGTGAACTAAACCTTTTTAAGAGAGGATGAATGTCATGCTTCGTACAATCTTAATGATTATTGGTCTTATTGTGGTAATTAGTATTATTTTATCTTTCCTTTAAAAAAGACAGAAAAAGAACTCCTGGCCGCTCAGGAGTTCTTTTTAATTACTTTTTATATCCTGTGCTGTTTCCCGTAGAAAGCCTACTTTAAATTCCCTGGGCCTGTTTTAAAGAGTCCAGTGTCTTTAATGGTTACATCTACGTCGGCTGTTATATCGACAGCGGGAAACATTTCGTCTCTCCACTTTTCTTCGGACCACTCGAAAGTTCCAAGCTTTTTCTTAACATGCTTTCCAACCCCAAGACTGTCTACTCTAAGTTCCTGAAGCTCCTGGGCTATTTCTTCCACCATGTTTTCAATATATACAGCAAGAGTTTGTTCCAGCTCTTTTTGCGCTTCTGGTGAATATATATCCATCTCTCCCTGGTATTCGTGAAGGGATCCTTTTACATCCGCTTTGTAATTTACCTTGATATGTTCGGGATCGCTGACATTCACCTCAATGTTTCTATCACTGGTAATAGCAGTAAGTACAATATTTTCCTGTTCTTCCCCCTCAGAACTGAGGTTCACATTTATTTCCCCAATTCGCGCCCCGTCACGTAAAAAAAAGAAAATATTGCTTTTTTTAGGATTGATTTTGGAAACATATTGATCACCTTTAAAAAGAGCGGTTCCGTCCATAATTATTTCGTTTTCCCCTACCTTGACAAGCGTAGCCACAGGTTCTACACCATCGTTGATCAAGTCTCTTGCAAAACTATATAGGTTAACAGGAGGGATCGTAAATGACCTTGTTTCTTTTTCAATGATCCCGTCAAGATAATAGTCCGTTCGTTCATGTTCAGGGAAATCAGTCACGATTAATTCATGAGCAGTTCCCTGGGTCACGATTACTTTTACTCTTTTACTGATGGTGGGGTCTCTAACCAGAGTGTCGAGTGTCTCCCATACTCCTTCTTCCGCCATATTCAGGCCAAATAGAGCGACTCTCATCTGTCCTCCTACCAGCTCGCGGCTTGTCTGTCTGGAAAGCTGATGACGAGCATCCCTGCTGCTGGCTGCTTCCATCGTTAAGGTTTCACTTTCGGCTCCTTCAAGCTCCCCTGCTTTTGGCAATTTCATAGTTACCCGAAGTTTCTCTTCCTCTTCACCGTCGTTTATATCATAGCCAATTGTATGGATCACCCCCAGCTCTTCCAAAATTCGTTCGTCCTCGCATCCGGAAGCCACCATAAGAAGGAGAAAAATCAGAAAAAAAATACGGTTCCTCATCCTTTTTGAACACTCCTTCCCGGCTTTTTAAAGGACAAGATAATCAATAGTAATATAGGAAGGCCAAACGAAATGACGGTAGCATGCAAGGCCACGAGTGCAAGGTGCTCTTGGATTTGATGAAAAGTGTCAAGCATTCTTACCGGAATGTAAGTACCGATAATGAGAAAAACGACAAGCCAGGTTGGACGCCTGGGCTTGTAGATTCTTTCGAGAGCTTCCTTTGCTGCCCAATAATAAAACCCGACCGTCACCACAACTTTTCCAATAAAAAAGGAAAAGATAAGAGCCTCCGCTCTTTCCACGAAGGGAAGACGTACATATCCAATCAAGTCTAACACTGGAAACATAATCTCACCTATATACTGGGAGCCAAAGAAGCCTAATGAAACAATGGTGGTAGCCATGTAAACAAAAAGAGAAAAGAGATTCCCCAGCACGAGGGCTTGAAACAGCCTGAATTTCTTGTACATCAGGGGAAACAGCAAAAGAATCAGCTCAAAACCTAAAAACGCAGGATATACCTCCAGCACTCCTTCCACATTTGCAATATTTGAATGAAAAAGTAGTGGCTCAGTTCTTCCCCAATCAAATTCCTGCATGGGGAACACTAGCACTACCAATGTCCAAATTGACAAGAAAAATAACATGGATGCTGCTTTTACCATACTGTAAGCCTTTGTATGGACATATAAAACAACTAACATCAATATGGTCACTTTAAATACCCAGGGTGATGTCGTAGGAAAACTGATCATTTGAAAAATAAACACAAACTGAGCATCTACGAGACACCCTAAAAAAGCCCACACAAGAATCAGGTAGACATAGATGGGATAAGCGAGCCACTTAGAAACTGACTCTAGAATCTCAAATACAGACTTTCCTTTCCCACGTTGAAAAACAAGGGCGATCAGCCAGGCATTGGCTATGGCAATCAGAAAGACAGCAAGGAGTCCAATCCAACCATTGGGACCAAGATTTTCTTCCACAAGGCGGGGTAAACTAAAGAGGACAACTCCTGTTTGAAGCATGTACGTTAGGAGGATCACATGAAAAACTTGCAGTTTTTCTCTTAGCATAGCTTATACCTCGTTTGCTGACTTATTTAATATATTTCTCTTTAGCTCCCTTTGGCCGGGCCCAATATGGCCCTCGTATAAAGGTAAAAAGCATATCTCTAAGTACCAAAGGCGTTAAAGGAACCATATATGATGTTCTAACATTACGTAAGCTTGCCAGGTGAATAAGAATAAAGACCAATCCTGCTACGAGGCCGAAATGTCCTAAAAAGCCCGCAAGAATAATTAACCCAAAACGAATAACCCTGATCGCTGTGCTCATCAAATAACTTGGTATCACAAAGGAAGCAATCGCAGAAATCGCCACCGTCACAAGAAGGATGCCGCTCGCAATGCCTGCCTGCACAGCAGCCTGTCCGATGACAATCCCTCCCACGATGCCGATTGTCTGGCCGATTTTAGTAGGAAGACGGGCCCCTGCTTCTCTTAGCAGCTCAATGGTAAACTCCATCATCAGTGCTTCAACGAGGGGAGGAAAAGGAACCTGTGCTCTTGAGGAGGCAATCTGTAAGAGAAGATCTTCCGGGATAAGCTCGTAGTGGTACGTGATTACAGCAACATAAAAGGCAGTAAACGTAAGTGTAATCAAAAACGCCACTAAACGAAGGAGCCTGGTTGCTGAACTTAATATCCAGCGCTGATAAAAGTCATCAGGGGAGGCAAAAAACTCAAAGAAACTAGTAGGTGTCATCAATGCAGACGGACTGCCATCAACCATGGCTACTACTTTTCCATCAACGAGCTTGGAAGAAATCAGATCTGGTCGCTCTGTCGTCAAAAACTGGGGAAACAAGGAGTTTGGGTGATCATCTATATACTGAGCCAGCATCGTACTTTCAAAAAGGGCATCCATTTTCACGCTGGTAATTCTTTTTTTCATTTCCTCTACTGTTTCCTCTTCGGCTCTTCCTTTCATGTAAAGAAGGGCCACATCTGTTTTTGTCACTGTTCCTGCCTGAAAAAATTCGATCTTCAAGTCAAACGATTTAATTCTTCTTCTAATAAGAGAAAGGTTTGTCCCTAAGGTTTCTACAAAGGCGTCGTGAGGACCGGAAACGACTGTCTCCGTTTCACTTGATTGAACAGTGCGGCTTTCAGGCCCGTATACATCTATTAAAAAGGTTTGATTTTTCCAGAACACTGCCGCCTCTCCACTAAGGATGCCATCAACCACTTCAGCCGTCTTTTTCCCAACAGCTGATTGTTCTTCAATAAACAGCTCATTGATGTCTGCTTCTTTCTTTTCCCGGAGAGGGCCAAGAAGATTTCTCTCAAGCTTGTCTTCTTCTACAAGGTGATTGAAATAAAGAACAGTAGTATCAGCATCTGGAGTCTTTCGTTCAATCAAGTCGTCACATCGTTCGAAGTGACGAAGCACTTCTTTTAAAGAAGGAGAGCTGTTCTCTTGTTCTTGAGTAGATTTTGGATGTAATAGTGACCGCTTCACATCTCTTCACCTCCAAACCCTGATCCTTCTTCTCATTATGCTCCACTCTTTCGTATTCATTCGTTATCGAGAAGAAACATATCGCCGAAAGGAAGAATGATTTCCAAAGTACTGGTACTGCCTGTTTGCTGCAAAATAAAAACAGCTTCCTTTCTGGTTGAAAAGAAGCTGCTTGAAGACGAGTCTACAAATAAATTTTCAGGTAATAGAACTCAAATGATGCTGTGCAACAAAGCTTCGGATAATTCCATGAAGCTCTTTCGGTTTTTTCGTTGGAATCTGATGAGCAATGCCCTGGATATGAATCAGTTGAATGTTTCTCACGTACTTGTAAAACAAATACTGATAGTAGTGGATGTAATAATCGTTTGCTCCATAGATAGCAGCGACAGGGCACTTTATCTTGGGAAGCTGCTCGGTACACTGGTAATACAAGCTATTGGCATAGAGGTTTTTTAACAAAACCGGATTGCTTGCTTTGGCTGTTTTCTCAATAAAGCGTTGATGTTTTTTGTTCCCTGTGTGAGAGACAGCAAGCCATTTGGCCAGCATCCCTCTAAGATCCTTTTTCATTCCCCATATTCCGATTTTAATCTGCTTATCAAGAATGTTCGTGCTGACTTCAGGATATCCGCTGATAAGAATCAAGCCGGCTGTTCGTTCCGGGTAAGATATCGCAAACTCCAGAGCTGGGTTTGCTCCGCTTGAATAGCCGCATGGGATGATTTGGCTCACTCCCAGGTGGTCCGCAAGTGCTGCCATGTCCTCGGCCCATTCAGCAATCAAAAGATCATTCCTGCCTCCGTCTCCGCTCTTCCCATGACCCCTGGCATCGAAAGTAATGACCTGAAATTGATCACTCAGCTCCTCCCGCTGGGTATAAAAAGCTGCTGCTCCCATCGCAGGCGGATGAAGAAACATGAGAGGGGGGCCGCTCCCGGTGCTTTCGTAGTATAGATCTGCTCCATTCGAATGAAAATACGGCATCGTCTATTTCACCTCTGCTTTTATGCTCCCCCATTAAAAAGAGGGAGAATCCACTGAAAGATCTTATACCCCAGAAAAATTCCTACGATACCCATAATTCCGGCAAAAGCAGGGGGTGCAGGTATGGGCAGGCGAAGGAGCGCAAATAAAAAACCCACTACCGCTCCTGTAAGTAAGGCATAAATAACCTCTTGCATCTCAATCACATCCTTGTTACTATGATTTACTCTAAAGGATTTACTATCCTGATAAATTTTTATTCTAAGGAGTTAGTTTAAATTTCACGTAAACGTGAAATAACAAAGCTAACGAACTTATTAGCAGGTGATACTATGGCAGAAGAAAAGCCTAAACTATTTGAGACCGGTCAAACCGTCTACTATGATGGCGAAGAAATGAAAGTCATTGCTGAATACGACCGGACAATTGTGGCTGAATTCATTGATTTTCCTCTTGAAGGGAAAGAAGAGGAGTTTCCTTATAACAGGATCGTCCTCTTAAAAAATGAAGTCAGTTAACACCCATGGGAAAGGGAGCCTCAGCCTGAGGCTCCCTTTTGTTATATTCCCTGCTTTTCTTATTAAAAACCTTGCTGCGTTTATTACATTTTTTCAGGCGCAGATACGCCGATAAGCTTCATTCCATTTTGAAGCGTGGTCTGGACAGCTTTGGCCAGAACCAGGCGTGCTTTGGTCTGCTCAGGGTTCTCTGCATCAATCACCCGTTCTGCGTTGTAAAAGCTGTGGAAGGCAGAAGAGAGCTCATGAAGGTAGTTTGTGATCCGGTGGGGAGCATATTTATCGGCTGACCATGCAATCACTTCCGGAAACTCACCTATCTTCTTAAGTAGATCGAATTCTTTTTCTGTGTTAACGGGAGCAAGGTCAGCATCTACATCAAGATTGATTCCTTTTTCCTCAGCCTGGCGGAAAATACTGCATAGTCTCGCATGGGCATACTGAACGTAATACACAGGGTTTTCGTTTGAGCTGGATACAGCGAGATCCATATCAAAATCAAGATGGCTGTCTGCACTTCTCATAGCAAAGAAATACCTGGTCGCATCAATGCCGACTTCCTCCATAAGATCTCGTAACGTAACAGCTTTTCCTGTCCGCTTGCTCATTTTTACCTTTTCACCATTTTGGTAAAGGCTGACCATTTGTATAATTTGCACTTCAAGCTGCTCTTTGTCATAACCCAGTGCCTGCACTGCAGCACGCATTCTTGGTATGTAGCCATGATGGTCTGCACCCCAGATGTTAATGACTTTCTCAAAGCCCCGCTCATACTTATCACGGTGATACGCAATGTCGGGCATTAAGTACGTGTATGTTCCATCGCTTTTTACCAGCACACGGTCCTTGTCGTCTCCGTACTCCGTGGATTTAAACCACACAGCCCCCTCTTCTTCAAAGGTTTCTCCTTTGGATTTCAAAAGCTCCAGTGTGTCCTCTACATTGCCATTTTCGTAAAGAGAGGTTTCGGAATACCACACATCAAATTCAACACCAAAGTCGGCTAAATCTTTCTTCAGCTTGTCTATTTCTCTCTTAAGACCATACGCACGGAAAAAAGAAAGCTGGTCTCCCTCAGAGAGATCCTTTAGCTTCTCGCCGTGCTCTTCGGCAAGCTCCCGGCCAAAGCCTTCAATGTCAGCGCCCCGGTACCCGTCTTCAGGCATATCCACGTCTTCCCCAATCGCCTGCAAATAACGAGCCTGCACAGAAAGAGCCAGGTTTTGAATCTGATTTCCCGCATCATTAATATAATATTCACGTGTCACTTCATAACCCGCTTTATCAAGGATATTACACAGCGTATCTCCTACAGCTGCACCACGGGCATGTCCTAAGTGAAGATTCCCGGTAGGATTAGCAGAGACAAACTCGACCTGTACCTTTTTGTTTTCTCCGCTGTTTGTTTGGCCGTACTCTTCACCGGCTTGAATAACCGTTGGTATTAAATCTCTTAAATAGCCGTTATCTAAAAAGAAGTTAATAAATCCAGGACCGGCAATGTCTACCTTCTCAATAGAGGCCTTTTCTTTATCAAGCTGTGCCGTTAGTTCCTCTGCAATTTGACGGGGAGCTTTTTTGGCAATGCGGGCCAGCTGCATTGCCATGTTTGTTGCAAAGTCCCCATGTTCTTTTTCTTTAGGTGTTTCTAAAATAACTTCAGGGATCTCTTCTTTACTGGCGAGCCCTGCTTTTTCAACGGCTGCTATGATTTCTTCTTTGAGCCGCTCCTTCATTTGCTCTGCTATGTTCATTCTTACGTCTCCTCCTCAATCGAAATCTTCACATCATATCTTCCTGCTGCTGACCCTTGGAGCGTCAGGTCGTATCCAAACGAAATATCTCCCTTGTTTCCATCGTCAGACCATTGGATAGATACTTGATCCGTATTCGCTTCTGTCGCAAGTTTGCCAAAAGGGGTTTCATAGCTTCCAGAGGTCACTTCGCCAAGAAAGAAAGGCTGTCTCATGGAAACAGCTCCTTTACGAATGACCGTGATCTGCTCGTCTCCAACCTTTAACAGCGTATTCACTTCACCGATATCCTCAAGGGTTTCCGTAAAGGTCACATAAATAAAATCATTTTTGCGGTACAGCTCTCCTGCCGCCTCTAAATTTATTTGGTCCTTTTGCCCTTCTTGGCTTATATTTGTTGTCATTTCTACATAAATCGGTGTTTTTGCATTAATAGGCATGTCTTTTCTCACCTTTCTTTTTAAAAGTGTAGCGATTCCCACCTTGTCATGCAAGGGGAGCCTCACTCCTTTTTAAAACTTCCTTTAAGGAGCGCCATTTTCTGCCGGCCTTCTTCATCCTCAGATGTGTGAAATAAAAAAAACATTTGTACACTCTATGTTAGAAAAGGACAACCTATGTATGGCAAGGCATAAATAACTATGTTCGTCTTCTTGATGGGAAGATCCTTTTAGAAAGGTGATGGTAACGACTATGATACCATATGTCTGACTAATACACAGTATCAACCTTTTATCACAGGAGAGCGGCCGTATGCCTGTTAGAAGGGAGGATCGACTATCCTATAATCCTCTGGTTTATCCTTCAGGCTCCATGCAAAAAGCGGGAGCCTTGATGGGCTGTCCCGCTTTTGTTTCCTTTATTCGTTTTCCCCAAACCATACACCTTTTTCCTGCTCTCGGAGGCGGTCATAACCATATACAGCAATTGCTGTGTCCTGTACCCCCGTTCCCGTTAAATCAGTCACCGTTATCTGTTCATCACTTGTTCTTCCTTTTTTGTTCCCAGCGGCCAGTGCCCCAAGCTCAATGATTGAGTCCTCTTCAGAAACCAGCCCTGCCTCTTTCGCGTGGTGATGTTCACCGAACGTAAACACCTGGTTTACCACATCACAGCTTAAGAGGTCTGCTTTTTTCAAAACCTCTGGATGAAGCTCATTTTTCTCTTCTGCATCTGAGCCCATAGCGGTAATATGCAACCCCGGCTTTATCCACTCTGCTTGAATGATGGGTTCTTTAGCTGGGGTGGTTGTAATTAGAATATCGCTCTTGGATACTGCTTCTTCTGGATTTTCTACGGCTACCACAGGGATTTTAAATTCTTCCTCCATGTCTCTTTTATACTTTTCAACATGCTCTGGAGTTCGTCCATAAACAACGATCCGCTTAAAATTACGCACCAGACTGAGCGCTTTTATTTGATAGCGGGCCTGGGTGCCTGTGCCAATCACCCCTACCGTATCAATTTCATCCTTTGCCATATATTTGGCTGCCATGGCTCCTGCTACTGCTGTTCTGACATCTGTTAAATAGCCGTTATCCTGAAGAACAGCTTCCGGCACACCGGTTTCTGTGCTAAAGAGCAGCATCATGCCGCTCAAGCTGGGAAGACCGATTTTGTAATTATCAAAGAAGCCTGAAGATATTTTTAAAGCAAACTTGTCCATTCCTTTAATATAAGCGGTCTTCACATCGACTTCGCCGTTGTTTTCAGGAATGTCCACCCGTAAAATAGGCGGGAGAGTCACCTCTCCCTCTTCGAATCGTTTAAAGCCTTCTTCGATCAGGGACAATGCCTTCTTGTCTACCTTTACAATGTCCCGAATATCTTTCTCTGAAAAAATATACAAGCCCATCACTCCTTTTCACAGCTTTCTACCATACTTCTAGATTGCCGTTGAAAAACCTGGCTGAACAATGAGAGAACGAGGATAATCTACTAAGGTTTCACACCCTTTATCAGTCACAATAAAGGACTCACTTATCTCTACCCCCATATTGTCTAGCCAAATACCTGGAATGAGGTGAAAAGCCATATTGGGCTGAAGAATTGTATGATCGCCCGGTCGTATTGACGCCGTGTGCTCTCCCCAGTCTGGCGGGTAGTTGACACCGATGGAGTAGCCAATACGGGAATCCTTATTAAATCCATGCTTTGAGATCGTATTCCTCCAGACTCCTTCGATCTCCTCACATGTTAACCCTGGACGGATGGAATCGAGGGTGTTTTCAATGCCTTCTGTCACTGCATAAGCCAGCCTTTGCAGCTCGGCATCCGGTTTGCCCAGTACGACCGTTCTTGCAAGGGGCGCATGATAGCGACGGTAGCAGCCTGCAAGTTCAATGATGATAGGCTCTCCCTTTTTCAGCGGTTCGTCTGTCCACGTCAAATGGGGAGCAAAGGTGAGCTCTCCCGCAGGGATCAGAGGAACAATGGCCGGGTAATCGCCCCCTATTCCGTTTGCTCCCCGAATTTGCGCCGAAGAAATAGCTGCTGCAATGTCACAGGTTCTTGTTCCTTCCTGAATGGCACGAATTCCTTCATTCATCGCTTCCTCGGCAATAGCAGCCGCTCTTTTCATAAAAGTAATTTCCCTGTCTGATTTAATCATTCGCACATAGTTAACCAGGTTTGTTGTATCAGCAAATGCCGCATCAGGAAGTGCTTGCTCTAAATGATTCATAGCTTTAGCAGAAAAATAATATGCGTCCAGTTCTACTCCGATTCTTTTCGCATGCTTTCCTTTGCTTTTGAGCCACCGTCCCGCTTCATCCATGGGATGCTTGGTTTTGGCATGCACAAATTCGTCCCCGTAGGAAAGCAAATGACTTTCAGGAAGCCACGTGGTCGCCTTGGCCCCATTTACATCCTGGCCCCTTCCAAACCAGTAAGGCTCCGGTTCATCAATAAAAATCATTACCATTTGTGATACATAAAAAGACCAGCCATCATACCCGGTAATGTAGTTCATATTGGCCGGATCACTAATTAACAGCAGCTCCACCCCTGCTCGTTCCATTTCCTCTTTCACTTTGATCAATCGCTCGTCATATTCTTGTTTTGGAAAGGCTGTCATTGATCGCATTCGGCTGCCTCCTTTGTCGTTCACGTTAAAACCTTAAGAAAAGAGCTGCAGACAACCATCATCCCTGCAAAGTAAGCTCTTTTTACTATCTATTTCAGGAGAAGATTCCCCTTCAGTCTGTTTTACTTTTACTTTCCCCTGCTGCCGGCAGCCTGCTTTCCTTTCTTTTACAAACAGTCATCAATGGTCAGCAGCTTACGGCTTTCTGCTTTTCTTTCCATGCAGCAGCCTGCCCAGCTGGTTTTTATGAGCCGGGAGGAATAGCTTTATACTTTTCAATATATTATGTAAGGAATGGAAAGCATGATTACTTTTTAAAAAAGTTTGGACGAGCTTTTGGGCGGGAAATGAACTGCGGATGTAATGGCTGACTTAAACGGCATCTTCACAGGAAAAGAAACCTTTTTGGTTCAGGGAGAGGATTTTCTTTTTTAAAACAGAAAAACATTAAGTAAGAACCTAAGGGCAGGAGGAATTGGATGAAGGATCTAACTGTAAGGCACGTGTGGGAAGCAAAGGAGCGAATTCAAAGCACGGTTTCTTCTACTCCCCTTCTTTATTCATTGCCTTTATCAAAACGACTGGACGTCCCTGTCTTCTTAAAATTGGAGCAGCTTCACCCGACAGGCTCTTTTAAGCTTAGAGGGGCGACAAATATGATCAACAATCTAAGCGAAGAGGAAAAAGCCACGGGGGTGACAACCTTTTCCACGGGAAATCACGGGTTTGCTGTGGCGTTTGCAGCTTCTTGCTTAGGACTTCGAGCTGTCATCTGTATTTCTGAAAATGTGCCCCCATCGAAAGTGGAAGCATTAAAAGAAAGCGGTGCTGAACTTCATATTGAAGGAAAGGGACAGGACGACGCGGAGGCTGCCTGCTACCGTCTTCGGGATGAGGAAGGGTTAACGGTCATCCCACCTTTTGACCATCCGGACATCATTGCCGGGCAAGGGACCATTGGCCTTGAGATACTCGAGGAACTGCCACAGGTCACGACCGTTATGGGCGGACTGTCCGGCGGCGGACTTCTGTCTGGTGTTGGAATGGTGATGAAGGAAACCGCTCCTGATACCCAAGTGATCGGGCTTTGTGTAGAAAAGGGAGCTGCAATGGATGAAAGCCTCCTTGCCGGAAAGCCTGTTGTTATTCCGGAACACCCTACTTATGCTGACAGCCTGCTTGGAGGCATCGGACAGAACAATAAATACACGTACAGATGTGTGGAGCAGTATGTCGATCAAAGGTTCCGGCTGCCTGAGGATATTATCGCAAAAGGGATGGCTTATCTTTATGAAAAACACCGGCTGGTAGTAGAAGGCGCAGCGGCCGTCGGAGTGGGGGCTTTGCTTGCCGGAACCGTCCAGCCGACCGGGCCGACAGTTATTTTAGTCACGGGAAACAACGTTGGAGTCAAGGACCATTATAAAGCCGTCCACCCCTATATCACGGTGCCTGGCACCTAGCGGGGTTGTAACACTATTGTAATAAAAGAAGCCATTGCTTCCGAGCAATGGCTTCTTTCACATTCCTATTTCTTTTATTTTTATCGTGTAATCGTCTGGCAATGCTGATTTCATGTCGGCACAAGCCCTTTCTGCTTCCTCTTTCGTTGTAAAAATCGCATCCTGTTCTAAATGACTTGGAGAAACGCTGAATTCCTCTCCTTGATCATTGTAAGCCACAACCTTATATTGAAGCTGATCTTTCATTGCTATCCTCCTTTTTTCAGTCAGAATACAACCATTATGTAAGAGAGGATCCTGACCATCTCTTAAGGTTTTTTATTTCCTATTATTCCCTATTCCCTTTTTATTTAATTTTAATCTTTTAACTTTTAAGACAAAATTAATAGTACATGCCTTTAATTTAAAAAAAGAAGCTCCCTTTTTAAAGAAAGCCTCTCTACACTTGAAAGATTGTTTTGTTTCTCCCTGCGCCAAGCCCTGCGACCACCATGACGATTACAATCCCAACAAAAATAAACAATGGAACAAAAGGAGAACCTGTCATATCAAGGAAAAATCCTATCAACACCGGCCCGGTAGCGGCAAAAGCATAGCCAAGAGACTGGGCCATTCCCGAAAGCTCAGCTGATTCTTTCGGATTTGCTGCCCGCAGCCCAAGCAATGTCAGAGCCAGGCTGATTGAAGATCCCTGTCCAAGACCAATCAGCATCACACTTATGGTAATAAGCGCCACACTGCCGCCTGTTAGTAAGCCACTGAGACCTGCCATATAAAGAGCCCCGATAAGCCATATCAGTCCTTTTTGATTTTCAAGGCGCCCTGCGAGCACAGGGATAAAAAAGGCCATCGGGATACCAGCAAGCTGCATGATAGAGACAAGCCACCCTGCTGTTGCCAGGGGCAGCCCGGCTCCGCTTAAAATTTCAGGCAGCCAGGCAATCATGCAGTAAAAAAGAAAGGATTGAAAGCCCATAAAAAGAGTGACCTGCCAGGCAATAGCCGAGCGCCAAATATTACTTCCAGGAACGGCTTGAGCTTTTCTTTTTACATCAGCCTGGTTTCCTGATGACTGATGAAGCTGGGGATACCATAGGATAAGTGCAGCCAGGGCAAGAATTCCCCAGAACATCAGAGAATGCTGCCAGCCTAATTGAAATCCGTCCGCTAACGTGATGGTAAACCCGGAGCCAAGCGCTGCGAAAATAGACATTGACGCAGTGTACACACCGGTCATCAGACCGATTTTAGCAGGGTACCTGTTTTTTATAATGCTTGGGAGCAATACGTTTGCCAGAGCAATGCCCACACCGACAAGAGCTGTTCCAATAAATAAAGCAGACAATACTCCCGTGGACCTGATAAGAATACCGGCAAGTAAAGCCAGCATGCCTGCAAATATCATGGCTTCACTTCCAAAGCGATATCCCAGCTTAGGAGCAATAAAAGAAAACACCGCAAAAGAAAGAAGCGGCAGAGTCGTAATGAAACCAGCTTGTCCATTTGTAATATGAAGATCAGCCCTGATTGCGCTTACTACCGGGCCTACAGCAGTAATAGCCGGGCGCAGATTAAAAGATACAAAAAGAATACCAAGGATCAGGATCACTTTGTTTGCAGTCATCCCTTTTTCAAATACTAAAGAATGATTATTCATACGTAATACTCCTGTACTAACACTTTTTCTTCTGACAAAACTATGAAAGCCTTGCTTCTATTACTCTATCACGTTATGAAAAATAGTGCTTACTCATAAATCTTTCCGCTTGTCTGAAGAAGTTTCTTACATGGACGGTGTATACCGGTTCATGATTTTTATTTGCCTATGGCGTCCCCTTTTTATGATGGCATGAAAAAGGAGACTTCTTTCAACTAAGAAAGAGAGCCCCCTTTGATTGTTATTTTTGCGGCCAGCCCAAAATCATTTCTCTTATAAATTTAGCGGCAGCAATTTGTGTTTTTTCACTTGCGTCATAAGCCGGTGCTACTTCTACTAGGTCTGCCCCTACCACGTTCGCCTCTGACCGTGCAATAAAATGAATGGCCTCCAGGAGCTCTTTAGATGTAATGCCTCCCGCTTCTGCAGTCCCTGTTCCAGGTGCGTAGGCCGGATCAAGTACATCAATATCAATTGTGACATACACGGGCCTTCCTTCCAGGTTAGGCAGCTCCTGTTTTAAAGGATCAGCTACGTTAAACCGGTGGAAGTGCATTCCTGATGTACTGGCGTATTCAAACTCCTCCCTTTCTCCAGAACGAATACCGAAGGAGTATACATTTTCCGGTCCCAGCCACTCGCAAGCCTTTCGGATTGGTGTAGAATGAGAAAGCTCTTCGCCTTCATAATCTGTTCGCAAATCAGTGTGGGCATCAATGTGGATCACGGCAAGATTTTCATACTTACGGGACATTGCCTTAATAATCGGCCATGTGACAAGATGCTCTCCTCCCAGACCAATTGGAAACTTTCCATCCTTCAAAAACATGTCTATCGTCTGCTCAATCATATCAAGACTTTTTTGTGGATTTCCAAAGGGAAGCAGAAGGTCGCCTGCGTCGTGATAGGCAACATCTTCTAAATGCCTGTCTAAATATGGACTGTATTCCTCAAGACCAATGGAAGCTTCGCGAATCTTCCCTGGCCCAAAACGGGATCCCGGCCGAAAGCTGACCGTCCAGTCCATCGGCATACCGTACAATACGATATCACTTTCTTCATAAGAAGGAGAACTGGCGATAAATACTTTTCCAGAGTAGGCTTGATCAAAATTCCTGATGATAACTTCCCCCTTTGTATTGTGGTGCCTGGCACCCCATTGTGTTATTTCAGGTGAAATCCTTGCAGGACAACGATTCCCCCTGAAGCTTTATGACAAACTTGTTACAACCAGGCTGGGTGCCAGGCACCCTACTTGATGAGGTCGGTGACGAATTTAGGCAAGGCAAAGGCTGCTGTATGAAGCTCTTTTGTATAGTACTTGGTTTCAATGTGGTGGAATCGCTCCTCGGGCACATTCAACGGATCATGTTTTTTAGACCCGATGGTAAATGTCCACAAGCCACTTGGATAGGTAGGGATATTACATGTATACAAGCTTGTAACCTGGAAGATTTCTTTAACATCAGAGTAGACATTTTTCACAAGTTCACTTTGGAACCATGGGTTATCTGTTTGCGCCACAAAGATTCCATCTTCTTTAAGCGCTTTGTAAATACCTTCGTAAAACCCTTTTTCAAACAGTTTCACAGCCGGTCCCACCGGTTCTGTTGAGTCGACCATGATCACATCGTACTCATTTTCGCTTTCTGCAATGTGCATAAACCCATCTCCAACTTTTACCTCTACGCGCTCATCATCCAGTGCCCCAGCAATCGTTGGCAGGTACTTTTTCGAGTACTCGATGACTTTGCCGTCAATCTCCACTAACGTGGCTTTTTCGACAGATGGGTGCTTCAGTACCTCTCTGATCGCTCCTCCATCTCCACCGCCAACCACAAGAACACTTTTAGGTTCTGGGTGAGTAAACAAAGGTACATGGGTGACCATTTCATGGTAAACAAACTCATCTCTTTCCGTGGTCATCACCATTCCGTCAAGAAGCAGCATATTCCCAAACTCTTCCGTCTCTACAACATCGAGCTGTTGATAGTCTGTTTTTTCTGTATGGAGCGTTCGTTTCACTTTCGCTGTAATACCAAATTTATCTGTTTGTTTCTCCGTAAACCAAAATTCCACTGCAGATCACCTCAAACTTAAAATAGGTTCTTTCCCGCTTTCCTTCCAGGTCTTCACCCGTTCTTAGCCTTATACTGACGCAAAGGATCCCACTCAGACCCCGGCCCGGAAATTAGCATCCAGGGTAAGTGAGTTCCCTCACTAGCCGCCTGTAGTTCCTGTCTGGAATAAAGCCTTATTAAAAGCAATGGTTGAACCCTCTTTTTGTTATACCCGCAGGAAGGCAGAGAATGCAAGGTTATTTTTCACTCCTTGTTTAAAATTCTTTCAAAAAACCAAAACTAGAAATAGATTCTATCAAACAGAGAGTCTGTTATCTAATTCTTCCTGTAAGGAAAAGAGGTGTAATGGCATGGATGTCGTAACAAGAAAAAGAAGGCAGCGTCTTCAGAAGAAACGGCCGGGATTTATTCGTATGGGATTTCGTCTCACATTATTGGCAGGCATTTTTGCCATGGGAGGAGCACTGTTGGTTGTGCTTTACTCCTTAGGAGCAGGAGCTCCTCCTCTGCAGGTAGACCAGACGACAGTATTTTACGGGGAAGACGGTTCCATCATCGGAGAGAGCCAGGGGGGACAGCAGCGATACTGGGTGAACGTTGAAGAAATTTCGCCTGACCTTATTGATGCTACTCTTGCTATTGAAGATCGCAGATTTTACAGCCACAAAGGGTTTGATTTTACAAGAATCGGAGCCGCTGTGGCAGCTAACATAAAATCTGGCTCAAAGGCACAAGGAGCCAGTACGATTACACAGCAGTATGCAAGAAACCTCTTTCTTTCTCATGATAAAACGTGGTCAAGAAAGATTGAGGAAGCTCTTTACGCCCTCCGTCTGGAAATGCACTACGACAAGGAAGACATTTTGGAAGGGTATGTAAATACGATCTATTACGGCCACGGAGCCTACGGAATAGAAGCGGCCTCAAGACTCTATTTTAATAAATCGGCTGTAAACCTAACGTTAGGAGAGGCCGCCATGCTTGCTGCCATCCCAAAAGGCCCTACCTATTACTCACCGTTTCTGGAACCTGAACGAGCGGAATCCCGGCAGAGAACCGTGCTTGCCGCCATGGAAGAAACAGGAATGATCACAGGAACTCAGAGAGAGGAAGCGGAACAAGAAGCACTCCCTCTTGTAGACAGTGCAACAGTAACAGATGGCCGTACTGGCCCGTTTTTTCAGGATTATGTAAGGCAGCTTCTTGTTGATGAATATGAGCTCGACCCTCAGCTTGTGGAAGAAGGAGGACTTCAAATCTATACCACTCTGGATCCTGTGCTTCAGGAAAAAGCTGAGAACCAGCTGGCGATTGAACTGCCTGCTGATACGGAAATTCAAGGGTCACTTGTATCCATAGATCCCCGCTCAGGAGCTGTCAAAGCGATGGTTGGAGGGAAAAACTATGAACAATCCGCCTTTAACCGGGCGACGCAGGCTATGCGCCCTCCAGGGTCTACCTTTAAACCCTTTTTGTACTATGCGGCTCTTGAGAACGGGTTTACCCCAACCACTTCTTTTGTGAGCGAAGAGAGTACGTTTCCGTTTAACGACGGGGAAGATGAATACTCGCCAGGAAACTTTGGAAATCGTTATGCCGATGATTTTATTACGATGGCTGAAGCTTTAGCTGTCTCTGATAACATATTTGCTGTGAAATCCCATTTATTTCTTGGTCCCGAAGCATTGATGGAAACGGCCAAAAAAGCAGGGATTGATAGTCCTCTTTCTCCCATTCCATCTCTTGCGCTGGGGACAGAAAACGTAAACCTCCTTGAACTGACTGGCAGTTACAGTCCTTTTGCAAACGGCGGTTACCGGATTGATCCTTATTTAATTGAAAAAGTGACAGATGGAGAAGGGAACGTGATTCTGGAAACGGAAACGGAGAAAGTGGAAGTGTTTGATCCTTCTTTAGCTTACATTATGACCGATTTAATGACTGGCATGTTTGATCCAGACATGGATACCTATACAACAGTAACGGGGAGATCCGTCGCGCACATGATTAACAGACCCATTGCAGGAAAAAGCGGATCTACACCAGCAGACAGCTGGATGGTGGGCTTTTCACCCCAGCTTCTTACAGGGGTCTGGGTCGGGTATGATGATAACCGCTCCCTTCACCACGGAGATGAAGGACAGTTTGCAAAGCGAATCTGGGCGCGGACAATGAATGAAGGGCTAGCCGAAGAGCTGAAACTCTCTTTCTCAAGGCCGCCTGATGTCATCGAGGCAGACATTGACCTTGAGACCGGCCTTTTAGGAGCTGAAGCATGCGGCCCCTCGCGAAAAGTTGCTTTCCTTGAAGGAACAGAACCAATTAAGTCCTGTACCGAAGAGCTCGAGGAAGATGATAATGACAAGCCGGAAGGGCAGCTTGAGGATGAACTGCCTGAACAAAAAGAAAAATTCTTCGACCGCTTTATCAACTGGTTTGGTGAATAAATTTAGGTGCCTGGCACCCTGGGTAAAGCTGTAATATTTGTAATAAAACTAAAACGTGCAAGGATTCGGAAACCCTTACACGTTTTAGTGTCCTAGCTATATTGCGTGTGTGTGTAATGCTAGTTTACTTATATTTTTCCAAAAGAACAACCAGGTAGTCCATCTGTTCAAAAATCGTTCATAGTTTGCATAATTGGGGGATGGACAAAACCAGGCCTATATGTTTGGTAAAGAACTGGTTATATAAATACTACCTATTAAAAAAAACCTGTGACTTTTCTCATGAGTGGTCACAGGTTTTTCACGTTGTTTCTGCCGAAATCAGGTTGTACTCAGAGCCTGGTGGAGGTCTTCATCACTATTTTTCCACATCTCTTCACTATGACTTTGCAGAAACTCGGCTAATATTTGCTTTGACTTATCGTCCATCTTATCGACAACAAGTTTTCTTTTTAACGACCTGTCCATGTTATTTACATGTTCCGGAAGGCTCTTGTAACCTCGGCGAATCTCTTTATCAACTGTCATTTCACACGCTGCTACCCCGGCGTAATACGGCTTGCCATCACGGTGGTCTACGGTCACCCACACAAGCCAGTACAGACGGCCATTTGGCACTTCTTCTTTATTCTTTAAAAACTTAATGCGTTTTTCAATCTCAGAACGAGCATGAAGAGCTCCCATATCCACAAATGCATCTCCACCCTCAGGATCGACAATGATCGGTGAAATATTATTTAAGTTTAACGTCCCGGCTCCGTACCCGCCATGACCATCCGTGGAATCACTGCTTAAAATATTAAATCCGCCGCCTCTTCGGCCGCCCATCTTCTTTATTTCTTCGTTCTTCTTTTTATCGAAAAGGTCCATATATATAACTCCTTTCAACAGCCTTTTTCTTCTTGAGTTAATGTTTAGTTTATCATAATAGTTCTGCTTTCTACCACTCGAAGGAAAATGATTGTAAATGACTTCCACTCCTTCTGGCGCTTTTCCTCCACTGAGAGGAGGCTTTTTCCCTCTTCTTCTATTAGAAAACCGCCCGCTGTATCAGCAGGCGGTAATAGTAAGTATCAGCCCGGGTGTCTTCCCTGTCAGATTACCACAGGCAATTACAAAAAATACTTAATGTTTCAATGAATGTATATAATTATATGCTTCTTCTATATCCTCTTCAGAATAATTCTGCTTTTTCTTTAACGTAAACACCTTTTCCTTTACTTCTGCCTTAGGAAGGTCGTCAAAATAAAGAATCGTAGATACAAGCTCCAAAAACTTTGAAGGATGGGTATTCATGCTTTCTACCATCCCTTTTGCCTTTTCATTGGGCCATTCTAAAGGAAATTTCTTTAAAAATGTTTCTCCGTCTTCTGTAAGGGCATAACGGTATTGGTAATAGCCGGCTTTCTTTTCCTTGACCTCTTTTACAAATCCCAGATTACTCAGCTCCTCCACTCTCAAGGTCAGTTCTTCAGAGTACGGGCCAAACATATGGAAATTGTATCTCTCTTGAAAAGGGAGCTTCAATTTTTTGCTGATGTATACCATCTTTTGCAGCTTTTTACGTCCTACGACTTCTCCTGCGTCTTTTAATAACGCCATTACTTTCGCGTGTTCAGTCAGCACTGGCAAGCGCCTCCTCTGCCCAGATAATTCATTTCTGCCATCTATACTTGTCACTTCTATTTCCTACTGTTTCGCCTGCGAAACCTTCCTCTTATGTTTCTAACAAAATTTCTTTAATTCGTTGCTTTTCCTTCTCATGGCCTTTTGTCTCCAGAAGATCCACAGGAAAATACAGCTTGTGATCCGTTCTTTTTTTTCCTGATATGGCTTCGACTACATCTGATTCCCTCGATAACTCTCTAAGCTTCCCGTTTGGCATTAACAAATGAATAGGCATCCGCTCTTCTTCTTCTCCCGGCCGGTAAAAATCATAAGGAAGATCAGAGGAAAAATCAATAACAAGATAGTATTCCGGGTCAATTTCTGCTTTGCGGAACAGTTCTTGAAGTTCGCCCCATTCATTCATGACAAAGTTCTGGTCAAATTCCACGTATTTAAACAAGCGGCGGTTCATAAACCGCTGGCACAAATCTTTAAGTATAGCATCCTCTTCATCCTGCCAGGCTTGAAAGTAAAACAATACGACTGATTCATCTAAACGAAGGTACTCTTCTAAGGTGAGGGATTCATTAAAAAAACCTTTAAAATGGGCGGGTTCCTGTTTAAAGCTGTAGCCTTTATCATATAAAACACGTACACGACGCAATATTTTACTTAAAATAACTTCGGCGCTTCTCGTTACTGGATGAAAGTATACTTGCCAGTACATCTGATAGCGGCTCATTATGTAATCTTCCACTGCGTGCATGCCGGTATATTTTACAACAGCCTGGTCTTCCGTAGGTCTCATTACCCGAAGGATACGTTCCATATCAAAATGGCCGTAGCTTACTCCTGTATAAAAAGCGTCCCGCTGGAGATAATCCATGCGGTCAGCGTCAATCTGACTTGATATCATGCTGACTACCAGCTTGTTAGGGTAGGTTTTTTCAATAACATCAGCAACCTGCTGGGGAAAATGATCCCCCATCCTTTTAAGAACCTGGTTGACTTCGGTGTCTCCTACAATGATTTTTCTCGTCCATGTTTCGTGGTCCGTGTGAAATACTTTTTCAAACGAATGAGAGAACGGGCCATGCCCTATATCATGAAGAAGAGCCGCACATAAACAAAGGAGCCTTTCTTTTTCATCCCAGTGAGGCCTGCCTTCGAAGCCTTCAATAATACGACGCATGATTTCATATACTCCCAGTGAGTGGTTAAAGCGCGTGTGCTCAGCACCGTGAAACGTGAGGTACGTTGTCCCAAGCTGACGGACACGACGCAGACGCTGAAATTCCTTCGTTCCAACCAGCTCCCAAATGAGTTCGTCACGCACATGGATATAACGGTGCACCGGGTCCTTAAATACCTTTTCTTCTTTCAACGTTCGGTTGCCCTTTCCCATGGCCTACCCTTCCTTTGCCTTCGGTCTTTTTTGTTATACCTCATTATACCTAAGATCGAAACATAGGGAAACCTGTCATTTACGGTGCCTGGCACCGAAGATGGCTGTAACATTGTTTCTTACGCTTTTCCTTTTATATCAATAATTATTGTGAGCAAATTGTTACAAAGACTTGAGGTGCCAGGCACCCCAGCCAAAAAAAGACTCCTCCATTAGCGGGAGGAGTCTTTCGCTGCTTCGATATCGGCAGAATTCTCTTTTCTGTCTTCGGATTTTGAAACAACATAAGCGCATGTTGCATCACCTGTAATATTAACCGATGTTCTGATCATATCGAGGAGACGGTCCACACCGATGATTAACGCGATTCCTTCTACAGGAAGGCCTACCTGGTTTAATACCATGGCCAGCATAATCATCCCTACCCCAGGAACACCTGCCGTGCCAATACTTGCCAATGTAGCAGTTAACACGACCATCACTAAATCTGTAAAGCCGAGCTGAACACCATATACCTGAGCAATAAACACTGTAGCTACTGCCTGCATAATGGCAGTACCGTCCATGTTAATGGTTGCTCCCAGAGGCTGCACAAAACTACTGACCGACTTTCTTACACCCAATGCCTCCTGGGCTGTTTTCATTGATACAGGTAAAGCTGCAGCAGAGCTGGACGTACTGAAACCTAACGTCATTGCCGGGAAAAACCCTTTGTAAAAGCTTAACGGGTTTCCTTTTCCAATTAACCCAATGGCCAGGCTGTACGTAAAGACTGCATGTATAAGGAGAGCACCGATAACAGTGACAATGTACATCACCATAGAACCTAAGGCTTCTAGTCCTGCATCCCCCAATGCAGAAGCAATCAGGGCAAACGCTCCATACGGAGCGAACTTCATAACAAGGGTTACGAGGAACATGAAGATATCGTTTCCCTGTTCAAACAGTTTGACAATTCCTTCGGTTTTTTTACCCAGTTTCGCAAGGGCAATCCCAATAAAGATGGCAAAAGCAATAATTTGAAGCATTTCTCCGGCTGCCATAGCTTCAATTGGATTATCTGGAATAATTTCCAGAAGCGTATCCATAATCGGCGGTGCTTCTTCTTGTTGGAATTCTTCTTCCCCGCCGGCCTGCTCCAACAGGCCTTCCTGACCAGGCTGAACGATATACGCCAGACTCAGACCGATAACCAGGGCAATAGCCGTCGTAGCCAGGTAAAAGCCAATCGTTTTGACGCCAATCCTCCCCAGCTGTACCGGGTCATTTAATCCCGCTACCCCTAAAACAATAGAGATAAAGACAATGGGCACTACGAGCATCATGATAAGGTTGAGGAACAGCTGTCCCACTGGAGTCAAAGCATATGTATCAAGTGCTTCGAACACGTCAGCAGGAACAAAATTCAGCCCCAAACCAACAACGACACCTAATACCAGTGCAATTAATATTTTTTTCGTTAAACTCATAACTATATCTCCTCTCTCAAACGAGGGGTCTGTTTGCTTGGCTGCTTCCTTACTCCTAAATTCCTTATTTATAAAATTTTTAAACTTCATTGCTTACTTCAGCAGCCTGAAGCCAAACCCCTTACCAAACAACCGCTATGCGGATACAGGTATTAATAAAACAAATCATTTCCTAATCTTTCCTCTTTGTCACTTAACAAAAAAACGGCCTGCCTTTACAACCAAAGGACAGGTCGTTCTTGCCTATTTATGATTTCATGCGACGTTGGACTTTTTCTAGAAGCTGCTCTTCATCAGGTGCAGCTACCGGACGATTATTTACGAACGCAAAAGACTTTTTCCGGCCAGGTCCGCAATAAGATTGACAGCCAATATCTATTGTAGCCTTTGAATCAAGCTTCTTTAGCTTTGGCAGCAATGTTTTCAAATTGGTGGCCTGGCAGTCATCACATACACGAAATTCGTTAGCCATGTTCCTACCAATCCTTTCATCAGTCATTCTCCCGGAATGATTTTGCATGCTATAGTATACCACATCGTCTATTGAAAGCAATGAAAGATATTAGCATTTTATGCATTCACAAGAAAAGAAGCACCTGACCTTTATAAGTCTTTCTTGTTACAAAGCCTTGCTCATCCCCGCCATGTTATACTAAGTGAGGAGAAAATTCTTTTGCAGCAAGAACAGAAGCATCCTGAAATCCATAAAAACGAGGTACCAAATGATGAATATACTAGAAAGCGCGATAAGTAATCAGTCATGGCGGTGGATCGACCATTCAAGCTCAGGCCTTCAGTTTAATGCCCTACAGTCATTTGCCATGGATGATACGTTATGTACGAGTACCGGGGAAGGAAAATCGCCTTCCGTTTTACGGGCCTGGGTTCACTCTCCTACCATTGTTCTTGGCATACAAGACAGCAGACTGCCATCGGTCCAGGCTGGAATAAACTACTTAAAAGACCAGGGGTATGACGTGATAGTCAGAAATTCCGGAGGATTAGCGGTAGTCCTTGATGAGGGCATTCTAAACTTGTCGCTGATTATGACAGAAAAGAAGAAATTCACCATCGACTATGGCTATGACATGATGTGGAAACTTATTCAAGAAGTATTTACAGATTCTCCAGGTAAGATTGAAGCTTACGAAGTCGAAGGATCGTATTGTCCCGGCAGCTACGATTTAAGCATCAACGGACAGAAATTTGCCGGTATATCTCAGAGAAGAATTCGCGGTGGGGCTGCTGTCCAAATTTATTTATGTATGACAGGAAGCGGTGGGGAAAGAGCGGCCTTGTTAAAAAACTTCTATGATAAAGCTGTCGCAGGCGGAAAACCAAAATTTTCCTGGCCAAAAATCAAGCCGGAAGTCATGGCTTCCCTCTCTGAACTGTATGGAACTGAAATCACTGTAAATGATGTACTTTACCGCCTTCTTACTTTTTTTCAAAACAACGGAGCATACCTTCAAACCTCTCAGCTTACCAATGAGGAGATCCACCTTTTTGATTACCAGGTCCAGCGCGTTACGGAAAGAAATAAAAAAGCACTGGAAAGAAATAAAGATATTTCAAATCATTTATAATGAGGACGCAGGGAATTCTGATTCTAACTGGTTTGTTTACGGAAGAAGGCAGCAGCCAAGAAGCAGGAGCTGATGGTTGTTGCCAGATTCATTTAGTCATCCAAGTGGAAAAAGAAGTCGAAAGACGGTCCCTTTCCCTTCCTCGCTGTCAACTTCAATCTTCCCATTATGATCATTGACGATTTTATAGGTGACCATCAGGCCCAAACCGGTTCCTTTTGCTTTTGTCGTATAAAAAGGCTCCCCTATTCTTTGAAGTGTTTCTTCATTCATTCCACAGCCCTCATCCTCTACCTGGATTACTATGTCTCCCTTTTCCTTTTTAGCTGTTAACGTGATACAGCCGCCATCCTCCATCGCATCCATGCCGTTTTTAATTAAATTAATAAAAACCTGTTTCATCTGGTTACGCGTGCATTCGATCCAGCAGTCCTCTCCCAAATGAGACTGTACCGTCACATTTCTCAAAGAAGCCTCAGGCTGCAGAACATCGATAGCTTCACGAAGAATCTCTACCAGGTTATTTGCTTCCTTTTCGCTTATTGCAGGCTTTGCCAGCGTCATAAAGTCAGTTATAATTTCTTCCATTCTTTGTAGTTCTGACAAGGTAATATCTATGTAATGGGGGTTTGTTTCTTTTTCATACCTCATCAGCTGCAGGAAGCCTTTAAGGGAGGTCATCGGATTTCTAAGCTCATGAGCTACACCTGCTGCCATTTCTCCGACAACTTTAAGCTTTTCAGCTTGCATTAACCGATCTTCAAGCGTTTTTCTATTTGTAATGTCACGGTGAATCGCTAAATGTTTGCCAGGAAGCAGGTTTGCTTTTGCGACATATTCAATAATCCGGGCCGACCCGTTAGAATGCTCAATTACATATTCTCCTTTGACTTCTCCTTTGCGGTTCAGTTCCTTTATCCAGTCCTTGTTATACGTAAAAAAACTGATTAGTTTTTGCTGTACCTTTTCTTTCGTTCTTCCAAAGATTTCGCACAAGGCTTTATTAACGTCAAAGTGTACCCCCTCATTGTTAAAAAAAGACATGCCATCTGAGGCTTCATGGAAAACAGAAAAATACAATTTTGTTTTCTCACTTTCCTCTCTTTCCCCGTGCTTTCGCTTCGTTATATCCTGAGAGGTCACGATCACTTCCGTAATCTCTCCCTCTTTAATCACAGGATGTATGATTGTAAAAAAATAACGATCCAGGTAAAGACTCTCAAACTCCACTCTTTTCCCTTCAAAGCCGGCCGCTAAGTATTCATTCAGACGAGCGGCAATGTGCAAAGGAAAGATTTCTTCTGCAGTCTTGTTTTCCATGGCCTTCAGCTGGACGTCCAGTTCATCATCCGCTTTTCCTCCACAATACGTAAAGACAAACGTATCCTCTTTTTTTCGGACGATACTTAATAATGAATATAATTGTTCTAAGATGAAACGGTTATCTAATAATTCCTTACTTTGAAAAGATGCACGGTCCTCATAAATGTTAGCATCCTTTACGTAACCTCTTTGCAGTTTATCATTCATAGTGTTCACCCGATTATCTTTATTGTTTATTCCTGATTCAGGGATATCACCTAAAACGTACCTTTCCTTTATTCTATAGTTTTAATATTTAGAAATAAATAATAATAGTGAAATTTATAAATAAAGTTTATTGTTTATCTTTTTTGTTTCACGTGAAACAAAAAGTCTGCCCATGTAAAATAGACAGACTTTGGTATTAATTGCTTGTTGTTTGTACTTTCTTTTCCATAATTCCCTGCATAGCTGTGATCAAAGCCAAGCTGTATACGTCATTCACACTGCATCCCCGGGATAGATCATTTACAGGTTTGTTCAGCCCCTGAAGAATTGGACCAATTGCATCGTATCCTCCCAATCGCTGGGCAATTTTATAGCCAAGGTTGCCTGATTCCAGGCTTGGAAAAATAAAGACGTTTGCCTCACCTTGAAGCGGGGAGTCAGGAGCTTTTTTCTGGGCTACTGCCGGTACAAATGCTGCATCAAATTGGAACTCGCCATCTATAACAAGATCAGGACGTGATTCTTGTGCCATATTCGTTGCTTTGGAAACCTTTTGCGTTTCCTGAGAGGAAGCTGAACCTTTTGTTGAAAAGCTTAACATTGCCACTTTAGGGTCAATGTCAAATGCTTTAGCTGTTTCAGCAGTAGAAATCGCTATTTCCGCAAGCTCATCTGCATTTGGGGAGATATTAATAGCACAATCAGCAAAAACAAACTGCTTGTCTTCTTTTACCATAATGAAGACCCCAGATGTTCTTTGAATACCTGGCTTGGTTTTGATAATTTGCAACGCCGGGCGGACAGTGTCGCCAGTGGAATGGGCAGCACCACTTACCAGTCCGTCTGCATAATTCTCATAGACAAGCATTGTTCCAAAATAGTTCGCATCTAACAGCTTTTTCCTTGCTGATTCTTCTGTTTCTTTTCCCTTGCGCCGCTCTACGAAAGAAGAAACAAGCTTATCAAAATTCACGTATGTTTTCGGGTTAAATATCTGTACGCCTTTAAGAGATACTCCAAGATCTTCTGCTTTTTCATGAATCTCTTCCTTATCCCCAACGACGATTGGTTTCACCATGTCATCTTCATGTAATTTTGATACGGCTTTTATAATCCGCTCATCATTTCCTTCTGGAAATACGATAGCCGGTTTATGCTCTTGGACCTTGGTTTTAATTTTATTAAAGAGATCGCTCACAAGCAATTCCTCCTAGTTTAAGTCTTAACACGATTTAGTCAACCTTTAGGATACTCCTCTTATTCTTAAAAATAAACCGACTTGCATAAAATAATCAAAGTATTAATTTTCTAAAGGTTTTCTTTTTTTGCCATTCTTATTGTTAAGCGCTTTCAGACACTCGAGGGTGGTTTTTAAATAATAACCTTTGTTATATTAATGCATTTATATGAATAATAATACTATAATCACTTTCATTTTTATTAGCTGCTCTTTCCTATACCTGAATCACATTTTCCTTGAGCCTTGTTTACGTATTCTCTACCCTGTTTTCTCCTTTCTTAGTCTTCCCTGAATTGTTTTTTCCATGAAAGCGAATCACTTTAGCACCCCTTACTCTTCCCTATGGTAAAATGGAAAAATAACGGCAACTACAGGGAGGGGAAAAAATGAGCCCAAAAGTGGGGATGGAACCCATCAGACGCAAACAAGTCATAGAGGCTGCGAAAGCCTGCATGCTTTCTAAAGGGTTTGATCACTTTTCTATTAAGGATGTAGCAGAAAAAGCTCAGCTAAGCACAGGGGTGATTTACCACTATTTTAAAAATAAGCAGGACCTCTATGTACATGTCCTGAAGGACTCCTTTGGGGAAACGGAACTTATGGTTAGAGAGGCTGTGACTAAAGAGAACAGCTACCGGGATAAGTTCTCTGCTTATTTAGAAGTGGTGGCTGCCGTTCCTGAGGACAACCCTGATTTTTATATCATCCTTTTAAATTACCTTGCCCAGTCTCCTTACAATGATGATGTGAAACAAATCATCTCTAAATTCCTGATTAACCTTCAGGGCTTTATTGAAGACATTCTTCAACATGGCGTGAATGAAGGACGGCTTACACCATTAGAGCAAAAAACAATTTCTCAGATGATTACAAGCCAGGCGATGGGTCTTGCTTTTCAGGGGATGCTCCTGCCCCAGGAAGAAAGGAGCAGCGTGTTAAAAGATGAATTCATAAGAATTTTCAAACAATATGTTGATTAATACCTGGCTTGTTCCTATAATGTACTTGAAAGCGTTTTTATAATGAATATTCAATATAAAACAGGAGGCTGATTATGGCATATTCATATCTCTTCTCCCCCTCTACTATTCGAGGAATGGAAATGCAAAGTAAAGTGATTATGGGGTCAATGCATGTGGGACTTGAAGGCGAAGAAAACGGTTTAGAGAAGCTTACGGCTTTCTATGTACGCCGTGCAAAGGAACATGTGGGATTAATTGTAACAGGAGGAGCTGCTGTGAGTCCGGAAGGAAGCGGCGGCACTCACTTTATGTCCATATATAAAGATGATGACATTGCTCATTGGAGAAATCTTACCGATAAAGTTCATGAAGCCGGCGGTAAAATTGCGCTGCAGCTTTTTCATGCCGGTCGTTACGCATACAAAGCCGCAAACGGACTTGAGCCGGTTGCCCCCTCTCCTCTTCAGTCTCCTATCAACCCTGATCAGCCCAGAGAATTAACAGACAGTGAAGTAGAAGAATTAATAAGGTCCTTTTCCTCTGCTGCCAGGCGGGCAAAGGAAGCCGGCTTTGATGCTGTTGAGATTATGGGATCTGAAGGATACCTTATTAATCAATTTGTTTCTCCTGTCACTAACAAACGTACGGATCGATGGGGAGGAAATTTTGAGAACCGGATCCGTTTTTCCCTTGAAATTGCAAAAGCAGTCCGCCGTGAGACAGGAAACGAGTACCCCATCATCTTTCGCATGTCCGGCCTTGACTTAATTGAAAACAGTACCACTGAAGATGAAACGTTCTTGTGGGCAGAGAAGCTGGCTGAAGCAGACGTGGATTTGCTTAATATCGGTATAGGCTGGCACGAATCAAGGGTCCCTACTATTTCGATGAAGGTTCCAAGAAACAATTTTGTCTATATAGCTGAAGGAATTAAAGCCCACGTCCCTATTCCTGTCGTTGCTTCCAACCGAATTAATAATCCAGATGATGCTGAAGCTATTCTCAAATCGGGGAAAGCAGACTATATCTCTATGGCCCGTCCCTTCTTGGCAGACCCTGAGATCCTTACTAAAGCCAAAGAAAACCGCCTCCAGGAAATAAACACCTGTATCGCCTGTAACCAAGCCTGCCTTGACCATGTTTTTGAAGGGAAATCAGCCTCCTGTCTTGTTAATCCTGAAGCTGGCCGGGAGCTCACACTCACACTTTCACCCGCAGCCAAGGCTAAGAACATTCTTGTCATAGGAGGCGGACCAGCTGGATTGGAAGCTGCAAAGACAGCAGCCTTGCGGGGGCATAAGGTTACTCTGGCTGATAATAAAACTGAAATCGGCGGCCAGTTAAATTACTCCCGGATTGTCCCCGGAAAGTCGGAGTTTAACGAAACGATTCGGTACTACAAAGCAGTCCTCGAAAAAAATCAAGTGGCGATCCACCTTGGTGAAACGATTGTTGAAGACCATCCCCTCGTCAAAGAGGCTGATGAAATTGTAGTAGCAGCAGGAATCATTCCACGCACTCCTGAAATAACAGGTATAAACCACTCACACGTGATATCCTATCAGGATGTTTTTGAAGAGAGAGCAAACATAAAAGGAGCTGTTGTCATCATTGGCGGAGGCGGGATTGCCTGTGACCTTGCTTCCTTTTTATATGAAAAAGGGCATAAAGACATCTCTATGCTTCAGAGAAGCAGTCGTTTTGCGAAAGGAATTGGAAAAACGACAAGGTGGGCAACGATTCTTGAATTGAAAAAGAAAGGAGTTCAAATGCTCGGCGGCGTAACTTATAAAGAAGTTCTACCTGAAGGCGTGCTTGTCTCCATAGAAGGAGAGGACAAAATGATCAAAGGTGAAACTGTTATTACCGCCAGCGGGCAGCTTCCAAACCCTGCTCTCTACGAAGCGATCAGCCAGACAGGCAAGCCTGTACATGTGATTGGGGGAGCCAGACACGCTCTTGGCCTTGATGCAAAAAAGGCAATTTATGAAGGGACGATGACCGGTCGGGCATTATAGTAAAATGACCCCGTAAGTAAGGCGGGTGACCACGAAAATACAGGAGGAGACATATCATGAAGCAAAACACTGTCTTATACGAGAAAAAAGAGAACATTGCCCACATTACTTTAAACCGTCCGGAGGTGAAAAACGCCCTGAACCTGGACATGCATAATGAATTGTTTGATTGCTTTAATGCAGCTGCCAACGATGGAGAAGTCAAAGTGATCCTTCTTCAGGGCTCTGGAGATTCCTTCTGTGCGGGAGCTGATTTAAAAAGCGTTCCTGTAGAGGAAGACGAACTTTTTGATTATGGCCATTACCTTCGTGAAACCTATAACCGCCTCATTTTGTTTATTGCCGATATAAAAAAACCAATCGTTGCATACTTAAACGGGATAGCTGTCGGTGCCGGTTTATCCATTGCCCTGGCCTGTGATTACAGGGTAGCCGAGTACGATTCAAAGCTTGCTCTCAGCTTTCTTAAAATTGGTCTCGTACCTGATGCCGGGGCCTCTTACTTTCTCCCCCGCCTTGTAGGATTAAGCAAAGCAATGGAGCTGTCCCTTGGAGAAACCCTTTCTGCCGAAGAAGCCTATCGTATAAATCTTATCACTAAAATCGGCAGTGCTGAAGATTTCGCACAAAAGTTGACTTCGGTACCTGCTGAAGCATACGGGCTTATGAAACAAAACATGACTGAAGGGTTTGAAAAAAGCCTGGCTGAAGTCCTTGAAATGGAAGTATCTGCTCAAAGTCTGGCCGGACAGACAGAGGAACACCGTCAAGCGCTTCTTTCCTTTATGTCGAAAGGAAAGAAATCTTAATTTGCCTCTCTATCATTGACAAGCCCTTCATTTAGAACCTGAAGCTGATCATAAAAAGTGTGTGTCGTTTCGGCGAGAGAACACTTTATGGTATAGTATTCATGGATTATTCTAACAAAGGGAGTGTTTAACCGTGGCTCAAGCTTCACAAACTTTAGATGGCTGGTACTGCCTGCACGACTTCCGGACGATGGATTGGACATCCTGGAAACAAGTACCCAGTGAAAAACGCCAAAGAATTATTCATGATTTTTTAAATATGGTAGAAGGCTGGCAGCAAGTAGAAGATAATGAAGAAGGCAGCCATGCTCTGTATTCAATCGTTGGGCAAAAAGCTGATTTCATGATGATGATTCTTCGCCCGACGATGGAAGAGTTAAATGAAATTGAAAATGCTTTTAATAAATCCGGCCTTGCAGATTACACCATTCCTGCTTATTCCTATGTATCTGTGGTGGAGCTTGGAAACTACATGCCTCCAAAGGATGGAAGCGATCCAACAGAGAACCCTGAGATCCGCGCAAGGATTTATCCGATTCTGCCAAAATGGAATCATATTTGCTTTTATCCTATGGATAAAAAGCGTGAAGGTAATGATAACTGGTACTCTCTTCCGATGGACGAACGCCGGGAGCTTATGAGAGCTCATGGCATGACAGGACGTAAGTATGCCGGCAAGGTTAAACAGATTATTACCGGTTCAACTGGCTTTGACGATTGGGAGTGGAGTGTGACGCTCTTTGCCCATAATGTCCTGCAATTTAAAAAGATTGTCTATGAAATGCGTTTTGATGAAGTATCCGCTCGTTACGGAGATTTCGGACCATTTTACGTTGGAAACCTCCTGGAGCCATCAAAAGTAGAATCTTTTCTTTATGTGAAATAGCTTTACCTGCCTTCCGGCCTTATTGGGACGGAAGGTTTTTTTTGGTTCTTATCTCTCCCTAGACACATGACTCTATTACTTTTTGAAAATCCATTCCCACCTCCTATTATCGAGCATATTGTATGGGAGGTAGGCATAAATTGAATCAGCGCCTATTTAGTTAACAACAACTAAAAGAGGTGAATGTAATGGCAATCATAAAAGCAAACCAAGAAGATCGGAAAATCATGGCCAGACTTATGAGGGCTGAAGCAGAAGGTGAAGGAGTACTGGGGATGCTTTTAGCCGGTAATGTGATGGTGAACAGAGTTTTTGCCGACTGTATGGATTTTGTAGATATCCGCACCATTCCGCAAATGGCTTTCCAGTCACCTGGAGGATTTGAAGCTGTTCAGAAAGGCTACTTTTACCAGCGGGCCAGAGAAAAAGAAATCAGGCTTGCAAACAGGTTAATTAATGGGGAAAGATTTCATCCAGCTGAGGCTTCATTGTGGTTCTTCAGACCTGATGCACCGTGTCCTGATGAATGGTTTGGCCAGCCAAATGTGGGGCAATTTAAAGCTCACTGCTTTTACTCACCCAGACCGGAAGACTGTCCAGAGGTTTATCGATAACTGAAAAAGGAGTGTGGCATATGCAACGTCATGAACAACAGTGGCAAGGTCCAGCTCAGCAACAGACAGGAGGGCACACTGGATATCCAAGTCCTCAAGCCCATGGAGGTCAGCCAGCCATGGCTGGGGGCCACCAAGCAGGCCAGCATGCCCACCAGCAGCCTGGAATGACGGCTGGTATGCAGCAGCCCATGCACGGAATGCAGCAGCCCATGCCTGGACAACAACAAATGATGCCTGGGATGATGCCCGGACAACAACAAATGATGCCTGGCATGCAGCCCGGGATGATGCCCGGACAACAAATGATGCCTGGCATGATGGCGCCTCAACAACAGCAGCCCGGCTTTCCTCAAATTCCAGGTATGCTTCCTCTTGAACAGTCGTATATAGAAAACATTCTGCGTCTGAATCGAGGAAAGCCAGTCACCGTGTACATGACGTTTGAACAGAATCCGGACTGGGGATCCATGGTATTTGAAGGAATTGTGGAAGAAGCAGGACGAGATCATATTGTTCTCAGTAACCCTGAAACCGGCCAGTGGTATTTATTATTAATGGTTTACTTAGACTATATTGTGTTTGAAGAAGAGATTGAATATGACTATCCGTTTAACGATGTCCCTCCTCTTGCCGGATATGCTCCAAGGTAGGTCGTAAAGCTCCCAGCTATGGGAGCTTTTTTATTGTAAAGTGCTCTTAAAACTATTGATCCTTATACTCCCTTTTAACCCTTTCCCATGATTTCCTCTAACAGTTGAATCCACCCGATTCTCCTGGAACTGCACTTGGCCTTATATTCCCCGATTCCGTTGACCCACCGCCGCCCTGTCTCTATATCCGGGACAAAAAAATTTTTGGTTCTCCACTTGAAAGTCAGCAAAGGTCAAATTATAATGTTTATAAGGTCAAAGTTAGTCAAAAGTTAATGTAAGGTAAAGCATAAAATCCTTCCCGTCTTTTGGAATTAACTTTGGTCTTTCCTAAAATAAGCAGGCATTATAGTCAGGGTAACTTATGGTTGTAGAGCTTTCCTTTGTAGAAAAGCATAAGGATTGAAAGTCAGTTAAAGTCAAACTATAATAAAGTTAAGATCAATATTGGTCAAATTACCGTAAAATAATTCCCGTTGATGACAAAGACACTATCAGTTAGTCATTAAATACGCAGGAGGTAATAGTATGAAAATGTGTGAGCAATGCAAACAGCGTCAAGCACAAATTGAATTGCATATGAATATAAACGGAAACAAACAAAAGCTTACCCTTTGTAATCATTGCTACGAGAAAATCAGAAACAGTATGAAACAGCCGTCAGGATTTCATCCACACGGTCAATCAAATCCTTTTGACCACTTTTTCCAAGATATCATGAAATCTAACATGGGAAGCCAGGATATACCTTCTGAAAAAGCCTCTCAAACAGGAGGCCAAGGCGGCGGACTATTAGACGACCTTGGAAAAAACTTGTCACATGCTGCAAGCGCTGGATTAATTGATCCTGTCATTGGAAGAGATAAGGAAGTTGAAAGAGTTATTGAAACGTTAAACAGAAGAAATAAGAACAACCCGGTTCTTATCGGGGAGCCAGGGGTGGGAAAAACAGCGATTGCAGAAGGCCTTGCACTTCGAATTTCTGAAGGACAAGTCCCTGCAAAATTAAAAAATAAAGAAATTTACTTGCTTGATGTTTCTTCACTAGTCGCCAATACAGGCATCCGAGGACAATTCGAGGAAAGAATGAAGCAGCTGATCACAGAATTGCAGGAACGGAAAAACGTTATTCTCTTTATTGACGAAATTCACCAAATTGTTGGCGCAGGTTCCGCGGAAGGCTCTTCAGATGCAGGAAATATTATGAAGCCTGCATTGGCCAGAGGAGAAATACAGGTGATTGGAGCTACGACTCTTGCAGAATACCGAAAGATTGAAAAAGATGCAGCGTTAGAACGCCGCTTTCAGCCTGTTATGGTTAATGAACCAACTACTGAGGATGCAGTAAGCATTCTAAAAGGATTAAAGGAAAACTATGAAAAATTCCACAGCGTCTCCTACTCTGATGACGCCTTAACAGCGTGCGTTACCCTTTCTAACCGCTATATTCAGGATCGTTTCCTTCCTGATAAAGCCATTGATCTAATGGATGAAGCAGGCTCTAAAATTAATCTTTCCTTTACAGAAGAAGATGCAGGCGACATCCGAACAAGATTAGAACAGATTGCAAGCGAAAAAGAAAAAGCGACAAGGCAAGAGGATTATGAGAAGGCTGCTAAACTTCGCGATGAAGAAGCCAAGCTCACCAAGCAATTAGATGAGTCAGAAAAAGAAAATAACAGTTCTTCAAATAAAGCAGCCGTCACCGTAGAAACGATTCAGGAAATTGTCGAGAACAAAACAGGGATTCCAGTCCGCCGCCTGCAAAAGGATGAACAGCAGAAAATGAAAGATCTTCCTGAGCGTTTAAACAAAAAGGTAATTGGTCAGGAAGAGGCAGTCATGAAAACGGCAAAAGCCATTCGCCGAAACCGTGCCGGACTTCGTAAAGGAAACCGTCCGATTGGTTCTTTCCTCTTTGTCGGACCGACAGGCGTAGGAAAAACCGAGCTGTCAAAATCACTTGCCAAAGAAATCTTTGGAGATAAAGAAGCAATGATCCGCCTCGACATGAGTGAATACATGGAGAAGCATTCTGTTTCCAAACTAATTGGTTCTCCTCCTGGATATGTAGGTCATGAAGAAGCCGGACAATTAACCGAACGTGTCCGCCGCAAACCATATAGTATCATTCTTCTTGACGAAATTGAAAAGGCTCATCCAGATGTCCAGCATATGTTCCTTCAAATTATGGAAGACGGGCAGCTGACAGATAGTCAAGGACGGACAGTAAGCTTTAAAGACACCGTGATTATTATGACTTCCAATGCAGGCTCAAGCGTTAAAAAAATTACGGTAGGCTTTGGCAGCAAAGATGAAGCTGATGCAAAGGTTATGGAAGGTCTGACAGATTACTTTAAACCAGAATTCCTAAACCGCTTTGACAGTATTATAGGCTTTAAAGAACTAACCCAAGAAAACCTGGTTGCCATAGTTGATCTTATGCTTGCTGATATCATTGAAGCAGCAGTTGAACAAGGAATTACTCTTCATATCAGCAAAGAAGCCAAAGAGCTTCTGGCAGAGAAGGGGTATGATCCTGCATACGGAGCCCGTCCTCTTCGCCGCGTCATTGAAGAAACAGTAGAAGACGGAATCGCTGACTTAATGCTTGAAGAAGATCTGCTTACAAATATTAAAGTCATCACAGAAAACAATGAGATCCGTGTTAAAAAACAATAACAAAAAAGGGTTTCCTGCACCATCAGGAAGCCCTTTTTCTCTTATCAGAGATAAGTTAGAGAATTATTAAATTAAAAACCCTTCTTCCCCCCTACAGACGGACGCTATCCACGGGCAACGCTTCAGCTTCCTCGGGAAATTCGCCCTGCGGGATCTTCAGCTGTTGCTTTTCCCGTTGGAGCCGCCGTCTTTCGGTTAAGGAAATCATAAGTTTACTCTTACTATACTTCTCATAGAAGACTGTAAACCTGTCTCTTTATGTACGTTTTCTCGTAAAAAAGGAATACTCGATCAGGAAAATAATCAGGGATTAATACCTTTTGCAGACACAGTACAATTCACTGTTTTCTTACCGCCTGGGGAGCGGCTAAGAAGGATTGTGAATGAAATGAAGAGGGCTTCCTGCACCATTAGGAAGCCTTTTTCTTATGCTTTTATTACATGGACTACAAGCAGAATCCAGGAAATAATAAATGCCATGCCGCCAATAGGGGTAATTGCTCCAAGCCAGGACATGCCTGTAAACGTCATTGTATACAAGCTTCCAGAAAAAATAACAATCCCTGCGAACATCACCCAACCGGCCCATGCTAACAAGGCGGATTCTCCTGCATATGCGGCTACCAATCCGATGGCTAAAAGGCCCAGTGCATGCATCACATGATACTGAACGCCAGTTTGATACACTTCCATCAGCCGATCAGTAACCCTTCCTTCTAATCCGTGAGCTCCAAACGCCCCTAATCCTACAGCTAAAGCCGCATTTATTGCGCCGAGTATTACAAATATCTTCCACATTCCTTGTCACCTTCACTTCTTTTTACTTTATTGCAGCGATTATTAGAATTCAAGGAGGCTTCCTTCAGAAGACGGAGTTTCCCCTGGCTTATTTTGTTTAGGAGGGGACACCGCCTGGCTCTCACTCATCAAGGGTTTTTGAATGGTCTGATAGTTTTTTGGGGGCAATGAATGATTGCTGAACGTTTCTTCTTCGCTTTCTAAAAGGAGATCACAATATGCTCGAATGAGACGAGCATGCTCTTTTATCGCTTGTTCATCTTCCCCGCGCTCTTGCAAGCGAGCGGCTTCTGTTTGTATTTTATGGATAATGGTGTGAGCTGAAATATTCACTCTGCTCACCTGCCCTTTCTATTTTTGCCTTATTATAACATAGGAAAGTGACGGGTAAGGAATGAAGAATTACACGGTCGGCTCTTTCACCTTTTCCATGAAATTTTCCAAGGCAGCTAAATGTGTAATATTTTCATTACACTCCTGACTGTCTGAACATATATAATGTCCTAGTGATTTATAATAATTTGGATCACTTGTACTTGTAGCATTTGTGACAGCTGAAACAAATGAAACCTTGGTCTGCTTCTGACAGAAAAAGCATATATTTTTATGTTGCACTGGAGTGTACTTTCCTTCAATTCCAATCCACTCACCGTTTTGTTCATAGACAATGAATTTTTTCTGCAGGCTAATATCATTCCACCCTAGATAAGTAAGTTTTGAAAAATCTATTTCTTCAAGATCAGGCAGGTTTAGTTTTTTATTTTTCTTAAACAACTTTCTCAGTGTATCTTCTGATACTGATGGAAACGAAAGGATATAGGAAGATAAGGAATGAAGATAATTGTGAAAATCCTGCTCTTGTTTCAGATCAATGATCAAGCCGAGCATTTGTCTCTGCTGGTTTGTCAGCCCTTCAAATTGAGCCAGTATTTTCTCCTCAGCATTTGCTTTCACCGCACTAATAACTGATTCATCTTTTACCTGAAGGTAATTTTTTTGAAGCTGAAAGGCCTGCTGTTTTATAAAGTTATATTGGTGGTTATAAATAAAAGGTTCCATGTTGTTCCCTCTCCTTTTGGAAGCTGATGTAGGTGCCGCCTGAACTCTCTTGTAGCGTCTACTTATCTCTGCCCTTTATTCTCCCCTGTAAAAACCTCTCTTTTCCTAAATTAAAAAAAGGGTGTAAGAAATCCTCCACTTCCGCGTCTTTCTTTTCCTGATTCCTTACGAAGAAGGTCCTGAAAATGGGTAGATTTAGGCGCTCGTGCTTTCAGGGTATACTTCCTCCAGCTTTTCTCCTTAAAACAATAACTCTTGTCAGCTTACTAAAAAAGGAACCCTTTTTCAGGTTCCTTTTCAAAACTGCTTATTTCTTTATTCTAGAAGAGATATCTCCACTAATCGGTGTGATCGGCTGCACGTTTTCACGGTTGGCTACGAACTCAGGTCGCGGCTCTTTGCCGGAAAACGGCTCCTGAAGCTTATTGGTAATCGAGTTATAGACAAAGAAAACATTGCTTCGCGGATAAGGAGAGATATTCCCTGCAGATCCGTGCATCGTGTTGCACTCAAAGAACAACACAGATCCTGCCGGACCGGTTGCACGGTCAATGCGTCCTCCTGCCTGGTCCACCAGCCACTTCATGCTTTCATTATCCGGCACCCCAAGCTCCTGCTTTTGAAGAGAGCTCTTATAGTTAGCATCCGGAGTTTCACCAGGGCAGGAAACAAACCATTTGTGGGACCCTGGGATCAGCATAAGCGGTCCATTGTATTCATAGTTGTCCGTAAGAACAATTGAGCAGCTGACTGCACGCATGTTCGGCATGCCGTCCTCTACGTGCCATGTTTCAAAGTCAGAGTGCCAGTAGAATTCTTTCCCTTTGAAACCGGGCTTGAAGTTAATACGGGATTGATTAATGTACACCTGATCTCCTAAAAGCTGCTCAGCAACCTTTACAATTCGCTCATTTTTTGAAAGCTCTTGAAAGAAGTTCCCATCTTTATGAGTCTCAAAAACAGAACGGATTTCATTGCTTCCCGGTTCCTTGATCACATCGTCAGCATCTCTGCTTTCATTCTCTTTCATCGTACTATCCAGTTCTTTTTTCATGATTTCTACTTCTTCATCATTAAACATCTTCTCAAAGAGTAAGTAGCCATTATTTTCGTAGAAGTCAAGATCCTTATGGCTTAAAGGGCCTTTATCTCTTGATTCTGAATGAATTACTGGATCTTTTCTTTCAATTATTCGCGTGTTTTCGCCTTTCCTGGATGGATATAAATCTTTTTGCATTGCTAAACACTCTCCAATTAAAAGATTCAAATTTTAATGCATAAAAAGGGGGGTCTTTCGGCCTGCTTATTTCTTTTCTATAACTATTCTCTATGCTAGAATAGAAATCAGGGTCCTCTGACCAGGACCCTGAAAACTGCTTTGAGAAGAGACAAGTTCATAGGCAGGATCTGCCGTCTATGAAGCAGAAATCTTAGCGATTGTCAGAGTTATTGTTTGAGTTTTCGCCGCCCTTTTGACCGATGTCCTGGTAGAACTCCTTGCCATGCTCACGGCTTGTCTTTTCTCCACCTTTTTGACCGATTTCCTCGTAGAACTCTTTATCCTTTTCTCGGCTTGTCGTTTCCCCGCCCTTTTGACCGATCTCCTCATAGAAATCTTTACCATGTTCCTGGCTTGTTGTTTCGCCGCCTTTTTGGCCTATTTCCTCATAGAATTCCTGGCCGTGCTCACGACTGGTCTTTTCTCCGCCTTTACGTCCTGCTTCTTCTCGACTCATGCGATCATTATTACGTGCCATACGTACATTCCTCCTCATATAAATATCAAATGATTTTTCAGTTGCACGAAACAGCTCTTGTTCATAGACTAGTCCTTTAGCAAGGGTTAGCGATTATTGTTGTTAGACCTGCTTTCCCCGCCTTTTTGACCAATATCCTTGTAGAAGTCTTTTCCGTGTTCACGGCTTGTTGTTTCGCCGCCTTTTTGGCCGATCTCCTCATAGAAATCTTTACCATGCTCACGGCTTGTTGTTTCGCCGCCTTTTTGGCCGATCTCTTCGTAATGATCCTGACCATGTTCCTGGCTTGTTGTTTTCCCGCCTTTTTTCCCGATTTCCTGGAAATGCTGTTTGTCATATTTTTCGCTGGTGGTTTTTCCGCCTTTTTCCCCGATTTCTTCAAAGTGCTCTTGATCATAGCGCTTGCTTGTTGTTTCGCCGCCTTTACGTCCCGCTTCTTCACGGCTCATATTGTTATTGTTTTTGTTATTGTTTTGTGCCATGATAATCATCCTCCTTAAAGGTAATTATTTCAATAACAGTCATCCACTCACTTACAACTTCCAACTATACGCAGAGGGGTGTTTATCTTATTTATCTGATTTATCTGAGTTAGAGTTGCTGCTTCCGGAGTTCTTTCCACCCTTTTTGCCAATCTCTTCAAAATGCTCTTGACCGTACTTTTCCTTTACTTTCTCGCCGCCTTTACGTCCCGCTTCTTCGCGGCTCATGTTACTATCAGAGTTGCTGCTTCCGGAGTTTTCTCCACCCCTTTTACCAATCTCTTCAAAATGCTCTTGACCGTACTTTTCCTTTACTTTCTCGCCGCCTTTACGTCCCGCTTCTTCACGGCTCATATTGTTATTGTTTTTGTTATTGTTTTGTGCCATGATAATCATCCTCCTTTGTTTATTGTTCACTGTTATACCACTTGAAGTTTCTTCTAAACTTCTTATTTAGAAACGAGGGATAAAGTTTCTTTCTTATTTCTCGGAATCTGAGCTTTGGCTTCCGGAGTTCTTTCCACCCTTTTTGCCAATCTCTTCAAAATGCTCTTGACCGTACTTTTCCTTTACTTTCTCGCCGCCTTTTTTTCCTGCTTCTTCACGGCTCATGTTATTGTTATTATTGTTATTGTTTTGTGCCATGATAATCATCCTCCTTGATTTTTTCATTTCCACTACAGTGTTTTATATTCCTATTTTTGTAATTGCATAAACACTCTTTTTCTAAGCCCTTTGACAATCATTACTAATGACTTATTTTGTTGTTGATAGCTGTTTATCCGTTGAGAATACTTCTTAAACATTTACAATTAAATTCAAACTCATAAATGAAAAAAGCTGTAGACAGAAATCCACCAGTGAGCACCTTTTCGCCTGGTTATTGTTAATTTTCCCCTAAAGTTTAAAAGGGCAGGAGGTTGCCTGGTTTTAATAATGCTTTCTCAATCAAGCCACTTCATTTCTGCTACCACCCACTATGTACAAGATCCTCTTTAACAGAGTGCTTTTTCTGGCTTCTCTTTTCCTTACCTTACTTAAAACACCCTTCCCCCATGCCATAAACGTAGGCAAGCTATGGACAGCCACATGCGATAAATAAATCGTCCACCTTGTCACTCACTGATTCCAAGGGATTTGGCTATTATTCCAGCCAAAACAAAGGTAGTTTGCCCTTCCTGTAATTTTTCGGCATCCACAATATGAAAATATACTATTACACTTCATAAAAGAAAAAGATATTGAAATTTTCAAATTTAGTATTAAAAGTGTTTTTCTTGTTCATATTAATAGATATTAAGATTACTAGGAGAAGGGAGATATTTGCATGAATAAGCGACGTGATGCCTGGACAGAGGAACAAGATCAACTGCTGACGGATACTGTTCTTGCACATATAAAAAAGGGAAGCACCCAGTTAAAGGCTTTTGAGGAAGTGGGAGACGAGTTAAACCGATCATCTTCCGCTTGTGGGTTTCGCTGGAATGCGATCTTACGGGACAAAAATAAAAAACAGATTGAATTAGCTAAGAAAGAAAGGAAAATGAGAACAGAAGACAAAAGGAAAGAGTCTGCAGCCCCTCCTGAGACGGGAACTGCTTCTACTATCACCATTCCCGATATCATATCCTATTTGGAAGAAATATCCTCGTCTGTCAACGGACTTTCTCAAGAAAAATTTGAAGAGCTTATCACACAGCGAAACGAACTTCAGCTTGAAAATAAAAAGCTTCATGCAATTATTGCCGACTTAAAGGAAGAATATGAAGCGGTGTATAAGGACTACAAAACACTGATGGAATTAATGGATCGTGCCAGAAAAAGAGATGCCGGCTGATCCTTTCCTTTCTTTCATAAAGGGAGTTCACATAAAAAACACCGGGTCTTCTCCCGGTGTTCCGCATGATTGCCTGCATTTATTCCACTTTTGAGTATCCAAAGGGCTCTACTTTTGCGTAGTTTTCTTCATCAATAACCCAGTATCTTTCGTTGTTATCTTCCACTACAACTTCTTTATCCTTTGAAACATTAAGAGCTTCATTTTTCTCTTCAAATTTTTGAGCGGGAATTTGTAAATTATCAATGACAATATAAGCCAATGACATCACCTCCATCCTCCACTTTCCCTTTGAATGGAAAAGTTAAACAGCTCTATTTTAATCCTTTTTTCATTTGCCACTGTTCTAATAAATGTTCTATTTCTTCTTTTTTTACTATTTTTTTACGGGGGGATGTTTTATCGGGAGCAGTTTGCCTTGCTTCTAATATAGCTTTAATCCCTGCAATATTTAATCCTTTATCAATCAAACTCTTGATTTCTGCACAATGATCTATATCCTCAAGTGAAAAGAGACGTTGGTTTCCCCGATTTCTTACCGGCTTAATTAAACCCTGCTCCTCATAATACCTAATTTGCCTGGCAGTCAATGAAGTAATCTCCTGGACCACACTGATGGGAAAAAAAGCGGTTTCACGCGGTATATGGTCACTCACATCCATTCCTCCTTTTCAGTCAGGTGTTTATTCACTCTTTTTCGCGCCGTTCTTAAGACTTTATAAATAGGAGTCCTCTCAGCTATTCAGGAAAGCATAGATTTCTTGAAGTGTTTGATACCCTTTCCTCTCTACGATCTCCACCATGCATTTCCACAGTTCAGCAGTTATTAAAGCATCCTCCAGAGCATGATGTCGTTTTTCTATTGGAATCCCATAATGGTTACAGCAATCATCTAACGTTTTTAACGGAACATCCGGGGCAGCAATTTTCAGCAAAAAAGATGTATCTAACAAGCGGTGACGAAATTGAGAACCAAGAACCTGGTATGTAGCATGCTGTAAAAATTTTCTTTCGTGGCTGGCGTGGTGGGCTACAAGCACATCTGTCCCCGCAAATCGGTAAAAGCCGTTTAACGCACTAGCAAGAGAAGGGGCCTTTTCCAATTCGTCCTTCCGTAAGCCTGTTAATTCAGATATTTCTTCAGAAAGAGCATGAGGAGCATTGACCAAGGAATAAAAGACTTTTTCATTTTGAACCTTCCCTTCCTTAATTTTTACCCCTCCTATAGAAAGGATTTGATCCCCTCTATCCGGAAAAAAGCCACTCGTTTCTAAATCTAACACGGTTACTTGCAAGTTTTTTAACTGACGTGTTAATGGCTGTTCTTTTTTCAAATCTTTTTGCAATTGGCGGATAAAAGAGAGCTGCTGCGGGGTGCTTTGTTCAAAAATAGCGCCTGGATCCTGACTGCCTAGTTTTGATACTTGCCGCATCCACTGAAACATCCCCATCACCTTTCACCCGCTTCCATGTTACTCTTTGCTTCTGTTAACATCTCTTTCCCTTCTTTTATCCATAATTTAAGTTGTTGCTTTTGACCTTTTGGCAAGGAGCGTACTGGAATATAATGAACATCGTCATAGTGGTGGTGTTTTTCTGAAAAGGATGCTCTCAGTTCTAATAATTGTGAAAAACTCTTTTCCTTCTCTTGAAGAAAAGGGTATTTTTCTTTTAAGAGAGCCAGTCTTCTTAGGGTAGAGGGTTCTTCAATACCTTCTTTTAAGGCAAGCATCCTTGCAGCATGCACATAAGGGAACAAAGCAGCTTCTTTGACATTAAAAAACCCGGTGTATGGTCCTTTTTCTTCCGTGAGAACCTGGCCAAATATTCCGATGCCTTTGTGAAGAACAGAAGTGTTTTCACCTATCCTCTTTCTCAGTTCCGACTCCTGCTTCACCCGCTCTAGTAAATGCTCTTTCACTTCCGAAAGAAGGCTTTCCTTTCCTGCAATAGTTCTTGCATCGCTAAAGGTAATTAAATACCTTAAAGTTTCCCACTCATTTGCTTGAATCCAGGCATCCAATTGTTCTTTCCATTCTATTACTCCATGACACCATCTTGGATTGGAAGCCATTACATTCCCATCACAACGTGGGTATCCTACTTCCGCTAAGCCTTCACGAATCTCCTCTCCAAGCTTAAGAAAGTACTCCTGGCATCTTTTATCCTCACCTTGGAAAACGATTCCATGATCCTGATCACTAAACGTAGACTGCTCTAGTCTGCCCCCACTGCCCATTACAAAGAAAGCAAAATGAGCAGGGGCTTTTCCCCGCTCACTTTTAACCTTTTCTATAGCTAACAAAACGGTTTCTGCAACCCATACATCGTGAGCCTTATTAAGAAGCTCATGGTTTCCCGTCACTTCTTTTGTCTCTTTCTCTCTCTTTTGTTTTATTTGTTCATAGGTGGTGAAAGAAGGCTGAGGAAGAAAGGATTCTTCCTCAGAATATATTATTTTTTCCATGTCAGGCTCCCGTATTGGAAGAGTTGAATGCAGTAGTATTTGTGTTTGTCGGCTGGAAAGATTCTGGATAACCATATCCTCCGTGTTCACTGATATCAAGGCCCATGATTTCCTCTTCTTCAGAAACTCTGAGTCCGCCTGTAAGGCCGCGAGTGATAAGAAGCAGGATATAAGAAGCTACAAAAGCGAATACCCCGCAGGCTAGAACACTGATCGCCTGAACGCCAAGCTGAGTCAGCCCCCCGCCATAGAACAGACCTGCATTTCCTCCATTCATTTCAGCAAGTGCCGGAGTTGCAAAAAATCCCGTTGAAAGCGTACCCCAAATCCCTGCAATCCCGTGTACAGATAAGGCAAAGATCGGGTCATCAATACCTAATTTCTCCATAAGTTTCATGCTGTAGAAGACAAGAATCCCTGCAATTAAACCAATAACAAGTGCAGCCCACGGATCGACAAACGCACACGATGCTGTAATAGCTACTAAGCCTGCTAATGCACCGTTCAGCATTGTAGGTACATCCGGCTTGCCAATGGCAATCCACGCAATAATCATCGCAGCTACAGCACCAGCAGCGGCACCTAGTTGAGTGTTAAGAGCAACGAAGCCAAAGAATGCATCATCCACACCTAATGTACTTCCAGCATTGAAACCAAACCAGCCTACCCATAAGAGAAGCACACCTAATGCGGTAAACACCTGGTTGTGACCTGCTAGTTCGTTAGCAGAGCCATCTTTATTAAATTTCCCAATACGAGGCTTAAGTAAAATAGTTGCTGCCAAGGCCCCCATTGCTCCTGTTAAATGGACAACTGTTGAACCGGCAAAGTCCTGCTTGCCAAGTCCTCCGATCCAGCCGTCTCCCCAGATCCAGTGAGCAACTACCGGGTATACTAACGCGGAAAATAGAACGGCGAATATGATATAAACGGAAAGCTTTGCTCTTTCAGCAAATCCCCCGAATGCAATTGTAAGAGCAATTGCCGCAAATGCTAATTGGAAGATAAAATCTACTGATCCTGCTAAACCATCAAATACTGTTGTAAAATCGCCAAAGAAGAAATCAGATGTTCCAATAAAACCTCCGGCACTCGTGCCGTAAATTAGTCCATACCCCACAGCCCAAAAAATGATTGAGGCTATTCCCAGAGTAAAAATTGTTTTACCGGCAATATGACCGGCATTTTTCATTCGAGTAGATCCTGCTTCGAGAAGAATAAATCCACCTTGCATTAAAATAACGAGAATAAATGCAATCAAAATCCACAAATTATTCATTAAAAATACTGGATCCATCTTTTTTCCCCCTTCTCCTAATCAGAGTTGACGTTAACTTAGTTAACATCTTTCGTTAATCCTTATTTTACTCTTTCACACGTAGTAATCTACATTTGCGTAAGATAATCTAACACATTATCTTCATTGAATTTCCATCGTATTTGATTATTCTAAATTTTAAAAATCCATAGTTTAAGTTCACTTTGACAATGGTAGAGAATAATAAGGATTTTTAAAGGGGGAGATCATCTTGAGAAAATCCACTCGTATTCTTGCACCGGTTCTAGCCTCAGGAGTTGTGTTTGGTGTTTCAGGATTCTCTGCTCATGCTGCCACTGTCACTGTTGAGCCTGGCGATACACTTTGGAGTATTGCCCAAGCAGAAAGAGTAAGCGTATCGGACTTACAAGCCATTAATAACGGCCTTGACCCTTACAATCTTCAACCCGGCACCATGATTAATCTAAATGAACAATCAGATTCTACTGGAAGCCATACTGTTCAAGAGGGGGAAACCTTTTACAGCATTGCATCCCAGTATGAAGGTGTCAGTGCTCAGCAACTAATGGAGAAGAACTCTGACCTTGATCCTTACAACCTTCAGCCTGGCACTACTGTTCTTATTGAAAACGACTCTGAATCCGCCCGGGAAACAGCAGATCAAGTTGTTACCCATTTGCAAAGTCAGGATATGGAAGCCGTTTCTTCTTATATACACCCTGATGATGGTGTACGCTTCAGCCCTTATGCTTTTGTAGACCAGGAAAATGACCAGGTGTTTTCTTCTGAAGAAGTGGAAAATTTATGGCACGATGAAACAGAGTACCTGTGGGGAAACTATGATGGAAGCGGTCATCCTATTGAATATACTTTTTCTGAATATTACGAGGAATTTGTGTATAACAGAGATTATGCTCATGCAGAAGAGGTAGCTGTTGATGAAAGACAAGGACCAGGAAATACAATTGACAATACCGGCGATGTATACCCTGACGCTACAGTCGTAGAATATCACTTTCCTTCCAGCGGGGAATATCAAGGAATGGACTGGGACAGCCTTAGGCTGGCTATGGTTCAGGAGAACGGCGAATGGTATGTAGTCGGTATCATTAATGACGAGTGGACCATATAAATCACACAGCTTTTACGGGGATACCCGTTTTGTTCACTTTTATACTTTTATGAACAGACCGCAAAGCATTAACTCAAAGAAGGCTGCCCCCAGTCCGCTGGAGGCAGCCTTACCTTGTATTTTTATTTACGGGTGATGATTAGGCAAAGGGATCGTCGTCATCCATTTCTAAATTGGACCAGCTTTCATCTTGCCCGTCACTTTCTTCCTGTTCCACTTCTTCGTATGCCTTTTCTTGTTCTTCCTCTTCTTCATCAAGGAGAATGGGTAACTTTTTTTCCGGTGGTTCCTTTTCTTCATAAGAAGGAAAATACTTCAGGTTCGAAAAGGAGGAACTATGTTCACTTGCAGCAGCCGTTTCGTCTAGTGAAAAGTTGATCTTTCTGGGAAGAATTTCAGCTACGTCCATGTTACCTGTCTGCTTATAAAGTTCTTTCGCTGCATACAAAAAAAAGTTAGAAAGATCAGACTGTTTGTTAATCCACTCAAGCATTTCAGGCGAGACATCCCTATTTATATATATGGTAGCTCTTTCACCTTGTTGGTACTGCTTTTTTCGCCTGCTCATTTTTTAGGCTCCTAGTTGTTTTTCTTTTTGTTAAAAGAATTATTAGCCGAACTGGCTGTTTCCACTCCTAATTCCTTTTCTTTTTGCTGAGTAAAACGAGGAGAGCAAGTATAAACTAACAGACCGCGTGCATTCACATATAATGGATCCTTTAAAAAGGTTACATTTACCATTCTGTCTTTACTTCTTAAAATACTTTGGAGATTCTCTTTAAGGACTGCAGCTCCTCCGCCGTAAATAAATACATAGGGGTCATCTTTCATATCGTCGATCTTGTTTATGATTGCCTGACTAATTAACTTAGAAAGCTGCATGAGCCCTGTTTTTGATTCTTCTCTTAATGCGCTGTGCCTTGGATGCTCTGTGTCAAAATAAATTTCATTAAACTCAGCAATTGAATCTATGCTCTTTCTAGGGTTTTTCCGATTCCATCGTTTAATAATTTCAGAGATTGCATGTTTCACTCCATACCCAAGTCCTTCAGAAAGCTTTGGATTAAACTTCACGCCTTCTGTTACAACAATTTCAGTCGTTCCTGAACCAATATCAAAATGAAGAAGTGTTTTATCGGCGAAATTCACCTTTGCTACTCTTCCGTCAGCCTCTACCTTTCTTTCCGTGAGTTTGCCATTTTCATCATACACTACACCCCAGGCTGCGGATGCTCCTTCAGGCAGGCATTTGCAGTATTGTATTTTTATAACTACTTTTACATTGCGCCCCGAAGGGTGGTGATAAATAACTTCATGTGTTCCTGTATATCGAGCTGAGTTATGAGCTGCGCTTTCCTTTGTAATGGTGCTGACAGGAAGAGCTACAGACAGATCGTAGGTTACATCAATATGGTTGCGGTCCTCATTTTCTTTCTCTTTCATTGCTGAAATAGCCAGACCTGCTAACGTTACAATGACTGGTATTTCATCTTTTGACTTATCAGATTTCTTTTCAAGTTCCAACGCATCTAAATTTTCATCGATTACTTTATTTCCGATTGCATATCTCAGGCCATTTTCTGAGAGGGCTTTTGAATTAATTGTTACATCAATATTATTAAGTAAATCTTCCTTAGGAATGTCCTCTAAATCCATCAACTCAGTCGTTTCTCCCATATAAAGAGAGTAAACAGTAGGTATGTTAATAGGTTCTTTATCTTTCACCCATAGTTTCAGGCTGTTATTACCAGCATCGGCTCCCGCTTTTAATAGTTGTGTCATGAATCCAACAACTCCTTCAATTAGTGATAATTTCCAAGGTACATATATATTCTATCAAACGGAAGCCCTTAGTCAATAGGGTTTAATACATAGTTAGCACATTGTTAATACAATGTAATACATTTGACAACCACTTCCCATTTTTGAAATGTAATACATTATCATACACTCACTATTACTTTGTAATACATTGTAATACATTTTAATACAAAGTGTAATACAATATATTACTTTATAATATTAAGTAATATTTGATAGTATCCATTAATTACCACTGCATAAAAACGTATAAAATATTATTAAGTTATACTTTGTATTACATTATTCACACAAAATAATATCAGGTATTAATTTGTATTAGTTTGTAATAATCGCAGTTTATCCTCTTCCTATTGAATGGAGGTTTTGAGAAAACAACAGACGGGAAGATTTGGTACTAGAATTGTTTCTAGGGAGGTATGGAATCATATGTCTACACTCTACACTATCGATGTGAAACGAGCAGATGGAACAGAAAAAAGCTTAGCAGAGTATAAAGGCGACGTGTTGCTGATTGTAAACGTAGCTTCTGAATGTGGCTATACGCCACAGTACGAGCAGCTAGAAGAAATTTATCAACAGTACCATAAAAGAGGCTTTCATGTATTAGGCTTTCCTTCTAATGACTTCGGCGGTCAAGAACCAGGAAGCATTGATCAAATCCAAAATTTCTGCCAAAGTAACTACGGCGTCAGTTTTGAAGTCTTTGATAAGGTTCATGCGAAAGGTGGAAACAAGCATCCACTTTATGAATGGCTGATTGATAAAACGGACCCTGATGGAGGCATTGATTGGAACTTTGAGAAGTTTGTCATATCACGAGACGGAGAAATTCTCGGAAGCTTTAAAAGCGATGTAAAGCCTGATGACCCGCAAATTACTGGTATGATTGAAGCAGGACTTGAGCAGCCTGTAAATAAGTAATTAAGTAATAAAGAAAGGGACTGTACTCAAGAGGTTTACTTTTGAGACAGTCCCTTCCTTATGGCAAAAACCCTTCCTGACTAATAAAAATCCTGCTTTTCTTTACTTGCTTTTCAAGCTGTTTAAGAAAATGAGAAAGACATTCAGGAGAATACCACTCTCCGTACCCATGTTTGTGATACAGCTCCGGTATTTTCAGCTTCTTTGTACGTCTTCCACCGCTCCCATCACCAAGAAAGTAATCATCAACCACTACCCTCTCTCCAATTTCCCCAAGAAGCGCTGGGAAACGTGGTGAATGGGGAAGAAGAGGAGAGACAGCAATTTGAACAGGAATATTATGTTGCTGTAAGATCTGTATCGCTTTTAACCTTCCCGAAATAGGTGGAGCCTGCGGTGTAATGGCTTTTCTGACACTTTCCTCATCTGTTTCCATACTAACACTGACCCTTACTCTGTTCTCGAGTTTTTTGATAAGATCTATGTCTCTCAGTACTAATGGGCTTCTTGTTTGAATCAGTAAAAAATCGGGAGGATCTTCGGTCAATACCCTAAGCAGCATGCGAGTTATCCTTTCCCTGGCCTCGGCGGGCTGGTAGGGATCGGTACTGGAAGACATAAAAATCCGGACATTCTGCTTCTTTTTTTCACGGGTAAGTTCCTTACGAAGCATTTCCGCTGACTCTTCCTTTACCTCGACCCATGTTCCCCATTCTCCCTCTCTGAACAGATTTACAGGCATTTGCCTTACATAGCAGTATGAGCAGGCAAAAGAGCAGCCAATGTAAGGATTTAAGGAATGGCTGTAGCCTTTTAAGAATCCACTGGCTGGTGTAAGAAGACGAGACGGCTTTTTATGCGTGACATTTAACTTTGTCATTTACTGCTCATCAGCCCTGCATATCATCATAAGGAAATTCATCAGGATGATAACCGTAGCGGTGGTTTTCATTCAAGTCGTCAATAGAGCTTACATCCTCAGGATCAAGTGAAAAATTAAACACCTCAAAATTGTCTCTGATTCTCTCTGGTGTCACTGACTTTGGAATCGTTGCCACCTCGTGCTCAAGGCACCATCTAATTAACACCTGAGCAGGTGTTTTATTATATTTTTCAGCAATATTCTGGATAACGGAGTGACTGAGAAGGTTCCCTTTTCCCAGCGGCCTCCATGCCTCTACCTGAATACGATGACTATTACAAAACTCAAGGAGGTCCTTTTGGAAAAGTCGAGGATGAAATTCAATCTGATTAACCATTGGTTTTACAGAAGCTTGCTTTAAAAGCTTCTCGAGGTGGTGTTGCTGGAAATTGCTCACGCCTATCGCTCTTACCTTCCCCTGCTTATAAAGCTCTTCTAAAGCCTTCCAGGTCTCTTCAAATTTACCGGGTACAGGCCAATGGATTAAATATAAATCAATTGTGTCCACTTCAAGGTTTCTTCTGCTTCTTTCAAAAGCCTGAAGGGTTTCCTCGTATCCTTGTTCATCATTCCATACTTTTGTAGTAATAAATACGTCTTCTCTTGAAATACCACTTTCTCTAATTCCTTCTCCTACTCCTCTTTCGTTTCCATAAAAAGAGGCAGTATCAATCCCTCGGTAACCATGTTGTAAAGCTGTTGTTACAGCATTTTTCACTTCCTCCCCTTCTTCTGCCTGATAAACACCAAGACCAACCCAGGGCATGTTGGTGCCGTTATGAAGGGTAGTGTAAAATTTATCTCTTTTCATCAAGATCCTCCCTTGCAGGAATAGACCAGTTGATTTCCGGCCGGCCTGCTTTTGCTAAAAACTCATTGGCCTGTGAAAAAGGCTTGCTTCCAAAAAAGCCTCTTTTGGCTGAAAAAGGGCTTGGGTGGGGAGATTTTATAATTAAATGATGCTCGTTGGTAATCAAATCTTCTTTGGCTTGAGCATTTTTTCCCCACAAGATAAACACAACCGGTTCTTTTTTTTCATTTACGTGCCGTATCACTTCATTGGTGAAATGCTCCCATCCTTTTCCATGATGAGAATTAGGTTCACCTCCACGGACCGTTAGAACCGCGTTGAGTAAAAGCACACCTTCCTCTGCCCAGGAAGTCAAACAGCCATGATCAGGAGCCGGATATCCAAGGTCCTCCTCAAGCTCCTTATAGATGTTTTTTAAGGATGGGGGGATAGTTACCCCTGGCTGCACCGAAAAACTAAGACCATGAGCCTGATTAGGGCCATGATAAGGATCCTGCCCCAGGATCACTGCTTTCGTATTTTCATAAGTTGTGTGGTGCAGGGCATTATAAATGTCATCCATAGGTGGATAAACTGTGTTGGTTTCGTATTCTTTTTTCAAAAATTCTCTCAGCTCCACATAATACGGCTTAGAAAATTCATTCTCTAAGCGGAGAGCCCAATCATTGTGCAGAATGCTCATGTTCTTCCCCCTTCTAGCATGGGTGATGAATTCATTGTAGCATAGTAGCCAGGATATAAAGAAAATAGAGGTGAACGTAACGGTGACAGAAAATAAAACACAGCAACAAAACCACTTAAATGGACAAGCATTAGCATCTTTAGTTACTGGCCTGTTAGCAGGAGCATTTATGCTTGTTGTTCCCCTGCTGGGACTCCTATTAGGAGCAGCAGGGATGATTCTCGGCTCTATTTCCCTCGCTAAAATAAAGAAAAACCAGGAAAGCGGCTTGATACTTGCCCTTTTAGGCCTAGTAACCAGTGTTCTTGCTGTTTTGTTTTTTATCAGTATTTTAGTTATTGGCTTACTCCTGAGGCAGGGTTAAATAAAACCAGGCTAATTTTCCATTCATTGTAATCCTGACTTCTTTACGGGAAGTGTAGCCCTGACAGTTGTATTTTTTTGTAAATTTAATAGATAATTATTCCTGATTCGTTGATACTTTGTTACTATGAAAATGGGAGGTGCACATATGAGAGTGATCGTTTCAACTTTATTAATCGTACTGCTTATAACAGTCAGCGGTTTTAATTCGAATGCATATGGCAGCGGACAGGAGAAAAAAGAAAGATACCTGGTAACGTTTGAAAATCAGGGAGCTAAGGACAGAGTACATATACCTCAGCACAATGTGGTATACGATTTCTCTTCCTTTTCAGTAAGTGTGGTAGAAATGAATGAAAATGCAGCAAACGGGCTTGCAAACAACCCCCATGTCACAGCTGTGGAAAAAGACAGTCTGGTCCATGCTCACTCACAAAGCCAAGAGGCTGACTGGGGTCTTACACGTATTTACGGAGAAAATGACTGGGAAACAGGGTTCACAGGTACAGGCGTGAAGATAGCATTACTTGATTCAGGAATCGCTGAACATCCGGACTTACAGATCGCAGGCGGTGCTGCCTTTCTTGGAGGAAGCAGAACAAACAGCGAGGATTACACGGATGAAAATGGACATGGTACCCATGTAGCAGGAATTGTAGGAGCTTTAAATAATGAAATAGGTACAGTGGGAATTGCGCATGAAGCCGATATTTACGGTGTAAAAGTATTAGATAAAAACGGCTCTGGTTTCTTGTCTGATGTCGCTGCAGGGGTTGACTGGGCGGTAGAACAGGAGATGGATATTATCAACTTAAGCCTTGGAACATCCTCTCACTCCACTGCTCTTGAAAAAGCAGTAAATGAGGCTTATGAGGCGGGAGTGCTTGTTGTAGCGTCTGCCGGAAACAGCGGTAACCGCGGGGGAAACAATGATACCGTGATGTACCCTGCGAAGTATGAGTCTGTTATTGGAGTAGGAGCCACGAACCAGGATGATGAACGGCCATCCTTTTCTTCTACTGGACCGGATTTAGAAGCAGCTGCGCCAGGCGTTCAAATACTAAGCACCTATTTGAAAGGAGACTATGCAAGATTAAGCGGCACAAGCATGGCAGCTCCCTATGTAGCCGGAAATCTGGCTTTGTTGAAAAATGCTTATCCTGACGCTGATCACAAGGAAATAAGAGAAATGCTTCAAAACCATTATACGATTGACCTCGGTTCCACTAATAGATATGGTTATGGACTTATACAAGCCCCTCATAAGAATAAAGAAGTGGAAGTGGAAGTGGAAATCGAAGATGATGAACACGCGGAAGAAGAGTTTGTTCCCTCTTTAAACGTAACAGTTGACCACGAGAGCCCCGCTAATGGAAAACTTGATGTAACCATTTCTACGACAAACCAAAATGGCGAGAAGGTACAAGAGGCTGCAATTGATCTCCTTATCAACGCTCCAAGAGGAAAAGATCAACAAATAGAAGGCTTTACAAGTGAAGAGGGAATTTATACCGGTACAATCGATCTCCACAGAAATTTTTATGGGGAGTACCTTATCTCTGGCCGGGTTACTCACCCTGAATTTAAAGACAATAAAGACGTTAGCTATTCCTTTACTCTGGCTAGATAAAAGATTCCCCCTGGGACAACCCAGGGGGAATCTTTTTATCTTATGGCTTAGTTCCATTTTGTTGTTGATAATCATTAAACGACACTCGCTTGCACCTGCATGAGCTACCGTTGAATTACTTCCTGTAATCGTGAGAAAATCTCATCATTTCCTGCGATAACAAAGAAACCTTTTTCTTCATCTTTAACAAAGGTGCTTCCACCCGCTTCTTCAACAATTAATACACCGGCTTCAATATCCCAGGCCTTCAGCTTCATTTCCCAATATCCATCGAAACGCCCTGCAGCGACCTGGCAAAGATCCATGGCAGCTGCTCCCATTCTCCGAATACCTCCAATTCTCGGAAGTAATTCATTGAAGTAGGACAAATTATTATCAGGGTCTGTCCCCTTGTCATATGGAAAACCAGTACCCAACACAGATTTGGAAAGCTCACTTGTTTTAGACACAGTAATCTTGCTGCCGTTTAATAGAGCACCTTCTCCTTTCACCGCTTCATACGTTTCACCAATTCTAGGTGCATGAACTACGCCCGCTACCGTTTCACCTTTATATCTAATCCCTATAGACACGCAAAAAACAGGAAGGCCCCTTGCATAATTGACCGTACCATCAATAGGATCAATCACCCACTCATATTCGGCTTCACCAGCATGTTCCCCGCTTTCTTCAGTAACCATGCCATGATCGGGATACGTTTCTTTAATCCTATTCATAATAAAATCCTCTGACCAAACATCCACTTCTGTGACTAAATCTATATCAGAGGTTTTTGATTCCATTTTCATCGGCCCTTCCAGCCGGCTGACCTGTTCTTCTCCAGCTTCTATGGCCCACTTCTTGGCGTTTTCTAATAGCTCTCTCCATTCCAGGCTCATATCACAACACTCCTTCATTTGACATCATACTTATCTTAACGAACTGAAGGCCAGAGCACAAAGATAGTTGTATTTATCAATAAGCGGATGTATTGTCTCAGTGGCATCTTGAAACTTTTATTTACAAATTAATCAAGGTAACTCGTGAGAAAAAAAGGGTATAGGAAAGCAATGGTATTTATTTCGTATTGATTAAAGGAGAACACCAATGATTGAATATGCTCTGGAGATTTTAGGACAGCTCGGCATTATAGGTTTATTTTTAGGAGTAGCCATAGAGGCTCTTTCGATCCCCTTTCCTGCGGGGATTTTCATTCTCGCTTATGGTTATATCTTAGATCCAGGTGGGTGGGAATTGGTCGGTCTGAGTTTCGCTGTTTCTATATGCTATGTGGCTGTCAGCTATATCCCATACTTGTTGTCTCAGCGATATGATTACATTTTAAAACGACATGTTAATAAACCCAGTATTAAGAAAATGGTCCGCTTAGTAGAAAAACATGGGGACTGGGCCTTAGCAGCAGGGAGAATGCTTGGTGCAGGGTATATTGCTTATGTGGCTGTTTTTTGTCAAATCACTCCGCTTCGGTATGGAGTTTTAACTTTCATAGGTATTTTTCCTACAGCTTTAGTCATGTTTTATGTAGGACAACTGGGCAACATTGAAGCTGCTTATGAATGGTTCCAAAATTTTCAATTTGCAATATTCTCTTTACTAGCGCTTTTGACTGCTCTTTATCTCATGTACCGTCTGAAACGTAACAAAAAATACCAATCATCTACAAAATAGTTTGAAAGTTTCAAAAATCTACTTGAACAAATTTACATTTACAGTATCATGGAAAAAAAGGAGTGATCTTACATTGTTCAATTCATACAAAACTGAGCCATTTTTTGATCATATGTTTACATCTAACAGAGATCCAAAGGATCACTACTCTCGCTTTTATCATACATTGCAAAACTTTTCAGAAATGGAGCTCAGAGAAAAGCATGAGACAGCCCAGCTTTCTTTTTTACGGCAAGGAATTACCTTCACTGTGTACAATGAAAATATAAGCACAGAACGAACCATGCCATTTGATTTCATTCCTATTGTCATTCCTCCGGAAGAATGGGCACTGATAGAGAAAGGAATGATTCAAAGAACGGAAGCATTGAATCAATTTTTGGAAGATATTTATCATGAGCAGGAAATACTTAATGATGGTGTGATTCCTCGAGAGCTTATTGTAGACAACCCTTATTATTACCAAAAGCAGGTACAAGGAATGGAGATTCCTTTAAATAACCATATTTTTTTAGCTGGAATAGATCTTATCAGAAATGAAGAAGGAAAATACCTGATTCTTGAAGATAATTTACGAAACCCTTCCGGGATGTCCTATGTCTATCAAAACAGGTATGTGATGAGACAAGTATACCCCGAATTCTTTGCCAATCATTCCCTCCACACCCTAGAACACCAACTTTCTCATTTACATGAAGCAGCCTTGGCACATGTCCCAAAAACCGCAAAAAGCGGTACTCAGCCACGCGCCGTACTGTTAACTCCCGGTATGTATAACTCTGCTTACTATGACCACGTATTTCTGGCTCAGCAAATGGGAATTGAGCTGGTGGAAGGCCGGGACTTAGTTATAAATAACCATGTTGTCTACATGAAAACGATCCGAGGGTTAAAGCGAGTAGATATTATTTACCGGCGCATTGATGATGACTTTCTGGATCCCAAAGCATTCCGTCCGGATTCTGCACTGGGCGTGCCTGGATTATTAGAAGCTTACCGGCGCGGAAACGTGGCCATATTAAACGGGATAGGCAATGGAATTGCCGACGATAAAGCCATCTATGCTTATGTACCTGATATTATCCGTTATTACTTGAACGAAGAGCCAATCATTTCAAATGTTGATACGTACCGTCTCCGTGAGCCTGATCAGCGTGAATGGGTGCTTAGGAACCTGGAACAGCTGGTTGTAAAGAACGTTGGAGCTTCCGGAGGATACGACATGCTAATTGGTCCTCACGCCTCGCAAGAAGAAATTGAAATGTTCAGAGAAAAAATCATCGAAGAACCTCATCAGTACATTGCCCAGCCCACTATCAATTTATCCCGGGCCCCTGCTTATCAAGGAGAACGATTCTACCCATGTCATGTTGATTTAAGGGTTTTCGTCATACGGGGAAAGAGCACCCACGTTGTTCCTGGGGGCTTATCACGTGTAGCTCTTAAAGAAGGTTCATTAGTCGTTAATTCCTCACAAGGCGGAGGAGGAAAAGACACATGGGTATTAAAGGGTGAAGGGAGCGATCAGTAAATGCTAAGCCGTGTTGCAGATTCGTTATATTGGATGTCCCGGAATATCGAGAGAGCAGAAAACAATGCCAGAATATTAAGTGTAAAGCTTATCCAAATGCTGGAGGCTTCGGATGAAGAAACGTACGCCAACCATGATTGGGAAGTCATTTTTGAGATATGCGCTTCCATTCAAGAATTCGAAAAATTCAGCCACTCAGATATTTATGATGGAGAAGTTCTTATCAATTACCTGGCTTTTTCTGAAGAAAACATTAATTCCATTACCACTTGCATAAGCTCGGCCAGGGAAAATGCCCGCATAACGAGAGATCATCTCCCAAATGATTTTTGGGAAATCTGGAATGATTTTTACTTGTACGTACTAGAATCAAAAGAAGAGAAATGGTCCAAAAAAGACATACAAAATTATCTTCAGCGTATGAAAATGGCCTCTCTTACTGCTCAAGGAGTTATTGAGTCGTCTATGTCCCGTGGGCTTCCCTATCGAATGATTAAAATAGGAAAGTGGCTCGAGCGAGCTGACAAAACGGCACGAATCCTGAATTGTGTCTGCAAAAACATTCCTACCTCTGATGCCGAATATCAGGAAGAGTATTATTATTACTGGAGAACCGCTCTTCAGCTTGTCAACGGCTATGAAGCATACTTAAAGCAGCATCCTCCAATTATGGACCCAAAAACAATTCTGTCATTTTTAATTGGAGACGAAAACTTTCCAAGGTCCATTAAGTATTGTATGGATCATGTTCGGGAAGCAATCTTCGAGCTTGAGGAAGGGAAAGTTTCACACTATTCGTGGGAAATGTATGCAGCGCTTGATAACTTGATGGATGAGTTTAATGAGGTTAGAATTAAAGAGCTAAGTCTTCAGGAGTTAAGTAACTTTTTAAATCACTTTCAATATCGCTGCAATGAAATTGGACAAATTTTTTCAAAGACGTATTATTTAGTAGAACCCGTCAACACTTCCTATAAAGTAGGGAAAACACAGCATCCTCATCAACAACAGAATATGGAGAGTCGATCATCGATGAAATATCAAATCGAACATACAAATAAGTTTGATTATGAGACTGTCGTAGACCAGAGCATGAATACGATCAGGCTTAAGCCTACCACAGATGAAGTCCAGCGTCTGCTGTCTTACCGGACAGAGATCCAGCCTTCTTCTTTAACAAAAGAGCATATTGATCTGTGGGGAAATTACGTGGAAACTTTTTTTATTCCTGAACAGCACACTCACCTTGAAGTGAAAACTACTTCAATTGTAAGCATTCAGCGAAGTCCTTTTATTCATCGGATTGATTATTCACCTGAAATGAAAGCTATCTTTCATTCGGAGTTATTCCGCCTTCATTATTTGTCCTTTTTAAATGATACCCACTATACCTATGTTACGCCAGAACAGGTAGAACAGGTTGTAAAGGCAGTCGGAGAAATGGATAATCCAGTTCAGTTCTCCATTGATGTCATGGAGCATTTGCATGATACCTTTACCTATAATGGTGAAACAACGGATGTAAACACTCCTGCACGAGAATCCTTTGATTTAAAAAACGGGGTATGCCAGGATATTACTCATGTGATGCTTGGTATTTTACGGGCGAAAAACATCCCGGCTCGTTATGTCAGCGGTTATCTTTATGTAGGCGAAAATTCTGCTTTAATTGGGGACTCTGCCACCCATGCATGGGTTGAAGTGATGGTGCCTGGTATTGGCTGGGTAGGACTTGACCCCACAAACAATGTAGAAGCTTTGGAGCATCATATTCGCGTTAGTACAGGCCGTGACTACGCTGACGTGAGTCCTCTTCAAGGAGTTTACCGTGGAGGCAACCAGACTCTTGATGTAAGTGTCAAAGTTACCCTCCTTGACCAAAACACCGTCTCCTCAACAGAATAATACATTACGTAAGCGGGTGCCTTGTACACAGGCATCCGCTTATTTATGATAAGAAGATCCGCGATTAATTTGAAATGCTCTATATACTTGTTCCATTACTATGACCCGGATTAACTGATGAGGAAATGTAAGTTTTGACATAGACCATAAGAAATCTGCCCGTCTGCGGACACTCTCACTGATACCCAAAGATCCGCCAATGACAAAAACAACTTTGCTTTTTCCGTGCAAAGCCAAATGATTTAATTTCTCTGCCAGACTTTCAGAGCTCAGCATCTCGCCTTTTAAATCTAAGACGATGACATAGGCTTGTTGTGGGATCTTAGCTAAAATTCTTTCTCCTTCTTTGTCTTTGACCTGCTCTTGCTCCTTTTCGCTTAATTGGTCCGGAGTTTTTTCATCAGCCACTTCCATTATTTTCACGTTAGCGAGGGTTGTCATTCTTTTATGATATTCCTCTATCCCCTGCTTCATAAATTTTTCTTTCAATTTCCCTACAGCAATAATTGTTATATTCACAAGAGTTATCCACCTTTACTTATCTTATCCACAAAGGTTATCCACATATACACAACCATTGCTCAATCATTGCTCGCTGACTGTGTATGCGGCAAGATTTTTGCAATAGGAACAGGCTGTGGATAATTTATTTTCTTTTATTTTTTCAAATATCGGCATTTCTCCCGAACGTTCGACAATATCATCCAGCGCCATTTCCACATGTGTTTCGCAACAATATATCAAAAGTAACTCTCCTTTCCATTTTATTATTGTAACAAGTTATCCACAGGAATGGCTAGTGCAAAGCCGTTCCCACCATCATTCCTCCATTTATTTTCTGCCCTTCCTCTCTATAAATTATCCACATTCGAAGCCCCATTTCTTTTAGAATAGACTCAGTGTTCCGCTCTCTGAAGAGATCTGTAACAAAAAAAAGGGCCGTGCTCAAATTGAGACAGCCCCTTGTTCTTTCCTGTTAAAATTGCACTTCTTCCATCAAAGTCGCTTCAATAGTTTGAAGTTCTCCGTTTCTATAGAACTCCACTTCAATCGTATCGCCCACTTCAACTTCAGAATACAAAAATTGTCTTAAACTGTGACCGTCTACAATTTCTTCTCCGTTTAAGGCGACAATCACGTCATACTCCTGAAGACCTGCCTCTTCAGCTGGTGAATTACTTGCTACACTTGTTATAAACACTCCATGTTCCACTTCTTCCGGGAGGTTTAAGGTTTCTTGCCAGTGATAGCTTGGTATTTCTGCGAGAGATTTGATCCCTACACCCAATTGAGGACGCTGAACCTCTCCATATAATTCTAAATCTTCAATAACAGGAACCGCCACTGAGGTAGGAATTGAAAATCCAATTCCTTCTACTGCTGCTTGAGCAATTTTCATGGAGTTAATCCCTACTAATTGACCGTTAATGTTAATGAGAGCTCCCCCGCTGTTTCCCGGATTAATAGCTGCATCTGTCTGCAGCACCTCCGCATGCCAGTCTATTTGACCGTCTCCCGTTAGATCTACAGGAATGCTGCGCTCGGTTGCACTTATAATTCCTTGCGTGACCGTGCTTGACAGGTAAGATCCTAATGGATTTCCAATGGCAATTGCCGGTTCTCCAACACGGAGAGCTTCCGAGTCGCCAAACTCTGCTACTGTATCTACAGGCTCTCCATCAATTCGCAGGACAGCTAAATCAGTTAATATGTCAGAACCTACTATTTCTGCTTCCATCCTTGTTTCATCAGCCAAGCTCACTTCTACTTGGCTTGCTCCTTCAATCACATGGTGATTTGTAACGATATAGGCCTGGCCATTTTCTACTTTATAAATAACTCCTGACCCGGTCCCTTCATTCATACCCGACTCTTCCCAAAAGTCTGACTGCTGAAGATTAAACACTCCTACCACTGCTCCGGAAACCTGATCGACAGCTTCCGTTATATCTGAAGTTACGTTTAAACTGACATGCTGCTGATTAGGACTTTCTTCAACCGTTTCCTCATTATTAGGACTGGACTGATTCTCTGCTGTGCCAGCCTGATCGGTCGTAAAAAAAGGAACAGAAAACATTACGAGCAGCGCTCCTAATATTACCCCTGTAACACCGGCCCATATCAGCCCGCGTCTGCCTTTGTTTCCACTTCTAGTTTTGTGAGCATGATCATCATAATAACCCATGACCCTCATCATCATCCTTTCCCCAGTTCTTCTCTTACAGTCTTTTTCATAGACACTGTTCATTCAAACCATATGGACAAATGTAACGACGACAACCTTATGAGGAAGGGGTGTGATCTTATTTTAAAAAGGTTGCTCTCATTTGTCTATATGAGAAAAACGTTTTAGAATATTTTCCATAATTATGATGTTAGGGTGTCCGACTCTCTGTATTTTTACACCTTAAAAGTTCACCTGCTTATATACCACGTTGCTGAAGAAGATAAAAACGGCTGTTGAGAAAACTTTCTCAACAGCCTGACAGCGGTCTTCGCCGTACTAGACCGAAACACTTTTCTTATTGTAACCTTGCTTATACTTCAATTAAGGACGTAGGCGTATAAGGATCCGTATCCAAAAGGTGAAACTCACTGCCTACTCCATGTCCTTTCTCTTCCAGCATTTGAGACACTGTCATTCGAGCCAGTTCCTTCATGTTATTATCCTGGCTTAAATGAGCCAGATACACTCTTGATGTGTTATCACCGATTACTTCCGCCAAAGCCAACGCAGCATCTTCATTTGATACGTGCCCTAAATCCCCTAAAATCCGTCTTTTGACATTCCAAGGGTAACGCCCCATTCTCAACATGTTCATATCATGGTTGGACTCAAAGATAAGCATGTCTGAGTTTTGAATGGTACCCTTAATATGTTCACTGACATACCCCATATCGGTAGCAAGCGTCAGCTTTTTTCCCTCATGATGGAAAACAAAAAACATCGGGTCAGCAGCATCGTGGGAAACTCCAAAAGATTCCACGTCAAGATCTTTAAAGCTTTTCACTTCTCCTCGTTCAAAGTGGAACTTCTGTCCTGGATCAACTGTTCCTATCTGGCTGTCCATGGCTTTCCAGGTTAGGCTGTTGGCATAAACAGGAATGCCATGTTTACGCGCAAGCACTCCTACCCCTTTTATATGATCGCTGTGTTCATGGGATACTAATATGCCATCCAGCTCTTTAGGATTACAAGAAACCTTGGCCAGGAGCTGTTCTACTTTTTTTCCGCTCAGCCCCGCATCAATGAGAAGTCTTTGTTTTCCTGTCTCTACATAGATGGCGTTACCTGTACTCCCGCTTGCTAGTACACTGCACTTTAAAGACATTGTATTCACTCCGTTTATTCCTCTTCATTTTCCCTGGACTCTTCACTAGTATCTTCATTCTCCTGGTGGGCAGAATCAGTTAACTCCTGAATTCCACCATCTATGGCATTGACCAGATAAAAAGACTCCTCATCAATTTCGATGCGGTACATCGGCGCAAACACCTGGGATTCTCCAAGAGGACTGAAATAACTGTAATACCCAAGTTCCACTTGACTGACGACAGAATTGAACGTAAGAAGCTGCTCATTTAACAAGCTTTCAATTGCTTTTAAAGGAGAAAGGAGTTCGCGCTTTCTCCCGTGTTCTTCCACTTCCAGGAAGCTTTGAAGGTAGCTCGTCACATCTCCCTCGTCATTTAAAAACAGTACCAGCTGCTCTTCCTGATCAGTGTATATCGTGCTGCCTTGGTAGGTTTGGTAGAATACCAGATTTTGATTCTCCTGATCCCAGCTGGCAAAGCGGTACTGTTCACCGTTATATACCTCCGATTCTAAAAAGCTCCCAATGTCCTCGTTCACATTATCATTGGAAATTGAGTATGGCTCATCCAGGACAACCCCCATGGCATGTTCATCAGGAAAAAGAATTTCTTCTTCGTCTACTGCATCTATTGCTTCCTGAGGGACGGGTGTGCGTTTCCCAACTATGTGTCGTCCTTCATTAATTTCATCGGGAAGGTTTTCAGTAATGCGAATATTATTGTCCTCAAAACGCTGCTGCAAAGTCATCTCAGCTCTTACGTTTAGTTCACTGGCATTTTGTTTTTGAATAAGCTGATAGACCAGAAAAGAATTAAGAAGGAGAAACGTAACAATGAAGATGGTTTTTGTTTTACTCCAGTCCATGCTCCTCCCCCTCTGAATTATTAATTTCAAGCGGATACCAAGAGTCTCTGTATTTCACAAACCACATGGGTTCAAAGGCCAGGACGAGGTTGTGCCTGTCCATCTGGTAGCCTACACGAATATTTTCAATTTCCTCTTCGCTAAATGGAGTATGCTGCTCAATATAGTCCAGCACCTCTTGTCCAGCGGGCAGTTCATATGGAGTGGATTCAATGGGCTCTTCTTCTACATCTATATCATACATCGGTCTAGAATAACGGGATGTCTGGGTGCCAGACCTTGTAACAAATAAGCTTGTTCTGTTCACTCCATTGCTTTCAAACACAGGAACCCCTTCTATAATCAATCGAAATCTGCTTTCATCCTGGTCCGCATCTTGACTCCAGGAATAGAGGTGATACTGATCGGTCCACCCTCCATGAGAATTAATGAAGTCAAAGGATGTGTTCACCACATGTTGCTGACTGGCAGTTCCATGGTCGCTGAACACTGGATTAATATAATTTAAATACCGTCCATTTCTAGTTAAGTTCATCATCCTGTTCCCGTCGGTAAAGGACTCTGTGCCATTCTCCTGGCGGTAATGCTTTACATACGTCGGGTCACTAAACAAGTAATCGATAAAAGGCTCAGCTTGAAGCTCTACGCTCGTATATTGTACATGCGGATAAGTTAAAGGGTTTTCCGGCAGATAGTGTATTCGAGGTATTTCTTCGTTCCCTTCGTTCCCTTGATGAGCAAATACCTCAGGGTAAGACCCTGCACGGTTCAAATACTGGTTTTCAAAATCAGAAACACTCAAAGTGGTAGATGCTTCAATCACTAAATCTTCCTCATATGAAATCAGATGTGCCAGTATCTCCTCGTTTTCCTCATCATGAGTAAAGAGAAAACGATCTGCCGATCCAACCGTTAAATAAGGCTCATCTTCTTCAAATTCAAAAAGTTCGCCTAACACTTCACTGGGAATAGGAGCAGGAAATATCAGTTCAATTCCTGATTCCACGTCATACAGGTTTTCAGTATCTACAGAGGTGCTGACAGAGAGTTCTTCAAACCCGGCATCAAGAAGGGTTTCATAAAAAGAAACAAACAAAGATTCCTGGCCGTCCACCATGGTGCTCCCCAATTGTGTATGAAGGATCATGCGTTCAGGCCACACTACCTCATCGTAGTTTAATTCCTCTCCGTAAGGGTCACTTTCAATAGGCTCAGTACCCTGCAAAAGATCATAATCAGGCTGGTACGTCCACATGAGCCACGTTAGAAATAAACTAATAATGACTAGAATTGTCAGGAGGCCAGATTTCACCCGTTCAATCATTCGTTAACACCTGCTTTTTTATAGACAGAATACGGAAGAGTAACGATAATTGTCGTTCCTTTTTCCCACTCGCTGCGCACACCAATGTGACCACCGTGAGCTTGAACCATTTCCTTGGCAATAGCAAGCCCAAGACCTGTGCCCCCTAAATTCCTAGCCCTTGCCTTATCTACTCTGTAAAATCGATCAAAGATTTTCTTTTGATTTTCCTTTGGTATACCTACTCCTTCATCACGAACAGTTACTGCTATATTTTGCCCTCGAGGATGGAGCTTTAGAGTAATTGTTCCGCCATCTGGAGAATATTTAACAGCGTTTGAAATGATATTATCAAACACTTGCACCATCTTATCTTGATCCATGTCAATGTAAACAGGATAAGAAGGAATCACTCGTTCTAATTGAATGTTTTTATCCTTCGTCACCATTTCAAAACGATCGCCGATTTCATGAAGAAGGCTGCCTATATCTGAAGACTGGTAGTTAAGTTTTAAATCGTTGCTGTCCATTTTTGAAAGTTGCAGCAGATCATTAACAAGACGGATCATTCGTTCCGTTTCATTCTGGGTCACCTTTAAAAAGCGCTGTCTCAGCGTATCATCAAGCATCGCGCCATCCTCAAGAGCTTCTAAGTAACTTTTCAAAGAGGTAAGAGGTGTGCGAAGTTCATGGGAAACGTTGGCTACGAATTCTTTTCGTTCACGATCGATCTTCTCTTGTTCCGTTACATCATGAAGAACAGTAATTAAACCATTAACCGGTCCATCTTCATTACGGATTACCGAAAAGTTTGCTTCCAGGAGATACTCTTGTTCCTGCTCACTGAAATCCAGCAAAATTGAATCTGAGTAATCGTATAGGTCACTTGGTGCAATGGTTTCCGACAGCCTGAGCAAATCAGGAAGGGAGGCCCCTTCTACATCTTCACTGGATATGTTTAAAAGCTGTTCTGCTCTCTTATTCATTAAAATAACACGGCCCAGTTCATCGGTTGCAATCACGCCGTCAGTCATATGAGTAAGCACAGAGCTTAGTTTCTTTCTCTCTCCTTCTGTCGTCGCATTAGCATCCTTTAACTTTCTGGTCATATTATTAAAGGAAATGGCCAACTGCCCGATTTCGTCGTTGCCATATACTTTTACACGACGAGAGAAATCACCTTCAGACATAACTCTGGCCTGCTTTTTCATATCTACAATAGGTCTCGTAATGGTTCTGGCCACAAATATTCCCAAAATCATTGTCACGACCAAGGCAATAAAGGTACTCGTAGCTAGAATGTTATTAATATCCTGCATCTCTGAATACAGTTCTTCCATAGGAGCTTCGATATAAATCGCTCCCACAATTGTATCGTCCACACGAACCGGGTGCGCCATCACATATATCCGGTTTCCCTGAGGATCAAGAAGGATATCTTCATCTTCTGTTCCAAGCAGGGCTCTCTTGACTCTGACTTCAGTGTTGAGCTGCCCTACAAGGTTTTGGCTGAGAGACGTGCCCCGTACTACCTGGTTAGCATCAACAACTTGAATTGTAGCGTTATCAATAGTAAAAAACTCATTTAAAAGGATGCTGATATCTCTCTCTAACGAGTTATCATCATCCCCTCTGGTCCTGACCATTTCCTGGGCCACATTATACTCAAGTAAATTAACCCGTTCCTCCAGCATGGAAAAATGATTATCCACGAGTTGTTCTTCTAACTGATTCGTAAAGAAGACACCAATAATTTGTACCGCAATAATAAGCAGCAATACATAGATTACTACGATTTTAAAATTAATCGATTTAAAGAAATCGATAGCTTTCATGGTTATTTCTCCTGTTCAGGGTTTTTTAAATAGTAGCCTACTCCTCTTCTCGTAATAATCCACGTAGGGTAGCTGGGATTATCCTCCACTTTTTCACGGAGCCGGCGTACAGTTACATCCACTGTTCGTACATCACCAAAATAGTCGTAGCCCCAAACAGCTTGAAGTAAATGCTCTCGCGTCATCACTTGTCCAATGTGCTTTGCTAAATAATAGATCAGTTCAAACTCTCGATGTGTAAGTTCTATAGGCTCTCCTCGCTTAGAAACGAGATACGCATCCGGATCAATGAGCAGATCGCCAAATTGAATTTCCTTTTGCTTTTGTTCTGTTTCTTCTGGAGGGGCTTGATGCCGTCGTAAATTAGCTTTAACTCTGGCAATTAATTCCCGGGTACTAAAAGGCTTTGTTACATAATCATCTGCACCAAGCTCTAAGCCCAGTACTTTATCAATCTCTGAATCTTTGGCAGTAAGCATAATAATAGGCATTTCAAAATGCTTGCGGATTTCTCTGCATACTTCCATCCCATCCTGATGGGGAAGCATAATATCCAGAAGCACCAAGTCAGGTTCAAATTCGTGCACTTTTTCTACTGCTTCTTTTCCACCATAAGCCACTTGTACTTCAAAACCTTCTTTATCTAAACTAAATTCTAAAATGTCAGCAATCGGCTGCTCATCGTCGACAACAAGAATTTTCTTGTCCATCCTCATCCGCTCCATTTCTTCATCACTAAAAGATTAATCGCCCAGCATAAAGAAGCGTTGGATCGTTAATTCAGCTTCTATTGTAACATAGCGAGCAGGGGAAGTTATCTTGTTAATGAAATACTTCCTTATCTGCCGTCTTTTCTCTGTTAATCTAGGGTTATTCCCTTTATTTACTGAAAAACTGCCCGGTTTACCAACCGCGCAGTGTTAATTTTCACTTACATTCAATTATTCCTATAAAAAAAACATACTCAAAGAGTATGAAATGGTGGCTCGAGACGGAATCGAACCGCCGACACGTGGATTTTCAGTCCACTGCTCTACCGACTGAGCTATCGAGCCTAAACATGGCGGGCCTGACGGGGATCGAACCCGCGATCTCCTGCGTGACAGGCAGGCATGTTAACCGCTACACCACAGGCCCAGTTTATGAAATGAAATGGTGACCCGTACGGGATTCGAACCCGTGTTACCGCCGTGAAAGGGCGGTGTCTTAACCACTTGACCAACGGGCCTTACAGGAAAAGAAGTGTTCTATGTCACTTTCCATATCATAAAACTTATGTATTATGTAATTAAATGATGAGCCATGGAGGATTCCGACGCAACGCTAGTCCCGTCGCTTCCTTGCTGTGCTTCTCTGTTACGGGAGAACCGTAGGTGAGAATCATGCGACTCATGTGTATAAATGGTGAGCCATGGAGGATTCGAACCTCCGACCCTCTGATTAAAAGTCAGATGCTCTACCAACTGAGCTAATGGCTCCTGTGTGTCTCGCAAGCAGTTATGCTTTGTTTTCGGCGACATGATTAATATTATCACAGGTGTTTTTTTAATGCAAGAAGAAATCTATATTCTTTTTTAAAAAATTTGTTCTTCCTTAAATTCTGTACCTATTTTAACATTCCGCCCTCTCCATGAAAAGGAAAAGTATGAAAAAAACAAAGGAGAAAGAAAGTTCCTTTCTCCTTTGTTCCTGCACTTTGTTATCTTCCCCACACGCCCCGGACAAGATTTGTCTGGTTCCGGTCTGGTCCAACAGAGAAAATGGTTAAAGGAATGTTCGTTAACTGAGAAATCCGCTCAATGTAATGGCGGGCATTTTCAGGAAGGTCTCCGAGTGACTTTACGCCTGTAATATCTTCTTCCCACCCTGGAAGTTCTTCATAGACAGGTTCACATTCAGCTAATACTTTCAAGCTTGCCGGGAACTCCTCCATAATTTCTCCTTTGTACTTATACGCTGTACAAATCTTCAATGTTTTAATTCCTGTTAATACATCAATGGAGTTTAAAGAAAGATCAGTCAGTCCGCTTACTCTTCTTGCATGGCGGACAACCACACTGTCAAACCACCCTACTCTTCTTGGACGTCCAGTGGTAGTTCCGTATTCATTACCAACCTCACGTATCTGGTCGCCTGTTTCATCATGCAATTCAGTTGGAAACGGGCCATCTCCTACACGTGTAGTATACGCTTTAGACACCCCTACCACGTGATCAATCTTTGAGGGACCAACACCTGATCCAATCGTCACTCCACCTGCAATAGGGTTAGAAGAAGTGACAAACGGATAAGTCCCCTGATCGATATCCAGCATAACCCCTTGTGCACCCTCAAACAATACGCGGCGCCCTTCATCAATCGCATCATTTAACACAACAGATGTGTCAGCCACATACTCTGAGATTTGCTGACCGTATTGATAGTATTCCTCAAGTATGTCTTCGATCTTAAAGCCTTCTGCATCATAAATCTTTTCAAGAAGACGATTTTTTTCTTTAAGATTTCTTTCAAGCTTTTCCTCAAACTCTTCTTTATCCAGAAGGTCTGCAATGCGAATCCCGATTCTTGCTGCTTTATCCATGTATGCAGGACCAATCCCTTTGCGGGTTGTTCCAATTTTATTGGTACCTTTGCTTTCTTCTTCTACGGCATCCAATTTAATATGATAAGGCAGGATCACGTGAGCACGATTGCTGATTCTCAAATTGCTGGTGTCTACACCTCTTTCATGAAGATAAGCCAGCTCTTCCACAAGCGCTTTCGGATCGATTACCATTCCGTTTCCAATCACACAAGCTTTATCATCATAAAAAATTCCTGATGGAATTAAATGCAATTTATATTTCTTTCCGCCAAACACAATCGTATGGCCGGCATTATTTCCGCCTTGATATCGAGCCACAACCTCTGCATTTTCCGAAAGGTAATCTGTAATTTTTCCTTTTCCTTCGTCTCCCCACTGTGTACCTACAATAACTACTGACGACAAAGCGTCCACCTCCAAAAAGTATGTACAACCACTCTCTTATAAGCCAAAACACACCTTTTGTTACGAAAAATTCTCCAAAAGGTTCTGTGCAGGCAGATATTCATTTAAGAAGTTTTTTCTCCTAAAAACCCTTTCATATTGTATCAACTTACCATAAGCAAGTCAACAAAACCCGAACATTTTTGTAATTGACAAAGTTATATGTTCGTTATAATTATGTATCTGAGAAGAGAAACACAGACCGCCATGAGAATACGTGATTTTTCTCCTCCTATTTCCGGTACAGAAAAAACCTTAAGAAAAATCCCCTCTGTATCGTAAAGAATCTTCCTTAGTTTCAGCTAAGATTCTTAAAACATACAGAGAAAGATCCTCTTAAGGCTTGTTCTGGCTAAGCTACCGGAGGAGCAAAGCTGTCATCATGGCTTCGATCAAGGTTAACAAATTTATTGTACTCCTTAATAAAAGCAAGCTCTACCGCTCCTACAGGTCCGTTACGCTGTTTTGCAATGATAATTTCTATGATGTTTTGGTTCTCTGCTTCTTTGTCGTAATAATCTTCACGGTAAAGGAAGGAAACAATATCAGCATCCTGCTCAATACTTCCAGATTCCCTCAAGTCAGACATCATTGGTCGTTTATCCTGGCGGGATTCTACTCCCCTGGAAAGCTGAGATAACGCAATGACGGGAACGTCAAGCTCACGGGCAATTGCTTTCAGGTTTCTGGAAATCTCTGAAACTTCCTGCTGCCTGCTTTCCCCGCCTTTGCTGCTTCCCTGGATTAATTGAAGATAATCAATCAGAATCATTCCAAGGCCTTGTTCCTGCTTCAACCGTCGACATTTAGCGCGGATGTCTCCGACACGAATACCCGGAGAGTCATCTATATAAATTCCAGCCCTTGAAAGGCTCCCCATTGCCATAGTTAGTTTTTCCCAATCTTCTTCCTCCAAAGCCCCTGTCCGCATTTTTTGTGCATCAATGTTTCCTTCTGCACAAAGCATACGCTGCACGAGCTGGGATGCTCCCATCTCCAGGCTGAAAATGGCCACGTTTTCCTCCGTTTTGGTCGCAACGTTTTGAGCAATATTCAAAGCAAATGCTGTCTTCCCCATGGAAGGTCTTGCCGCCACAATAATTAAATCACTTCGCTGAAACCCGGCAGTCATTCGGTCCAGCTCCACAAATCCGCTGGAGATTCCCGTAACTTCATCTTCTCCTCGGTTTTGAAGCATTTCAATATTATCATAGGTTTCTATCAAGACATCCTTGATGGATACAAAAGCGCTTGTACTTCTACGCTGAGAAACTTCTAATATAGATTTTTCAGCCTCACTTAGTATATCTTCTACCTCTTCTTCACTTGCATAGCCTTCAGAAGCAATGTTTGTGGCTGCCCGTATAAGCCGGCGCAGTAACGACTTCTCCTCAACAATCTGGCTGTAGTACCCAACATTTGCTGCCGTGGGTACAGAATTAGCCAGATCCGTTAAATAGGATAGGCCGCCTATTTCTTCTAACAGGTGTGCATCCTGCAAGGCAGAGGTTACTGTTACTAAATCAACTGGCTCACCTTTATCAGCTAAATTTATCATTACTTGGTAGATTCGTTGGTGTGAAGCCCGGTAAAAATCATGAGGGGTAAGATGTTCCGTAGCTGTTACAAGGGCCTCGCCTTCTAAGAAAATCGCCCCTAACACAGCTTGTTCAGCTTCTATGTTTTGAGGCGGTGTCCGGTCTGTAAACACTTCATTCATCGTACATCGCCTTCCTAGTATAAATATTTTCTTGGCTCATTTTCCTGCCATGTTCTATTATAAGGCGAGCCTGTAGAAAAAGAAATATGAAAGAAATGACTCTTTCGTCCAATGTCTTCAAGATAGATATAAAAAAAGAAATGGCTGACAATATCAGCCATTTCTTTTTATTCTTCTACGACGTGAATATTTACAGTTGCAGTTACTTTTGGATGAACCTTAACGGGCACTTTTGTCACACCAAGGCTGCGAATAGGTTCATCAAGCTGAATCTTTTTCTTTTCTACTTTTAAATTCATATCCTTTAGCTTTTCAGCAATTTGCTTAGTGGACACCGCTCCAAAGAGACGGCCGCCTTCCCCGGCTTTTGCTTTAACTTCCACTTTGGCTGCTTCCAGCTTTTCCTTGAATTCTTTTGCTTTCTCTAGTTCTTCTTCTGCTTTTTTATTATCACTTTGCTTTTTTGCTTCAAGGTTTTTCATGTTTCCTTTTGTTGCTTCTACAGCCAGGTTGTTGGGAAATAAGTAGTTCCTTGCATATCCTTCAGAAACGTTTTTCACTTCCCCTTTTTTACCTTTCCCTTTGACTTCTTGTTGAAAAATTACCTTCATGTTTGTGTTCCCCCTTCTAAAAATTCATCTATTGCAAGTTCAAGCGCTTCTCTTGCTTCTTCAAGAGTCACTTCTTCAAGCTGTGTTGCGGCATTGGTCAGATGACCGCCTCCGCCCATTGCTTCCATGATCACCTGAACATTGACATCACCTAAGGAGCGGGCACTTATACTGACTCTCTCATCCTCCCGCTTAGAAATGACGAAGGACGCTCGAACATTATTCATAGTTAGAAGTGTATCTGCAGCCTGTGCAATTAAAATCTGACCAAAGGTATCTTCTTCAGATGACTTGGCAATGGCCAGACCCTCCCGGTAAATATATGCCTGTTCAATAAGCTTAGAGCGCTTCACATATTTATCTATATCTTCCTTTAAAAGCTGCTGAACAAGTGTCGTATCCGCCCCGTTTGCTTTCAAGAAAGATGCTGCATCGAAAGTCCTTGACCCAGTCCTGATTGCAAAGCTTTTTGTATCGACAATAATTCCTGCCAGCAGAGAAGTTGCTTCCAAGGTATCCATTTCCAGCTTATTTGGCTGGTATTCAAGAAGCTCCGTGACGAGTTCTGAGGTAGAGGAAGCGTATGGCTCCATATACACAAGAACAGGGTCCTTTATAAACTCTTCCCCTCTTCTATGATGGTCAAGAACCACGACTCTTTCAACTGCTTCGACAATTCTCGGTTCAATGACCATAGATGGCTTGTGGGTATCCACGACAACGACCAGGGTATGGCGAGAAAGCTCATCCATTGCTTCCTCAGGAGTAATAAAATGAGCCCATAAATCCTCATGCTTTCCTACTTCCTCCATGAGTTTTTGGACGTCAGGATTAATATCCGAAGGATCAATTACAATATAGGCATCCTTATCGTTGACTTCTGCGATTTTCAAGACACCAATCGCCGCACCAATCGCATCCATGTCCGGATTTTTATGACCCATAATAATAATTTGATCACTCTCAAGAACAAAATCTCTTAGCGCATGAGAGATAACCCGGGCTCTGACACGAGTACGCTTTTCCATCGCATTGGATTTTCCGCCGTAAAACCGTACCTTCCCGTTTTGTTCTTTGATCGCCACTTGGTCGCCGCCTCGTCCTAAGGCCAGGTCTAAACTGGATTGGGCAAGTGCTCCGATTTCACGAAGAGAAGATTCCCCTGTACCAATTCCAATACTTAACGTAATAGAGACTTTTTCCTTCCCTGTAAGCTCTCTGACCTCATCTAATATATCAAAGCGTGTCTCTTCCACTTCATGAAGCGCCCGCTGATTAAATACCGCGATATACCGATCAGAAGAAGTGCTTCTTAATAAAATTTCATGGCGGTTGGCCCAGCTATTCAAAGAAGACGTCACCTGACTCATTAATTTGCTGCGGATTTGATCTTCCATTCCCTGGGTTACCTCATCATAGTTATCAAGATATATTAACCCAATGACGGTTTGTTCCTCGCTGTATAAACTTCTTGTCCTTACTGTTTCAGTCATATCAAAGAAGTAGAGGAGACGTTCCTCGGGTCGCGAGTACACATGATAATGCCTGGTGCCTATATGGATTTGCTTTTCACTTTCTTTCTTTTTTATTAAGGGAATGAGCTCATCTGAAATCTCATCTAAAGATTCCCCGAGAAATTCATTTGGAAAATAAGACATCATATAAGGATTTAACCACTGAATGGCATAATCCGGATTATATAACACCATACCTATAGGCATTTCTGTGACAGCTTCTTCACCAGCTTTGTTTACTCTGTGGCTCAATGTAGAAATGTATTCTTCCAGATCTTTTTCAAAAGCTTTTCGCGCTTGTACCGTGAAAAACAGCAAAAGACCCAGAAGAAAAAAGCCCAGCAAACCAAGCTCCCACTGGTAAAGGGTAAGCAGCCCTATAAACACTGTGGCTACCGTAAACAGTGCAATAATATGATAGCCGTGCCACCGTTTCATCAAGAACTTAGGCATAAAGTCAACCCCTACTTCTTGTCAGTTTCAATCCTTTTTTTCAAGTTAAATCCTAAATCAATTATACCTAAGATTCGAATGAGATAAAGGATAAAAGGCAGGAAGATTCCCACGATCACTAAAAGAATTGGTAAAGCCTTAGACATTGATTTAGCATGTGTATAAGTAAACATCACAGTTATTCCTTGAATTGTCATGGCCAGCTCAAGAATAGGAAATATGTTAGCAACGACAATATACATGGATGTGCCTTCTTCAAGCCCAACAATTACCAGCACAGCCGCTACCAGATAATACCAAAGGAGCGAGCGAGGGAAATTCACCTCTCGAAAAGGAGGAAAAGGTTCAACTGGTTCTCTCAGCCTTCTTAAAATCACATGTGCAATCAACTGGGTAACAAGAGCGAACGTGATGCCAGTTAGAATCAATATAACCGGTATCAGATACTGGAGCTGATCAAGTGCCTCTCTCCAGACTGCCATTGCTTCTTCGTCCGTTTCCTGCCCCAACCCACCCAGCATATTTTCAGCAGTTTCCATAGACTGCCTCATCATTTCCTGGGAGGTTTGTACTACGTTTATATCAAAAAGGACAATGCTTCCGATGTAAAGAAGCAGCAAACCAAAAATATAAGCAAGACTTCCACCTACTAACACAGCCAGCGCCTCTTTTTTCCTGCGTATCATTTCCCCTACTATGATCCCGCCTGCACCAAAGAAAAAGGTGAAAGGAAAACCAAACAATCCAGAAATGATGAAAGATAATAAGAAAGCTACTCCCCACATTACCAGTCCTGCTCCTACTCCATGTCTAACCACGTACACGATAAAGGGCAGGGGAAGAAACCATAAAACAATCATATTAATAACCGGCACCCAAAGGGCCATCAGCATAAGAACAATAAAAAGTCCTGTAAGTAAAGCCCCTTCTGTCAGAGCCTTTGTTCTCTGCATGGTTTCACCTCATTATGTTCTACAACTATACTTTGTTCATTATCATTACTGTTGAATAGTGTGTGAGATATTGGTAAATTCATTTGTCTATTTTATCCCATTCCAACCAAAAAAGAAAGGGAACAAGTAAAGGGAGAGCCAGTGCCTGGACCCTTTACCACGAAGACAACAGTGCAATATACCGTTTATGTACGGCTACAGGAACAGGAGGTAAATAGGAACGAGGCACTGCTCTCTTACACACTGCTGACAAAAGAACAAAAAAAGCATAACAGACGTAAACCTGTTATGCTTTCCACTAATATTATTGCTCTTTTGCGTATGGTAGCAATGCAACTTGACGAGAGCGTTTGATTGCTTTAGTCAGTTGGCGTTGATACTTCGCGCAAGTTCCAGTTACTCGACGAGGAAGAATTTTCCCTCTTTCAGAGATGAACTTCTTCAAAAGATCAACATCTTTGTAGTCGATTTTTTCGATTTTGTTCACCGTGAAGTAACACACTTTTCTACGCTTACCTCTGCGACGTGCCATGTATTTCGCCTCCTTTAATTTAGGTTTTATTTATATATACTATTCTTTATCTCGTGGTGGGAGGGTTACTAGAACGGTAAATCATCATCAGAAATATCGATGGGCTTTCCATCACTAGCAAACGGATCTTCATCAAGGTTCGAAGAGCCTTGTTTTCCTTGGCTTCCATAACCACCTTGAGCCGCGCCATACGACCCTTGTTGTCCGCCTCGAAAATCGTCACGTGCTCCTCCGGAAGCATTCTTAGGCTCTAAAAATTGCACATTCTCTGCTTGTACTTCTACCACATTTACACGACGACCTTCATTGTTTTCAAAGCTTCTGCTTTGCAAACGACCATCAATGCCGACCATACTTCCTTTTTTTAAGTAGTTGGCGACGTTTTCTGCTTGTTTTCTCCACGTTACACAATTGAAGAAATCAGCATCCCGCTCTCCCTGCTGATTTGTAAACGGTCGATTTACAGCAATGCCAAAATTGGTCACTGCTACGCCGTTTGGTGTATATCTCAATTCAGGGTCACGGGTGAGACGCCCGACCAACACTACACGATTGATCATCGAATCCCCTCCCGGTTCCATTCATTAATCTTCGTCTTTAACTACTAAGTGACGGAGAATCTTGTCATCCATCTTTACAAGACGATCAAATTCATTAATCGCTTCAGTGTTAGAGTTAGCGTATACCACTACATAATAACCATCGCGATAATCATTGATCTCGTAAGCAAGACGGCGTTTTCCCATCTCGTCTACTTTCTCAATCTCTGCTCCATTGTTGGTAAGAACGTTGCTGTAACGGTCAATTGTTTCCTTTGTTCCGTTTTCATCAAGATCTGGAGCAATGATATAAAGAACTTCGTATTTGCGCATAATGCGTCACCTCCTTCTGGTCTTACGGCTCCGTATAGGAGCAAGGAGAAAAAACGGACAAATCGTTTTCACTCGCAATTAGCAATTATAGCAGAGTCTTTCACCTTTGGCAATATCCCTTAGACGTTAAAACGGAAATGAATGACGTCACCGTCTTTAACAATATATTCTTTGCCCTCAAGCCTTACTTTTCCAGCCTCCTTGGCGGCTGCCATGGAGCCTCTTTCTACCAGGTCATCATAAGAAACGACTTCTGCCCTGATAAAGCCCCGCTCAAAGTCTGTATGAATCACTCCGGCTGCCTGAGGAGCCTTTGTGCCTTTACGGATCGTCCATGCTCGTACTTCCTGCTCTCCTGCCGTGAAATAGGTTTCCAGGCCAAGAAGCTGATAAGCTGCTTTAATGAGTTTGTCGAGGCCGGACTCTGAAATCCCAAGTTCCTGAAGAAATTCTTCCTTTTCTTCTCCGTCCAGCTCAGCAATCTCAGATTCTATCTTTGCACAAACAGTAATTACTTCAGAGTTTTCTTTGGCTGCAAATTCCTTCACCTTTTGTAAATGTTCGTTATCCTCTTCGCTTAGAAGATCTTCTTCACTTACATTAGCGACATAAAGAACCGGCTTTTTCGTCAGAAGATGAAAACCGTGAACGAGCTTTTCTTCCTCTTCTGTAAGCTCGAGGCTGCGTGCCGGCATCTCTTGTTCAAACACTTCCTTAAGCTTCAATAGGACACTATACTCAGCCATCGCTTCTTTATCTTTTGACTTGGCCTGTTTTGCCACTTTTGTGAGTCGTTTTTCTACTGACTCAAGGTCCGCTAAAATTAACTCAAGGTTAATGACCTCGATATCACTGATTGGATCTACTCTTCCGGAAACATGAGTGATATCACCATCTTCAAAGCAGCGGACAACGTGTGAAATAGCATCCACTTGGCGGATATGGGATAAGAACTGATTTCCAAGTCCCTCACCTTTACTGGCGCCTTCTACAATGCCTGCAATATCCGTAAATTCAAAAGCTGTCGGAACAGTTTTTTTTGGCTTCACAAGCTCAGTCAGCTTTTGAAGTCGCTCGTCAGGGACCTCTACGATCCCCACATTTGGGTCAATGGTACAAAACGGGTAGTTTGCTGATTCTGCTCCTGCCTGGGTAATAGCATTAAATAAAGTGGACTTCCCTACATTTGGAAGACCTACTATCCCTGTTGTCAATGCCATGAAACGTCACTTCCTTTTTTCTCATAAAAATATGGCCCTCATTTCAATTTACTGAGAGCGTAAAGCCGTTAATATATTTGACAAAAAGGCCTTAACCTTTTGTAAATCCAGTATTTTCACCTTTACAATTATAGAGAGATCAAGGGTAAAAAACAAGGTGGAGTTGCCAGTCATCGCAAAAGGATGATTTTTTCTTTACATGAATAAGGTTATCCAAAAGATGTTTCTACCTGATGATCCCGCCGTCAGCCATTTTTGCTTACGAGGAAGCTGAAGCGCTGTCTGAGACATAGAAAACAATAAATACGTTTGGCGTGAAGATGGAACGCACGTTGCACTTCTGCCTCAGCACCTGCTTTTCCTCATGCGTATCAGGATTATTAAGAAAAGGGAGTATTAATTTTTACACACTAAAGAAATCAAACAAAACGCTTCCGACCCTCTTTTTTGGCATCGGAAGCGTTTTGTTATTCTTTGGCTTTGTTACCATCTTTTTTAGATTTCCTTTTAAAACAGACCTTGCTCTATTAAAGCCCGTTATCACCCAGAGTCCTGAATACTACTCTTGAGTTTCAGCCCGTTCGATTATTTTTTTGATTTTTTTTCTGAACTCTCTTCTTGGCAGCATGACACTATGCCCACACCCCTGGCACTTAATTCGGATATCGGCTCCCATACGGATAATTTTCCACTTGTTTTCTCCGCATGGATGAGGTTTCTTCATTTCCACTACATCGTTTAATTGAAAAGGCTGATCCGCCAACTGATTCACCTCTTTCTACCTTCTTACTACACAGTTTCATATTTGCTTTTCCTATTAGTTTACACCTGATTTACAAAGATAGCGACTTTCATACCTTGTAAAAAAAGCAAATAGCCCTACCCTTGTGCTTTACACCTCTCTGATGCCCTTTGGTGGTTTTTTCCTCCTATTACCCGGGAAATAGATTAGGTAGATAACAAGTACCTTTTGTCAATTCGACTACAGAGTGTTCTTGCCTTGTAAAAAAGGGTAAAGAAGGACAGCTCCCAGCAAATATAAATTGAGTAACCCATATAAAGGATATAGGAACGCTACAAGATTAGAAAATCCAATGCTCGTCATCGGAATCATCAACAAAAGAAACATAATCGACAGCACCCAGGCCGGCCATGGAAGCCAGCTTTTCACACGGCTCACTAACCCGAATATGCCACTCGCTGCTGTAGTAAAGATGGCCATCCAAAGAAGAAAAGCCATAAACAGCAGCATGCCGTACGGGTACGCATTTAATATGGCAAAAAGAGGAATTTCGTAAAGCATAATGTCGCTGGCAACTACAATTAATGATTGATTATAAAGGAAGGAGAGACCGCCAAGTATAAGACCGCTTCCTATGCTCGCTATCCAGATTTCTCCTTCATGCTTTATTTTGTTGCCTACAGCTGAAAGCACAGCAACTAAGGGAAGAATATTTAACGCTGTAAAGGTAAAGGCTGCAGGCCAGTTTCTTTGGCCTGGTTCTTCAAAAAACAAAGCATTCCCGCTTTCCCATTGAAAGACCACTAACGTAAAAAGAAGGCTGGTAATCAAGATGGGAATTATCAACGAATTTACGCTTGTTAACCCATTTACGTCCCATACAAACAATAATACTAGAAAGCTGCTGATAATAAGTACGCCCACCCAGTAAGGAATTTGGAAGGTTTGCATTGTGGCTCCGCCGCCTGCAACCATTACTCCGCTCGTTGTAAACAGGTACATGATAATCAATCCATCGTACAAAACCGTTACTTTCCGGCCCATTAACTTGTGCAGCACACCAACATAATCAGAGGACCCGCTTTGATAACTAATGTGAAGGATAATGAGACAGCTAGCACTAAACATGACTGTAAATAAAAGAATAGCCAGTCCGCTTTCATGGCCGAAAAATTCCCATAATTCTCGTCCTGATGCATATCCTGCGCCGATCATCGTACCAATAATTAAGCACATCCATTTTAGTCCGCCACTTACCATATATCGCTCCCTAAATCAGACTTTTACTTTCTCGCTGAGTATAGAAAAAAGAAAGCGTCCCTATAATGGGACTAGTATGACAAAGGAGAGACAAATATGATTGGTAAAAAAATTCGTTTTGGCCAGCCACCCTATTCCTTTCAAGTCCATATTGATGATGAGCAAGCGGTAGAACAGCTGACTCGAAGCTTAACCTCTCAGTTAAAAGAGGTTCCGGCGCACAGAGACATTGTAATTGTCTGCATCGGCACAGACCGATCTACCGGCGACTCTCTTGGCCCTCTAGCGGGAACATTACTTTCTAAGAAAAGACGCCAGCGGCTTCATGTGTACGGTACACTGGCTGACCCGGTACACGCTCTTAACCTTGAGAGTGTTCTTGAACAAATAGCTGTTACCCACGACTCACCTTTTATTATTGCTGTGGATGCCTGCTTGGGCCGCATGAAAAATGTGGGGAAAATAAATGTTGCGGAAGGTCCTGTTCATCCTGGTTCTGCTATGAAAAAGAAGCTCCCTGCTGTAGGTGACATGCACATTACCGCCATTGTAAATGTCAGCGGAATGATGGAATATTTTGTTCTGCAAAATACAAGGCTCCACACGGTAATGTCCATGGCCGAACATATTGCCGAAAGTTTGCGTAAAACGGACCTGCGTCTGCGTGATCGTACTGTTGAACCAGCTCCTGCTCCCACAAAAACTACAAAGAGCTTCTTTCCTTCCCCGTCCCTGGAAGTACAGCCTATTAGAAAATCATAAAAAAGATAAGAGGCAGGAGCCAAAGATTCAAAGAAAACCCGAACCACTGTAATAAATGGTTCGGGTTTTCACTCTTTAGCCATTCACGAAGGCCCCGCGCGCCAGCAAACACCCTTTGCTTTTAAAACACAAGAGCGATACTGTTCAGGCTCCTTTCCTCCCATTCACGATGCTTTTCCATTGTCCTCAGCATATCCTCTGCCTCCTGGGATGGTGGTGAGCAGGATTTCTGTCTTTCCCTTTTTACAGAGCCACTTTCTAAAAGAGAAGATCAACATAATACACAATGGAGACTAACCCGCCCGTTACAAGAATGGCAGGAAGAAGGTTGGCAATCCTCATATCAAGGATTCCCGCAAGTTTTAAGCCAATGGCAAGAATCATAACTCCACCTGTGGCAGTCATTTCTACAATAAACATGTCCAACAGCTCACTGGGCAGCAGACGATCAATTTGTCCGGCAAGCAGAGCAATACTTCCTTGATAAAGGACAACCGGAACAAAGGAAAAAATAACTCCAATGCCTAAAGTGGTGGTAAATAACAAAGCTGAAAAACCGTCTAAGAGAGCTTTTGTATACAATACGCTGTGGTCGTTTCTTAAGCCGCTGTCGAGTGCTCCTAATACAGCCATGGCTCCTACTACATAGATAAGGGTCGTGGTAACAAAGGCCTTTGCGATTTGTCCTTCTCCGTCTTTTGCACCGGTCTTTCGCTCCAGCCATTGTCCCAAGTGATTAAGGTGATCCTCTATCTGTAGTCTTTCTCCAATCCAGCCTCCGATCACCAGGCTTCCAATTACAATTAAAAACTGTTCGCTTTGCATCCCCATTTGAATTCCCAATACCATCACTGCCAAGGCGATGGCCTGCATGATCGTTGTTTTCACTCGTTCAGGAATCCGTTTAAAACACAGTCCCAGCAAAGAGCCAATAATAATAGCTAATCCATTTACAATAGTACCTAGTAGAATCATTGCTTTAACTCCTAATAAAGATGCACAATCTGGTTACAGTAAAAATCCATCTCTTATTTCTTCTAATGCAGCAAGTAATTCCTCTGCTTCTTTTTTTGTATTATAAGGACCAAAGCTGACGCGAATTAAGCCGCAGTCTGCAGTTTCCAGCTGCTGATGAAGGAGAGGACTGCAGTGAACACCGCCACGTACAGCAATGTTGTAATGAGAATCGAGCACAGCTGCAATTTCCTGAGAATCAACTCCATCAAGGAGAAAAGAAAGCACCCCAAGCCGCTCCCTCCCTTGCCCCGGTCCAAATGCTTTGTATTCAGGCATTTTTTTCAGCTCCTGTAATACAAACTCTGCCAAGGATTTCTCATGCTCATATATTGCTTTTTCTCCCAGCCTCTCAACTTCCTTTAACCCTTCATGCCACCCGGCAATACCCGGTGTATTTAAAGTGCCTCCCTCATAAGTAAAAGGCAGCTTGTCAGGCATGTCCTCCTCTGATGAAAACGATCCTGTTCCTCCGTGAATCAGCGGATCAATTTGTACTTTTTTACTGAGCAACAGGGCTCCTACCCCCTGCGGGCCAAGGAGTCCTTTGTGAGCAGGGATCGCTGCTAAATCAATGGAAAGCTTCTTCATTGAAAGAGGAATAACTCCGGCTGTTTGAGAAGCATCCACTATCCATGTTAGGTTTTTTTCTTTGACCAGCGTATCTATGTTACTCAAATCCACTATTGTTCCAGTCACATTTGACCCATGGGTCGTTACAATAGCTTTGGTGTTCTCCGTTATGCTGTCCTCCAGGGCAGAAACAGACATCTTTCCGTTTAAATCAGCTTCAATGTAAGTAATCTTTACTCCATACTCTCTTTTTAAAAACTCAAGGGGCCTTCGAACAGCATTGTGTTCAAAAGCCGTACTGATCACATGATCTCCATGCCCCCAGCTCAGCCCTTTTATGGCCATATTTAAAGACATGGTAGCCCCCTGGGTGAAAATAACATATTCAGCCGATGGTGCCTCAAACATACGTGCCAACAGCTTCCTCGTGTCTGAAATTTTTTCTGCAGCTTTCCGAGACAACTCGTGACCACTTCTGCCTGGATTGGCTCCGTAATCCATTACAGCTGAAGCCATTTCTTTCGCTACCATCTCAGGTTTTGGGTAGGAAGAAGCGGCATGGTCTAAATAAATCATAGATATTTCCTCCTCATTCTTTGGCGATACCGGAGATGGTTCTCCTGTAAACAGTTTTCTACAAAGAAGAAGCCATCATGCTGATGGCTTCGAGACCGTAAAGGCTTTTTATTAAGCTTCCTCACTCTCCATTAATTGAAGGATCCTTTCAAGGTCATCTTCAGAGAAAAATTCAATTTCAATTTTCCCCCTTTTTTTACCTTTTTTAATCGAAACCGAGGTGCCAAAATAAGTACGAAGTTCCTCTTCCTTTGCTTTTATAAAGACCGAGGGCTTACCTTCATTCTTTTTCTTCGTTCCACGTGAAACATCTTCATTGATTCGCTGTACAAGCTCCTCTGTCTGCCGGACGCTTAACTTGTCCTTTAATACTTTTTCCGCTGCCTTTGTTATCTCTTTTTCTTCCTTGAGACCAAGCAGAGTCCGTCCATGTCCCATAGATAGTTCTTTCTCTCCTATCATTTGCTGAACCTTAGCCGGGAGCTGGAGAAGACGAAGGTGATTTGCAATATGAGGCCTGCTTTTGCCCAGACGCTTCGAAAGCTGCTCTTGAGTCACCTCAAGGTAATTCATTAGCTTTTCATAAGCGTATGCCTCTTCAAGAGGGTTTAAATTTTCCCGCTGTAAATTTTCAATAAGAGCGATTTCCATCATTTTTTCATCTGACAGGTCCTTGACGATAGCAGGCACTGTATCCAGATTGGCTGCTTGTGCCGCCCGAAAACGTCTTTCACCTACGACAATTTCGTACCCTTTAATGCTCTTTCTGACAATCAAAGGCTGAAGGATCCCGTTTCTTTCAATTGAAATTCTTAGCTCTTCAATTGCCTCCTTAGAAAAAACTTTCCTAGGCTGATAAGGATTTGGGCGCAAATCCTTTACTCTTACTTCTTGAACTCCATCTTCCTGACTAGTGAGTTCTTCTGGAAAAAATGCACTCAATCCTTTTCCAAGCCCTTTACCCAACGGAAACCACTTCCTTTGCTAATTCTAAATACACTTCCGCCCCTCTGGATTTCGCATCATAGATGATAATGGGCTTTCCATGGCTGGGTGCTTCCCCCAGCCTGACGTTACGAGGAACAATGGCTTGGAATACTTTTTCCCTGAAATACTTCTTTACTTCTTCGATGACTTGCAGGCCCAGGTTTGTCCTGGCATCAAGCATAGTAAGTAAAACCCCTTGAATCATTAAATCTGTATTTAAATGTTTTTGAACTAGCCTGATCGTGTTTAATAGCTGGCTTAAGCCTTCTAACGCATAATACTCACATTGCACGGGGATCAGAACTGAATCCGAGGCTGTTAAGGCATTTAAGGTTAACAACCCTAAAGATGGGGGACAGTCTATAATCATGTAATCATACTCACTCTGCACGTCAGAAAGAGCCTTTTTTAAGCGGATTTCTCTTGAGATTGTCGGTACAAGCTCAATCTCTGCTCCTGATAATTGAATCGTTGCAGGAACGACGTCAAGGTTTTCAACTGAAGAAGGACGAATCACATCTCTAATATCCATGTCTTCCACCAGTAGATTATATACACACTCGTCTACATCGCCTTTACCTATGCCAGCCCCGCTTGTTGCATTTCCTTGTGGATCTATATCTATGAGAAGAACTTTTTTTCCTATGTAAGCTAGACAGGCACTTAAGTTCACAGCAGTCGTGGTTTTCCCCACTCCGCCTTTCTGGTTAGCAACCGAAATCACCTTTGCCACAGGCTCACCAACTTTCTCTCCCCTGACTTCTTTCTATCAAAAGCAACATTGAAAAATACTGGTTTTATTTTATCATGTTTCCCGGGAAATTTTGTTTTCATTTTCGTGTCATTCTCTCTGAGAACAGTCTTCAAAGCTTTCCAGAAAAAAATCTACCATGTCTCCATGATAGATTATTTTTTAGGAATACGAATGGTGAATTGGTAGAAGTCTTCATTTTCCTCTTCATCTGTATCTATGTGCAAGCCGCTTTTTTCTACCATGTCGACAGATTGACGGATCGTATTCATAGCCAATCTCATATCTTTAGGGTAATGCTTTCGTTTGGCCTTTTTCTTTGGTACTTCCTCCAGCATCTTTTTGATACGTTCTTCCGTCTGCTTTACATTCAGCTCTTTTTCTAAGATTTCTGAAAGAAGCTTTGATTGTTTTTCTTCATCTTTTAAAGCAAGGAGGGCTCTTGCATGCCGTTCAGTAATGAGCCTGTTCATTAATGCATCTTGAACAGACTCAGGAAGGTGAAGCAGACGAAGCTTATTCGCAACAGTTGATTGGCCTTTTCCTAAACGCTGGGCAAGACTTTCCTGAGTTAAATTATGGATTTGTAAGAGCTTATCATAAGCCAAGGCTTCCTCAATCGCTGTCAGGCCTTCTCTTTGAAGATTCTCAATTAACGCTAACGAGGCCGTTTGAGCATCATTATAATCCTTAATTAAAGCCGGGATTTCATCCCAGCCTAAGCTTTTAACAGCCCGGAGACGGCGTTCACCTGCAATGAGTTCAAAGCGGCCATTTCTCACCCTTACAACGATCGGCTGTAAGACTCCGTGAGTCCGGATGGTCTGAGCCAATTCTTTTATTTTTTCATCCTGGAATACAGTCCGGGGTTGATAAGGGTTAGGTATAATGTCCTCTACTGGAAGATTTTTCACTTCTTCCTGCTGGATCTCTTCCAAGCTTTCTATTTCATTTTCTTCTTTGCCTTCATGCTGATCGCCGAGGCCAAACAACCGTTGAAGCGATTGCTTCATTGCCTGACACCACCTTATTGGAGCTACAATCTATTTACTTTCTTCGAAAAAAGAGAGAATCCTTCCTTGCTGAAACATATTTTTAAAAGAATGCTGACACTTTATTCAGAATGATAGTTTTGCGTATGGAGAAAACGGGAATAATATGCGTCAATTGTATCATGAACAGGGACTTTGTCCAGAGGAACAAATTATACTATCGGCTGCTTTGCAGGTGTTCCAGGCTTTCTAGGATAGGCTTTAGGCGTTTCCTTAACTTTTTCGACTTTTAAAATAGAACGCTCACTTTCTTCTCCTGGAAGCTTTAATGAGTAAGCCTCGCCCCATTTCCCTCCCAGCTGGGAAATTGCTTTTCCTGCCTCTTCTTTTTCTTCCAGCCCGCTTGCACCCTTCATCGCAAGAAAAGAGCCATTTTTTTGCACAAATGGCAGGCATAATTCTGTAAGGACCGGCATTCGGGCTACTGCTCTTGCCAAAGCCACATCAAACTGCTCCCGAAGTTCTTTTTTTCTAGCAAGCTCCTCCGCTCTGCCATGCATGAATTGGACCTTATCTATGCCAATATGTTCTGCAACGTGCTCTAAAAACGTAATTCTCTTTTTTAAAGAATCTACGATCACCACTTCAAGATGGGGATAAGCAATTTTTAACGGAAGGCTCGGAAAACCAGCACCAGCACCAATATCTATCACTTTCTTCACTTTCGTGAAATCATGAAAAAAAGCGACCGTTAATGAGTCATAAAAATGCTTTTCATACACTTCATCTTCTTCGGTAATACCTGTTAAATTCATTTTTTTGTTCCATTCCACAAGGAGATGAAAGTACTCATCAAACTGCTTGAGCTGATGTTTTGATAAAGAGAGGCCTTCTTTTTCAAGCCAAGTTGTAAAAAATTGTCTGCTCATGTGTCTGCTCCACCTTTTCTGTAGGTAATTATGTAAATGACAGGCCCCCGTCTATTACAGAGGGAGCCTGTTTACCTTCATTAAGCTTCTTTTACTCTTGCCAGCTTTCCTTGCTCTAAATACACTAACAAAATCGAAATGTCAGAAGGATTCACCCCAGCTACTCTGGAAGCCTGCCCAACAGATAAGGGCCTTACTTCACTCAGCTTTTGTCTGGCTTCCGTGGCAAGCCCTGAAATCGCTGAGTAATCGAGGTTTTCTGGTATCTTTTTCTCTTCCATTTTCTTCATCTTTTCTATTTGTTCAAGCTGTTTTGCAATATAGCCTTCATATTTTATTTGGATTTCCACCTGCTCGGCAACATCCGGTGTCACCGCAGCTTCGGCAGGAGAAAATTGAGCAACATCCTGGTACCCAAGCTCTGGACGCTTGAGTAAATGAGAAGCAGAAACGGCTTCTTTCATAGGCGTTCCTTCTTTTTCTTCAAGCATGCGCTGGACGTCTTCCGTCGGCTTAATAACCACTTTTTCTAACCGAGCCTTTTCAGCAGCAATTTGTTCCTTTTTCCGTGTAAACCTTTCAAAGCGTTCTTCCGAAATCAGGCCAATATCGTGACCGGTTTCCGTAAGGCGCAGATCCGCATTGTCATGGCGCAGAATAAGTCGGTATTCGGCTCTTGAAGTTAATAAACGGTACGGTTCATTTGTTCCTTTTGTCACAAGATCATCAATTAATACCCCGATATAAGCATCGGAACGATCAAGGATGAGTCCGTCTTTTCCTTGGGCTTTTCTCGCAGCGTTAATGCCTGCCATCAACCCTTGTCCTGCAGCTTCCTCATAGCCTGAGGTTCCATTGATCTGTCCTGCCGTAAACAGGCCTTCAATACGCTTTGTCTCCAGTGTCGGCCAAAGCTGTGTGGGAACAATGGCATCATATTCAATGGCGTAGCCAGGTCTCATCATCCGGACGTTTTCAAGTCCTGGAATGGTTTTCAGCATCTTAAACTGAACGTCTTCCGGAAGGCTTGTAGATAGTCCTTGTACATACACTTCTGTCGTATTACGGCCTTCTGGCTCTAAAAAGATCTGGTGTCTCGGTTTATCGTTAAAGCGGACAATCTTGTCTTCAATGGATGGACAATACCTTGGTCCTGTACCTTCAATCATTCCTGAGTACATAGGAGAACGACCCAGGTTGTCATTAATCAATTGATGAGTTTCTTCACCTGTATACGTGAGCCAGCATGGAAGCTGATCGGTAATATACTTTGTTGTTTCATAGGAAAAAGCCCGTGGCTCTTCATCGCCTGGCTGAATCTCGGTCTTATCATAGTCTATGGTATTTCCATTGACTCTCGGTGGAGTCCCGGTTTTAAAACGAACCATGTCAAAGCCTAAATCCTTTAAGTTATGAGAAAGGTTAACCGATGGCTGCATGTTATTCGGGCCGCTCTCATAAGAGAGTTCCCCAAGAATGATCTTCCCCCGTAAATACGTGCCTGTAGTCACAACGACTGATGTACCGTAGTAAGCAGCACCCGTATTAGTGATTACCCCTTTACAAACACCGTCTTCTACAATTAATTCTTCCACCATGCCTTGACGAAGGATTAAATTCTCTTCTTCCTCCATCGTTTTTTTCATTTCATGCTGGTACAAAAATTTGTCAGCTTGAGCTCGAAGTGCACGCACCGCTGGACCTTTTCTTGTATTAAGCATCCTCATTTGAATATGGGTTTTGTCAATGTTTCGTGCCATTTCCCCGCCCAAGGCATCAATTTCCCTGACTACAATTCCTTTAGCCGGACCACCTACAGAAGGGTTACATGGCATAAACGCAACAGAATCCAAGTTTAAAGTGAGTACGAGAGTGTTCGCTCCCATACGGGCAGCAGCAAGCCCGGCTTCAACGCCGGCATGCCCCGCTCCGATGACGATGACGTCATAATTACCGCCTTGGTATTGCATGCTGCATCCTCCTTTTTCTTTTATATTTATTTCATTCATTCTTTATTTTCCTAAACAGAATTGAGAAAACAGCTGATCGATCAAGCTTTCATGAACGTTATCGCCAATAACTTCACCGAGAAGCTCCCAAGCCCGGGTAATATCAATTTGAACCATATCCACCGGAAGCATCATATCTGCTCCTTCCAGTGCTTCTTCAATAGCTCCTTTAGCCTGCTTTAACAGGGCAATATGGCGAGCGTTAGACACGTAGCTTAAATCGGCCCCTTCCACACCTTCATCAAAAAAGAGATGGGCAATCGCTTGTTCAAGCTCGTCAATGCCTTCTTCTCTCAATAAGGAAGTACCGATCACAGGCCGCTCTCCAGCTAAGCTGCTTACCCTGTCTGTATCTATTGTGATCTCCAGATCTGTCTTATTTAAAACTACTACGGCATTCATATCCTGTATCGCTTCAAAGAGAGCCTCATCTTCTTTAGATAATTCTTCAGCGGCATTTAACACAAAGAGGATGAGTTCAGCGTCAGCTAACGCCTTTCTTGAGCGTTCTACACCGATTTTCTCCACGATGTCCTCTGTTTCTCTGATTCCAGCTGTATCTATTAAACGAAGGGGAACTCCGCGAACATTCACATACTCTTCAAGCACGTCTCTTGTCGTGCCGGGAATGTCTGTCACAATCGCTTTGTTTTCATGGACAAGGCTGTTCATAAGAGATGATTTTCCTACATTAGGGCGCCCTATGATGGCAGTTGCCAATCCCTCTCTTAGAATTTTCCCTTGTTTTGCCGTCATCAGAAGCTGCTCGATTTCCTGGCGGACCTCTTCCCCTTTTTCTTTCAATAACTCAAGAGTCACGGTTTCTGCATCATATTCAGGATAATCAATATTTACTTCGACATGAGCGACTGTTTCCAGCAGCTTTTGTCTTAAGCGGCGCACCTGAGAAGACAATCGACCTTCAACTTGTTTTAAAGCCACATTCATTGCCCGGTCAGTTTTCGCGCGAATTAAATCAATAACCCCTTCTGCCTGGGAAAGGTCAATTCGGCCATTCAGAAAGGCTCTTTTGGTGAACTCACCAGGCTCAGCAAGCCTTGCTCCCTGGCTGAGAACCAGGTCAAGAACCCGGTTAACCGAGACAATTCCCCCGTGGCAGTTAATCTCTATGATATCTTCTTTTGTAAACGTACGAGGAGCCCTCAGTACAGAGACCATCACTTCTTCTATTATTTCACTTGTAGACGGCTCTATCAAATGTCCGTAATGAATTGTATGAGTCTCAGCCTTTGCCAGAGGTGTTTTTCCTTTAAAAATATTGTCGGCAATCGTGACTGCCGCATCTCCACTGATCCGCACAATCGCTATTGCCCCTTCCCCCGAAGGAGTGGAAATGGCGGTAATCGTATCAAATTCCAAGAAACACACCTCCCTGTTTTTCTTCTATATAAATTAAAGTAATTATCTATGGTATAGCCAAAAAGGTCTTAATAAATGATAAGAAGTTTTTCCTTTCAGAAAAGGTTGTGGATATATTCCTTTCCTGACAAAATAGAATATCACAAAAAACGAGGGATATAAAGAATATTTATCCACAAGTGGATAACTGTTTTTCATGAATATGACTCCTCTCCAGCATCTGCCTCCGTTTCCTTCCGTATTTGCTCTTAGTCATTCTGATTGTCTAAAAAGGAGGAGCTGGAGAGATCCTGCTCTTCGCATTGCTATTGTGCAGTCACACACGAGCCTTTTCTAACGCTCAAGTTGTATCTTCTGCTACATGTAGACTACATATAGACTCTACGTAGACCACACATCGATCCTCCTTTAGCGAGCAGGAAACACGGCGGGGGTGTGCAGCTGGAAAATTGTATTACCATCTGAATGACGTTGACTGCCTTCCTTTCTTTAGTAATTACCTATAATGAAGAAAGCGAGCTTATTTGGTAAAAATTTCTGCATCAATAATATATCCAAAGATGCGATAAGCAGCTCGTAACCATAAAAAAAGAGACGCCTGAGTGGCGTCTCCTTTCGTTTGTGAGCAACGGCGTCTCCGGCCGTTGTCCCTATCTCTTCCCGCTATGATCCTTAGGAAGGATAGTAACTTTACGATAAGGTTCTTTTCCTTCCGAAAAAGTCTCTATCTCACGTGACTTTTGCAAGGCATGATGAATGATCTTTCTTTCTCTCGCATTCATTGGCTCGAGTGTTACCTTTTGCCTTGTTTTCAAAGCCTTGTTTGCCAGACGAGATGCTAAATGCTCTAACGACTGTTTTCTTCTTTCACGGTATCCTTCAGCGTCTACCGTAAGCCGAAGATATTGATCAGAGTGACGGTTTGCAACCAGATTAACAAGATACTGAATAGCATCTAACGTTTTTCCTCTTTTTCCGATAAGAGACCCTAAATCTTCCCCTGTCAGATGAAATTCAATATCCTTTCCTTCTCCCTTTTCCTCTACCTCTGCCTTTACTTCCATGTCCTGCAGAAGCTGTTTTAAAAAGGATAAAGCTTCTTCTTTTGGCTGAGGTTTCACCTGCACCTTCAGTAAAGCAGGCTTGTTTCCAATGAACCCGAGGAACCCTTTTTGAGGTTCTTCAAGTACCTCGTACTCCACTTCGTCTCTTTGTGCTTCAAGGTCGTTAAGTGCTTGAGATAAGGCTTCTTCAATCGTTTTACCGGAGACCTTAATCGTTCTCACTACTTTTTCGCTCCTCCTGCTTCAGCATCAGCTTTTTTCTTCACATTCGGACCAGTAATAAAGTACGTTTGGACAATCATAAACAAGTTACCGATAACCCAGTATAATGCAAGTGCTGCCGGGAAGAAGAAAGCAAATACTGTAATCATGATCGGCATCATATAAAGCAAAATTTTCATTTGCGGGTTATCTGTAACCATCATCATTTTTTGCTGAATGAATGTGGTTACCCCTGCAATCAGCGGTAAGATAAAATCCGGGGAATCGAGAGGGAACCATAAAAATACATGTCCTTCAATTTCTCTCGTCCTCATAATTGCATGGTAAAAAGCAATAAGAATCGGCATTTGAATGAAGATAGGCAGACAGCCCGCCAATGGATTGACTCCCCGTTCCTGGAACATCTTCATTGTTTCCTGCTGAAGCTTTTGCTGTGTCTGCTGATCTTTTGCACTGTATTTTTCTCTTAACTTCTGCATTTCAGGCTGAAGTTCCTGCATTGCTTTGGCGCTTTTTGTTTGTTTAATCATTAACGGCAGAATTAAAATACGAAGGATAATCGTTACAATAATGATCGAAAGACCATACCCGTAATCTCCTTGAAAGTATTCAGCTATCGTAATTAAAAGCCACGAGAGCGGATACACAAAAAAAGAATCCCAAACACCTTCGCTGTCAGCTGTGATCGGATCCTCAATGTTGAAACATCCAGTCAAAAAAACCATTAAACCAACAAGCATTGCTGCCAAACCTAGTTTCTTGCTCACTACCCTTCCTCCTTGACTATATCTAAGTATGAGCAGGCTTTATAAAAAATTCCCGCACCATGTTGGGTGTCGAGATGAGAAAACAAACAGCGTGCCATTGGACGCTTGTTCTTACTGCACGACCACAAACATAATTGTTTTCACAGTCTTCCTCCCCTGCCAGTCCCAGTTGTCCACTCCCGCTTCTTCCTGGAGAAAACGAACATTTCAGGTCACAGAACCTTTCTCATAAAAACCTACAATTTTGGTCAAAAGACACTACTTTTACTATTGTAGCGAAGAGATAACAAGAAATAAAGATATCATTCTATGAACAATTTTGTTCCTGTTATTTTTTTCTTATGTTTTTTGGAGATTGCTGCCTTGATTGTCTGGATGATCTTAATATCTTTCCCCTTTTCATTACATGAATAAGGCTCTTCTTTATTTCATGGTAATCCATATTGGCTACAGGATTTCTTGCAATAATTACGTAATCTTTCTCTTGAAGCATGTCATCTTTAAATTCCCTGACAAGCTCACGAAGGTGGCGCTTAATCCGATTTCTGGTTACAGCGTTCCCTACTTTTTTGCTGACCGTAAGTCCGACTCGAAAGTGCTCCTGACCTGGTTTATCCATAACATAAATTACTAACTGCCGATTGGCAAAAGAGGTCCCCTTTTGGAACACAGCACTAAATTCTTCATTTTTTTTTATTCTGTACTCCTTTTTCATCCCAGCACCTCATTAGACAAAAAATATGTAATGAAAAAAGTGGATTTCACACTTATAAGTTCCCCTTCTTTTTAAAACATACAAATAAAAGAGAAAAAAAGACCACTGTCACAATCAGTGGCCTTAAGCAGATAATACTTTTCTTCCTTTTTGACGACGACGCTTTAATACATGACGTCCATTCTTTGTGCTCATACGCGCACGGAAGCCATGAACCTTTTTACGCTTACGATTATTCGGGTTAAAAGTTGGTTTTCCCATTCTATATGCACCTCCTGAGGTTTATCTTCTATAAACAAGACATCCTGTAGAATTATATAGAGGAAAGACAAACATGTCAAGATGCTTCTGTTTTTTTATATTCACATAGGTCAAAGGTAAATGGAAACACTCCTCTAATTAAAAAGGCTTTGTATAACTTTGTTGTTTATTTACGCTCGCTTGCTCCTAAACGGTGCAACATCCATTCCTGCATCACTTCATTCACGGTGTCCTCTATGTCTCAATTTGCCATAGTCTTGGGGAAAACACCTTTTGGGATCTTCGGATAATGCTATTCCCGATGTCGTATGCGTTTTTTCTCCCATAAGAAATCAACTTTCTTCTTTATCAGAGCATAAAAAAAGAAATTCTGCCTTCCCTATTCTTTTCTGCCTGCCTAAAAAATGAATTTCCCTAAATGATGTAATCTTTGTTCCTTGTAACCGAATTTGCCTTTGTGGATAACTTTGGTGTTCTTTTTTTTAGTTTTCGACACCTTTTCGACAAGTTGTACACACCATCTTGTGGTGTGGATAATTATTGTACACAAGGGGTAGAGTTGTGTGGATAAGTACATATAATCCCGTTGCTAACGCTCTTTTTTTTTGATATGATATATTTGTTTTTACTCTGGACAACTGTGAACAAGGTTTTTCTTATCCACAGCTGTTGATAACTGTGTTGATAACTTTCCACAGGCTCTGTATATGCTTGTCCACATTTTACTTCCAGTTGTGGACATTCCTTCTTCCTACTATATTATATATACATGTTTATTTGTGCTGATTTTTTGTGCATAAGTACTGAAGTATTTTTATACATACAGGGTGAACATTTCTTATACAACTGACCTTACGAGGGCTTCCTTCTTATTTTCACAATGAAGTTGGGAAGCCTTTCTTGCCTTGTTTTTCTCGGAAGGGAAGACAATATTACTGACAAAAGGAGGGTGCACGGATTGGAGAATATAACTGATTTGTGGAATCAAACACTCGAGCTTATTCAAAAAAAAGTGAGTAAGCCCAGTTTTGAAACCTGGCTGAAGGCAACTCAAGCAGCAGATATAAAAGAAGACATGATCATTGTAAAAGCACCCAATGAATTCGCCAGGGACTGGCTTGAAAACCGATATTCCGACATTATTTCCGATACATTAAAGGACATTACCGGCGCTGCTTTGCAGGTGAAATTTATTATCCCGGATGATGAGGAAACAGATCAGTTTTCAGTTGAGGAAGATTTGAAGAAATCCCCTCCTAAAGCCCAGGCTGCACAAGAAGAAATTCCAAAAAGCATGTTAAATGACAAATATACGTTTAACACGTTTGTCATTGGCTCAGGAAACCGATTTGCCCATGCTGCTTCTTTAGCAGTGGCCGAAGCACCTGCTAAAGCGTACAATCCCTTATTTATATACGGTGGTGTAGGACTTGGGAAAACTCACTTGATGCACGCAATCGGGCATTACGTCATTGACCATAATCCCAGTGCTCGCGTGGTGTATTTATCTTCTGAGAAATTCACTAATGAGTTTATTAATTCTATCCGTGACAACAAAACGATTAACTTTCGAAACAAGTATCGAAACGTTGACGTTCTTTTGATAGATGATATTCAATTTCTAGCGGGGAAAGAACAGACTCAAGAAGAATTTTTCCATACGTTTAACGCCCTGCACGAAGAAAGCAAACAAATTGTGATCTCAAGTGATCGTCCACCAAAAGAGATTCCCACTTTGGAAGATCGGCTCCGCTCCAGATTTGAATGGGGGTTAATCACAGACATTACGCCTCCAGACCTGGAAACGAGAATTGCGATCCTGCGAAAAAAAGCAAAAGCAGAGAAGCTTGATATCCCAAATGAAGTCATGCTTTATATCGCAAATCAAATAGATACAAATATAAGGGAGCTTGAAGGAGCTCTGATTCGAGTGGTCGCTTATTCTTCGTTAATTAACCAGGATATGAATGCCGATCTTGCTGCAGAAGCCTTAAAAGATATCATCCCTTCAGCTAAGCCGAGGGTTGTGACCATACAGGATATTCAAACGCAGGTAGCCGGACACTTTCAAATTCAAAGAGATGAACTCATGGCAAAAAAACGAACAAAAACGATCGCTTTTCCGCGACAGATTGCTATGTACCTCTCAAGGGAAATGACAGATTCATCTCTGCCTAAAATCGGGGAGGAATTCGGCGGAAGAGATCACACGACAGTCATTCATGCTCATGAGAAAATTTCAAAATTAATGTCGTCTGATGAAGAATTACAGCAAAAGGTGCAGGAAATTATCGACAAGCTTAAAGGATAATGTGCAAAACCAGTAAAGTTACACACACACTATCCACATGTGGATTTCTTTGCCATTCCTGAACTCTTCTGACTTATCCACAGTATAAACACCCTCTATTACTACGACGATTTTTTTTATTAAATAATAAATATATGTTAAAGGGAGATGAATTATGCATTTTGTCATAAACAGAGAACAATTTGTACACGGGGTACAGCATGTAAATAAAGCTGTTTCTTCCCGTACAACAATCCCCATATTAACGGGCATAAAAATTTCAGCTTCACAAACAGGCGTCACTTTAACAGGAAGTGATTCTGATATATCCATAGAAGCGTTTATTCCATCAGAAGAAGATGAAAAAAGAAATGTGGAAGTAAAAAATGAAGGAAGCATCGTACTTCAGGCAAAATTCTTCGCTGATATCGTAAAAAAACTCCCTGGTAATGAAATAGAGGTAAGTGTTCAAGATCAATTTGCGACCACTTTACGATCAGGAAGTGTAGTGTTTAATTTAAACGGACTGGATCCTGAAGAGTACCCGCGTTTACCACAGCTTGAGGAAGATCAGACGTTTTCGTTGCCCCAAAGTCTGTTGAAAGATATGATCAGACAAACAGTTTTTGCAGTGTCCTCTCAGGAAACACGCCCCGTGTTGACAGGTGTAAACCTGGAAATAGAAGACCAGACACTTTCCTGTACTGCAACAGACAGTCACAGGCTGGCACTTCGGACGGCTCCTGTGGAAACAAACATGGAGGAACTGGAAATAAGCAACGTCGTGATTCCAGGGAAAAGCTTAAACGAACTAAGCAAGATCGTAGAAGACAGCGAAGACTATATAGACATTGTAGTAACCGAAAGCCAAGTTCTGTTTAAACTTAAGAACCTTTTGTTTTTCTCTCGTTTACTCGATGGAAAGTACCCGGTAACAAAAAATATGATTCCAAGCCAGTCAAAAACGCGCATGGAAATCCACACAAAAGAGCTTTTAAATTCACTCGAACGTGCCCTGCTGTTGTCCAGGGAAGCAAAAAACAATGTCATTAACCTAAAGACGCTTGATCAAACAACAATTGAAGTGAGCTCGGTATCTGCAGAAGTAGGGAAGGTTACTGAAAAAATCACGACCGAAAAGCTTGAAGGAGAAGAACTCAGGATCTCTTTTAACGGCAAAAACATCATGGATGCCTTAAAAGTCATTGATAGTGAAGTGATTGATATCATGTTTACTGGAGCTATGAGTCCTTTTGTCATTCGTCCGACTGACCATAACCAAATGCTTCACCTTTTTTCACCCGTCAGAACATACTAAAAAGAGTATTGAGTTCTCAGCCGATTCCCCGCTTTCCCAAAAAAGCGGGTTTTCTTTTGATAAAGAAAAAAACAAAAAGGGTAAAATAATAAAATGTAAAGACAATAAGGAGTAGAGCCTTAAGGAAAAAAAGAAATCCAAACAGCCTATTGGCGTATGGACGAGAGTTTAGTAAAATATAAGATGTATCCATGTGCCTTGCGGAGGCATACATTTTTTATTTTGGTAAAGACCTTATTTTCCTGATTGAAAACTGGTGACAAAAAGGAGGGAGCAAGGGATGGAGCAAGTGAAGATTTCAACAGAATATATTACTCTTGGTCAATTCTTAAAAGAAACCGGGGTCATCGATACAGGCGGAATGGCCAAGTGGTTTTTATCTGAACATGAGATTCAGTTAAATGGAGAGCCGGAACAGCGAAGAGGGAAAAAGCTCTATGACGGGGATGAAATAGTTATTAAAGGGATAGGGCAGTTTGTTGTTTCCGCTCCTAGTTAGAGGGATGCTTTTTGCATATTGAATCGCTTTATTTAAAACAGTATAGAAATTATGAAGAGCTGACCCTGCAATTTGAAAATAAAATCAATGTTATAATAGGGGAAAATGCTCAAGGGAAAACAAACCTTATGGAAGCTATCTATGTGCTTGCTTTTACAAAATCCCACCGGACTCCCAGGGAGAAAGAGTTAATAAACTGGGATGAGGATTTTGCTCGCATCCATGCCCAGCTTTCGAAATCATCAGGCCCGTTTAGTCTTGAAGTGATCCTTTCAAAAAAGGGAAAAAAGGTTAAATATAATGAATTAGAACAAAGAAAGTTAAGTGAATATATAGGGGCATGCAATGTAGTCATGTTCGCACCAGAAGATTTAAATTTAGTGAAGGGCGCCCCACAAGTCAGGCGCCGATTTATTGATATGGAAATAGGGCAGATCAGTTCGGTTTATTTGCATGATCTTGCTGTCTATCACCGGATATTAAAGCAACGAAACCAGTTGCTGAAAGACATGTTTTCCAAGTCAGGCACTCAAGCCGATATGATGCTGGAGGTGCTGACTGAGCAATTAATAAAAGCAGCAGCCAAGTTAGTCGAAAGGCGTTTCCACTTTCTGAACATGCTGGAAAAATGGGCGAAGACGATTCATAAAGAAATCAGCCGGGGAAAAGAGGAGCTGATTCTTTCGTATGTCCCTACTGCAGAGGTATCAGAAGGCATGGAATTGTCGATGATAGAAGAAGAATACAAACAAGCATTTGGGAAAGTAAGAGATAATGAGAAACGCCGCGGTGTGACGCTAGTTGGTCCTCACCGGGAAGATATTAAATTAACGGTAAATGACAGGAACGTGCAAACATATGGTTCACAGGGACAGCAGCGAACGACCGCTTTATCATTAAAGCTGGCTGAAATAGAACTAATTCGAGAAAACATCGGGGAATACCCGATTTTATTATTAGACGATGTTCTTTCTGAATTAGATGATCACCGTCAGTCTCACCTTTTAAATACGATCCAGGGCAAGGTGCAGACCTTTGTAACGACAACCAGCGTTGAAGGTATAGAGCATGAGACACTAAAGCAAGCTTCCATGTTTTATGTAGAAGATGGTCGTTTGCAGCAGAAGAAATGAGGGGTATACGATGTTTATCCATTTAGGCGGTGACACGGTAATCCGCGCTAAAGACGTAGTGGCAATCTTAGATTATGAAACAAACAAGTCTTCAGCAATCAGTCAGCAGTTTTTAAATGCCAAAGACAAGAAAGACATCATAGAAATTTCTGCAGATTTGCAAAAGTCGATTGTCGTAACTGACGATATCCTTTACTTTTCACCTATTTCCTCATTAACCCTTAAAAGAAGGGCTTCAGTTGTGTCAGGTATTGAGGATTATAGTGAAGAAGAAACCGTGCATGACAATTAATGGGAAAGCTCCCATATAAAAATAGATCGTAAGCAAGGAAGAAATTTCCGAATCTTTTTTTCAGCATGACGAGGTAACTGAACGGAAAGCACAGTCGCTCAAGGAAGCTGTGATATTTCCATAGGAAGTGAAGGTGAATAAATTGTCCATGGAACAACATTCATATGATGAGAGTCAAATTCAGGTCTTGGAAGGTTTGGAAGCCGTAAGAAAACGCCCGGGAATGTATATTGGCTCTACAAGCGGACGGGGACTCCACCATTTAGTGTGGGAAATTGTTGATAATAGTATTGATGAAGCGATGGGCGGATATTGTGACACAATAGAAATCGCTGTGGAAGAAGATAATAGCATTACCGTGCAAGATAACGGGCGCGGGATCCCTGTCGGCATGCATGAAAAAATGGGCCGACCTGCTGTTGAAGTGATTATGACCGTTCTTCATGCAGGAGGTAAATTTGGCGGCGGCGGTTACAAGGTATCAGGCGGCTTACATGGGGTAGGAGCTTCTGTTGTGAACGCTCTGTCAGAACTTTTAGAAGTAGAAGTGCACAGAGAAGGAGAAATCTATTTTCAAAGCTTTAAAAGAGGTGTGCCCCAGCAGGATCTAGAGCAGATCGGCACGACAGAAAAGCGGGGCACGAAGATACATTTTAAGCCTGACCAGGAAATTTTTCAGGAAACCCAGGAGTTTGATTTTGATACATTAGCAACCAGGCTTCGGGAGCTGGCCTTTTTAAATAAAGGCCTCAGAATTATTTTTACGGATAAGAGAGAAGAAGAAGAAAAGAAGGTAGAGTATTACTACGAAGGAGGCATCGCTTCCTTTGTAGAATACTTGAATCGCTCTCGTGATACTTTGCACGAAAAGCCTATTTTCATTGAAAGTGAAAAAGAAGGTATTCAGGTTGAAATAGCCGTCCAATATAATGACAGCTTTGCCAGTAATATTTATTCATTTGCTAATAACATAAATACCCACGAAGGCGGGACCCACGAGTCAGGCTTTAAAACAGGCCTCACACGTGTGATCAATGATTATGCCCGTAAGAACAGCCTCTTTAAAGAAAACGATCCTAATCTTACAGGAGAAGATGTAAGAGAAGGGCTGACAGCTATCATTTCGGTGAAGATTCCCGATCCGCAGTTTGAAGGGCAGACAAAGACAAAGCTAGGAAACAGTGAAGCCAGAACGATTACTGATTCCTTGTTTTCAGAAGCTTTTTCACGTTTCTTAATTGAAAACCCGGACACTGGAAAGCTGATTGTGGAAAAAGGACTGATGGCTTCAAGGGCTCGGGAAGCAGCGAAAAAAGCCAGGGAGCTTACAAGAAGAAAAAGCGCCCTGGAAGTAAGCTCTCTTCCTGGAAAACTCGCAGACTGCTCCACGAAGGATGCTTCTATCAGTGAAATTTATATAGTGGAGGGCGACTCAGCCGGAGGATCAGCAAAACAAGGGAGAGACCGGCACTTTCAGGCAATTCTTCCTTTGCGCGGTAAGATTATTAATGTGGAAAAAGCAAGGCTTGACAAGATCCTTGCAAATAATGAAATACGTTCAATTATCACTGCCTTAGGTACCGGGATTGGCGAAGAATTTGATATCTCAAAAGCAAGGTATCATAAGATTATTATTATGACTGATGCCGATGTGGATGGCGCCCATATTCGAACGCTTATCTTAACCTTTTTCTATCGATACATGCGTCCCCTTATTGAAGAAGGATATGTATATATTGCCCAGCCTCCTCTTTACAAGGTTCAGCAAGGAAAAGCGATCCACTATGCGTATTATGAAAAGGAACTAGATCAAATCCTGGAAGAGCTTCCTAAGCAGCCTAAACCAGGGTATCAGCGCTATAAGGGGCTTGGTGAAATGAACCCGGATCAGCTGTGGGAGACTACGATGGACCCTGAGACACGTACAACGCTGCAGGTTACCTTGGAAGACGCCATGAAAGCCGATGAAATTTTCGAAACGCTTATGGGCGACCGTGTGGAACCACGGCGAGATTTTATTCAGGAAAATGCACATTATGTTAAGAATCTAGACGTATAAGCAAGAGGGTGGGGAAAAGGACCCTGCCCTTTCCTGCTTAATATTGGTAACAGGGCAATAGAATCCAGAGCCCACTGCCAGGACGTTACCGGAAAGAAATGGAGGTAGTAGGATGGCAGAGAATGAATCCAGAGTAAGAGAAATAAACATAGGACAAGAAATGCAGACGTCTTTTTTAGACTATGCCATGAGCGTAATTGTCAGCCGTGCTTTGCCAGACGTAAGAGATGGTTTAAAGCCTGTGCACCGCAGAATTTTATTTGCTATGAACGAATTAGGCATGACACCGGATAAGCCATACAAAAAGTCAGCGCGTATTGTCGGAGAGGTTATTGGGAAATACCACCCGCACGGTGACTCTGCCGTTTATGAAACGATGGTAAGGATGGCACAGGATTTTAGTTTCCGTTATATGCTTATCGACGGACATGGAAACTTTGGATCCGTAGATGGAGATGCAGCAGCTGCCATGCGTTACACTGAAGCGCGAATGGCCAAGATCTCAATGGAAATGGTTCGTGACATTAATAAAGACACAATCGACTATCAAGATAACTATGACGGGGCAGAAAGAGAGCCCATTGTTCTTCCGTCACGTTTCCCTAACCTCCTTGTTAATGGAGCCGCCGGCATTGCTGTAGGGATGGCTACCAATATACCTCCTCACCAGCTTGGTGAAGTGATTAATGGAGTGCTCGAGCTCAGCGAGAATCCGGAGATCTCAATTGAAGAATTAATGGAACATATCCCAGGTCCTGACTTTCCAACAGGGGCTACGATTTTAGGACGAAGCGGCATTCGAAAAGCATACTTAACCGGACGCGGTTCCATTTTAATTCGTGCGGTAGCTGAAATAGAAGAAAGCCCGAATGGAAAACAAGCAATTATTGTAACTGAGCTTCCCTACCAGGTAAATAAGGCACGGCTGGTAGAAAAGATAGCGGAACTTGTCCGGGATAAGAAGATTGAAGGAATCACAGACTTAAGAGACGAATCGGATCGCACGGGCCTTAGAATCGTAATTGAAGTCCGCAAGGATGCAAACGCAAATGTGTTGTTAAATAACTTATATAAGCAGACGGCATTGCAGACGAGCTTTGGCATCAATATGCTGGCCCTCGTTGACGGACAGCCGAAGGTGCTGAACTTAAAACAATGCTTATCATATTATTTAGAGCATCAAAAAGAGGTAATTAAACGAAGGACTGCTTTTGAACTCCGTAAAGCAGAAGCAAGGGCTCACATATTGGAAGGACTGCGAATAGCTCTTGACCACCTTGATGAAGTGATTGAATTAATTAGAAGCTCTCAAACAACGGAGATTGCAAGAAACGGTTTAATGGATCGGTTCTCTTTAAGTCAGGATCAAGCACAGGCCATCCTTGATATGCGTCTTCAACGTTTGACTGGATTAGAGCGGGATAAAATTGAAAACGAATATAAAGAATTAATGGCCAGAATTGCAGAACTGAAAGCAATCCTGGCAAGTGAAGAAAAAGTCCTGGAAATCATCCGCGAAGAGCTTATTGAGCTTAAAGAAAGATTTAATGACAGCCGCCGAACAGAAATTACTGCAGGCAGCAATCATATTGAAGATGAGGACTTGATTCCTAAACAAAACGTAGTGATCAGTATCACTCACCAGGGATATATTAAGAGACTTCCTTTATCCACCTACAAAAGCCAAAAACGAGGCGGGAGAGGAATACAAGGAATGGGAACCAACGAGGATGACTTTGTAGAGCATTTATTTACTACAAACTCTCATCACACCATTCTCTTTTTTACTAACAAGGGGAAGGTTTATCGTTTAAAAGGGTATGAAATTCCTGAATTAGGACGAACGGCAAAAGGAATTCCAGTGATTAACCTGCTGCAGATTGAAAAGGATGAATTTATCAGTACGGTGATTCCAATCCAGGATTTCAGCGAAGATTCCTCGTTATTCTTCCTTACAAAAAAAGGAATAGCAAAACGTGCTTCCCTGTCAGCATTTGCAAACATAAGAAAAGGCGGCCTGTTTGCTATTAACCTGAGAGAGGACGATGAGCTTCATGGCGTGCGTTTGACCCACGGGGATGATGAACTGCTTATTGGAACAAAGAATGCAATGGGCATCCGTTTCCATGAAAAAGACGTCAGGCTCATGGGCCGAAGTGCTACAGGGGTGAAGGCCATCAGCCTTGCAGAAGATGATGAAGTGATAGGGATGGACATCATTAAAGAAAATGAAGATGTCCTGATTGTTACAAATAAAGGATTTGGCAAGAGAACTCTCCCAGAAGAATTCAAAGTACAGAACCGGGGAGGAAAGGGTCTTAAAATAGCGACTCTTACCGAAAGAACAGGCCATCTTGTTGCCCTGAGATTTGTAGCGGATCAGCAGGATATCATGATTATGACCGTACATGGGGTATTGATTCGTATACGTGCAGAGGAAATATCCAGATTAGGCCGCTATGCGCAAGGGGTTACCTTGATACGTGTAGGAGAAGGTGAAGAAGTGGCTACCGTTGCACCAGTGGAAATCCCTGAAGAAATCGAGGAAGAGCTCGACGAAACAGAGGAAGAAACTGAAGAAGGAAATGAAGCTGCCAAAGAAACCAGTGAGACGGAAGCTTCTGCAGAAGAAGCAGTAGAAGAAGTAGAAAATATGGATTCGGAAGAAGAATAATACAGGCAGCAAAAAAGAATAACAATGGTTTACCAAGGATCAACTTTCGGCCAAACGGGCCGGAGGTTGATCCTTTTTATTTATAATCAAAAAGCATAGCCTTTCATTTCCTTGAAAGGTATGATGAAAGAAATAAAACAAAGAGTTTAAGGAGCGTAATCTGATTAATTGATCTAAGCTTGAATGCCTTAAAAAAGGAAAAAGAAGACAATCGTCATGGTTAGAGGAGAATGAGGATGAGAGTATACTCAAAGGAAGTAAAAGCAGGCTTTATATTGAAAGAAGACGTGTTTGTATCTAAGAATGTTCCTTTGTTGAAAAAAGACACGGTGCTGGAGGAATCTCACTTAGAAATACTGGAGGTCTTTCTTGTAGAGAGTGTGGAAATTGTAGGAACAGGCTCCCTTTTAGAAAAAGAAAACAGCCAAAACGAAAGAAGTTCAGAGAATAGTTCTTCTGAAGTAAACCAAGAAAGCAGCCTTGCTTCTTCCAAAACGTCCCTTTTTTTGTATCGGTACAAACAGGCAGTGACGACCTTTACTAAACTTTCCAGAGAGTGGGTGAATAAAGAAAAGGTAGATAGTAAGAAGCTGGAAGGGTTCTTTACTGGCCTTGTTGAAGAAATGGACAAGATTCCGCCCATACCTTTGTTTCTTAATCAATATTCCATTAAGGAAGACTACCCTTATCACCATGCTGTCAGTACCGGATTACTCTCTTACTTTATAAGTAAAAAGATGGGGTATACACCAAAAGAGAGCATTCAGATAGCTGAAGCTGCTGCATTATGTGATGTGGGAATGCTTAAGATAGGAAGATCCCACCTGGATAACAAAGGGATATTAACAGAAAAGGAATATGAAATTGTAAAAAAGCATCCATATGTAAGCTATAAAATGGTCAGGGAAAATATAGCCTCCAACGAAATGGTCCTGGCTGTTCTTCAGCACCATGAAAGAGAAGATGGAAGCGGATATCCTACAGGTGTAAAAAGTGATCAGATCCATCCCTTTAGTCAAATAGTAGCTGTGGCAGATGCCTACCATGCCATGACAACAAACCGCCCTTACCGTTTAGGGCAGTCACCGTTTAAGGCGGTAGAAGATATATCGTTAAAAAACTTTGGCAAGTTTTCCCCTAAAGTAACTGAAACTCTTCTGGAGAGTTTAATTACACTTTCAACTGGCCTTACTGTGAAATTGAACAACGGTAAAAAAGGAAAGATTGTGTTCATAGATGACAAAGCACCTTCTTGCCCTGTTATCTGCATGGAAGATACTGAGAAGGTTATTCAGCTTTCTGCAAAAGATCTTTACACAATCAAAGAGGTAGTTGTTTGGCGCTGATAAAGATCTTCAGGATACTATGGGGTATAGTAAGGCTGAAAAAGAAAGGGAACTTTTTCTCGTACAAGGGCAAGATAAGCTTTTATAAAAGAAAAATCACTGGTTGTTTGATGGGTGATCAGCTCTCCCCACCATTCCGTTTCATATCTGCATATCATGCTTAGGTTATACAAAAGAAGGTAATGAATCAGTAATTCATGTAAACCAGTATGCTTCTCCACGTCAGGAAGAAGGTAATAACGATTTTCATGATCTTGAAGGAGAGTTTTTTTAAAGGCAGAATTCTCTATAAGAGAGGAAGAATAAGAAAGCACGGAAGAACCTTCTTCTTTCAGTACGGCTTTCATCTCCTTTTTCGAGATCCATTCCTTTACATTTTCTCTTTCGGTCTGGCCTATTGGCTGCTGGCTTTTAATCTCAAAGAATTCAGGATGGAACTCTACGGTTAGCAATGGTGGATAATTGTGAATAAAAGTAAAAAGTTCATAAAGCTCAGGGATCTGCAAAAGCAGATGACCCATTGACCATTTTTCTCCTTCTACGTGTTTCATGTGGAACATAACGCTGGCCGTATGTGAAAAGAGTCCATTTTTTTGAATTTTTACTTCGTCATCTAAAAAACAATAGCTTCTTTTCTTGCGTTTACGAGTACTGACACCGTGGGCCAGCACATGGGAGGAGCTCGGGTAGTGAGGGTCATAGAGAAGGACAGTTCCTTTAAGCAAATCAACGAATCCATAAAAATAGAGCAAAGGCTGAAGAGCTAAAGGGGAAGAGTCAGCCTGTTCAAAGAGCATCCTGCCAAGCTTCCAGTAATGGGAAAGAGGGGTGGTGTTGTTGTAACTAAATGCCTTCGCCTCACGAAAGGAGTTGGACTTATAGTGCTGGTAAAGAAATCGCTGAAGCATATCCTGCCCTTCTAAAGGGAGAAAAAAAGAAAAGGATTGATCGAGAGAATTCATGCCTGAGGCTCCTTTTTTAAGTATAAAGAGTTTTTGTGTCCATAGTTTTTTGAATGTTTAAACTTCAGATAATTAGCATTAAAAAAAGACAAAAAATGATAAGATATGAAAAATAACATTTTGTGTCCTCAAATCACTCATTGAAATGGTGTCTTCTTAGTTAAGAAGACAGCTTCACATTTGTTTCTTGACAGTAGGATACCCAATTGTTACCCTACTTAATAATATTTAGAGACTGATTAGATTCAGGGAAGACCATAATAGAGAGGATGACAAGTATCGTGCGCACAGATAAGTTTGAAAAAGAAGGATTGACGTTTGATGATGTATTGCTGGTTCCGGACCGGTCTGAAATTCATCCTCGCGAAGTATCAGTGAAAACGACTTTAACAGAAAAACTTCCGCTGAACCTCCCGATCATTAGTGCAGGAATGGACACAGTAACAGAAGCCGGTATGGCTATCGCCATGGCCCGTGAAGGGGGACTTGGCATTATCCATAAGAACATGTCTATTGAACAGCAGGCAGAGCTTGTGGATTTAGTAAAAAGGTCAGAAAGCGGTGTTATTACTAATCCCTTCTTTCTTACACCAGACAGACAGGTATTTGATGCAGAAAAATTAATGGCTAAATACCGTATCTCCGGGGTGCCGATTGTAAATGAAAATCAAAAGCTTGTTGGAATATTAACAAATAGAGACCTTCGGTTTATTGAAGATTATTCCATCAAGATTGAAGAAGTAATGACGAGCAATAATCTTGTTACGGCTCCTGTAGGGACAACCTTAAAGGAAGCTGAAAAAACACTGCAAAAATATAAGATTGAAAAGCTTCCTCTCGTTGATGAAGATGGCACACTTAAAGGTTTAATTACGATCAAAGATATTGAAAAAGTAATCGAGTTTCCAAACTCCGCCAAAGATAAACAGGGACGTCTTCTTGCCGGAGCAGCCGTAGGTGTGACAGAAGATAGTGTTCAACGCGTAAGTGCACTTGTGGATGCGGGGGTAGATGTCATCGTAATTGATACGGCGCACGGTCATTCCAGGGGAGTACTCAACAAAGTGGAAGAAATCCGCAATGAGTTTCCGGATCTTTCAATTATTGCAGGAAATGTAGCTACAGCTGAAGGAACAAGGGATTTAATTACAGCTGGAGCTGATATTGTAAAGGTGGGAATTGGCCCTGGATCTATTTGTACCACTCGCGTTGTTGCAGGAGTAGGAGTCCCTCAAATTACTGCGGTCTACGACTGTGCACAAGAAGCTGGCAAGCATAACGTGCCTATTATTGCAGACGGCGGCATTAAATACTCTGGAGACATCGTAAAAGCACTTGCTGCCGGAGCACATGCGGTTATGCTCGGAAGCTTGCTGGCAGGAGTGTCAGAAAGCCCGGGAGAAAGAGAGATTTATCAAGGACGTCAGTTTAAAGTGTACCGGGGCATGGGCTCACTAGGGGCAATGGAACAAGGAAGTAAAGATCGCTATTTCCAGGAAAAAAATCAAAAGCTTGTACCCGAAGGCATAGAAGGGCGAATTCCTTATAAAGGACCGCTTTCCGATACTCTTCATCAGTTATTAGGGGGTATTCGGGCTGGCATGGGTTATTGTGGCACAAAGACACTGGATGATTTACGAGAAAACGGAAAATTTGTCCGGATAACAAACGCCGGTTTAATTGAAAGTCATCCTCACGACGTTCAAATTACTAAAGAAGCACCAAACTATAGCTTGTAAGCTAAGACCTGGTCTTCAAAACGCCATGGAAGGGGCTGAGTTCTCCGGCCCCCGTTTGGGCAGCCAGGAGAGTAGAAGCTGAAGGCTGTTAACAAAGTAAGCAATTTCAATCGAGCTTTTTCCTTTATTTCCCGGGAAAAGCTCTTTTTGTTAGTAAGATTTATTACCAAGCAAGAGTCTGGAGCACGGTCACCTTCCTGAATTATCCCCGATTTTACCTTCAGAATGAAAACTGCGAGAGCAATCTTCTGTCTTCAGGAGCCACCTGGCAGCAAACAAAGCTGTGTAATAGTGAAAAAGCAACAAAAACAGAAGTGAAAAAAAGATAGAATAGGGTCTCTGGGAATCTATGTTTTTCCATATTCTTATGATAGAATATCTTTTGTGCAAGTCATCATGGAGGTGTAGCAAGTTGGGAAAGAATTTTTTAGGAACAGGGGCAGCCGCTGTACTTAGTAGTTTAGCAGTTTTTGGATTTGCTGGTTCGGCGGAAGCAAGCGGACCGGATCTAGAAGCTGAGGCTGCAATTTTAGTTGATGCAGAAACGGGGAAGATTATTTATCAAGATAACATAGATGTAATACTGCCCCCTGCGAGCATGACAAAGATCATGACAGAATACTTGGTACATGAAGCTATCGAGGAAGGGGAGATCTCCTGGGACCAGACGGTTCCTATAAGTGATAAGGTCAGGGAACTTTCTCACGTTCGAGCTTTGTCAAATGTACCGTTAAGACCTGATGAGGAATACACCGTCCGTGAACTGTATGAATCAATGGCTATATACTCTGCCAATGCAGCGACGATAGCATTAGCTGAATTAATTTCCGGCTCTGAAACAGAGTTTGTCGATAAAATGAACGAAAAAGCTGCTGAATTAGGGCTTGATGAATATGAGTTTGTCAATTCAAGCGGGTTGAATAATAACTCAATGGGAGGCTTGCATCCTGAAGGCACTGGTGCAGATGCAGAGAATATGATGTCTGCCCGGGCAACAGCAAAGCTTGCTTATAACCTGCTGGATGAGTACCCGGAAGTGCTGGAGACAGCTAGCATTGGGCGTAAGTCTTTCAAAGAAGGCACAGATGACGAAATAGATATGGTGAACTGGAACTGGATGCTTCCTGAATTAGATCTTCCTTTTGCCTATGAAGGCCTTGACGGTTTAAAGACAGGGTACACAGACCTTGCGGGAAATGCCTTTACTGCCACAGCGGAAAGAGAGGATCTTCGCTTAATCTCCGTTGTGATGAGGACAGATTCTCGTGAAGCCCGCTTTGAAGAAACAGCAAAGCTTCTGGATTATGGTTTTGATAACTATGAACATGAAGAAGTGGCGGAAGAAGGATACCAAATTGAAGGTCATGAAACATTGCCGGTAAGCAGAGGAACAGAGTCAGAAGTTTCTATTTCAACCGCTGAACCTTTAACGTTGCTGCTGCATCGCAATGAAGAGGCTGATGCGTATACACCCAATTTAACGATTAACGGAGAATTCCTTGATGAAGAGAATCAGCTGACAGCACCTATTGAACAAGGTGAGGTCATTGGGTACATTGATTTTGAATATACTGGTGAGAATAGTGAAGAATATTTAAGTGAACAATTAGAAGAAGCGAAGCGTGTCCCTGTAATTGTTAATGAAGAAGTTGAAAAAGCAGGTTGGTTTTCTTTAGGCATGCGCAGTATCGGCGGTTTCTTCTCAGGGATGTGGAACAACGTTGCAGATACAGTAAAAGGATGGTTTTAATCCCTCTTTTCTTATCTGCTTTAACATGACGAAGAATAATGATACAATATAGAACGGAATGATAGTAAAAATTATCTTACTATTTATAAGGTCGTTTATGATCTAGTTATAAAATGAGCAGGGGGAAAAGGAAAACATGGCAGATAGAGGTACTGATCGAGTAAAACGTGGTATGGCAGAAATGCAAAAAGGCGGCGTCATCATGGACGTGGTAAACGCTGAACAGGCAAAAATTGCAGAAGAAGCAGGCGCAGTTGCTGTAATGGCACTAGAAAGAGTACCGGCAGATATCCGCGCAGCCGGTGGAGTTGCCCGTATGGCAGACCCTACGATTGTTGAAGAAGTGATGGGAGCCGTTTCTATCCCGGTTATGGCCAAAGCCCGTATCGGACATATCGTTGAAGCTCACGTATTAGAAGCTTTAGGAGTAGACTACATTGATGAAAGTGAAGTTTTGACTCCTGCGGATGAAGTGTATCATCTTGACAAAAGAGATTACACCGTGCCGTTTGTATGTGGAGCAAGAGATTTAGGAGAGGCTCTTCGCCGGGTAGGAGAAGGAGCATCAATGCTTCGTACAAAAGGTGAACCAGGTACAGGAAACATTGTTGAAGCTGTGCGTCACATGAGAATGGTACAAGCACAGGTTAAACGTGTTGTTACCATGTCAAAAGACGAGTTAATGACAGAAGCTAAAAACATCGGTGCTCCTTACGAGCTGCTTTTAAATATTCAGGAGAACGGTAAGCTTCCAGTTGTAAACTTTGCTGCCGGCGGAATTGCTACACCAGCGGATGCAGCACTTATGATGCAGCTTGGTGCAGACGGGGTCTTTGTAGGATCCGGGATCTTTAAATCCGAAAGCCCTGAAAAATTTGCCCGTGCTATTGTAGAAGCTACCACTCATTATGAAGATTATAAATTGATTGGTGAGTTATCCAAAGGTTTGGGAACAGCAATGAAAGGTCTTGAGATTTCTACGTTGGCTGCATCAGAGCGCATGCAGGACCGCGGCTGGTAAGAAATCATCCCGGAGTACATTGCTTATCAATACAAACAAGCAAAGGAGCATTATCATGGTGAAAATTGGAGTGCTGGCTCTTCAAGGAGCAGTGCGGGAACACGTGGAATGTTTAGCTGCTCCGGATACGGAAGTCACGATTGTAAAACGCACAGAACAGCTGGAAGACTTGGACGGTTTGGTTTTTCCTGGCGGGGAAAGTACCACTATGCGCCGTTTAATTGATAAATACGATTTTTTTGAACCCCTTAAAAAGTTTGCAGAATCAGGAAAACCAGTATTTGGAACCTGCGCAGGGCTGATTTTAATGTCAAAGGAAATTGCAGGTGAAGGAGAAGGCCATTTAGAACTGATGGATATGGTAGTGGAGCGGAACGCATTTGGCCGTCAGAGAGAGAGTTTTGAAACTCTTATGCCTGTCAAAGACATTGGAGAAGACATACAGGCTGTCTTTATCCGTGCTCCCCTTATTTCTGAAGTTGGTGACAATGTGGAAGTATTGGCCAAATACGGCGAAGAGATCGTGGTAGCCAGACAAGGTCATTTACTCGCATGCTCCTTTCACCCGGAATTAACGACAGATTGCCGTATGCATAGATATTTTGCTACAATGGTAAAAGAAGCCAAAGAACAGTTCGCAACACAAGCGATTTCTTCATAAATTTAATTCGTAGATAGACGCTAGTACTGTTTTATTCTTTTTTCAGAGAACCGATGGCTGGTGTGAATCGGTAAAGAATAAGCAGGAATCCAGTCTGGAGTGAAGGGCTGAATGTAGTAGGTTCTTCCGGTTCATCCGTCGTTATGGGGTGCTAAGAGGAAGACTGGCGTCTTCAATTTAGGGTGGCAACGCGGGAAAAGCTCTCGTCCCTTACCAGGGATGAGGGCTTTTTTTATGGAGAATAGCAGAAAGAAGACAAACGAACAGAAAAAGGAGGCAAAGATGATGCTTGATATTAAAGAACTTAGAAATAACTTCGGAGAAATAAAAGAACAGCTTCAAAAAAGAGGAGAAAACATTGGAGAGATCGACCGGTTCCAGGAACTGGATAAGCGCCGCAGAGAGTTAATTCAAGAAACAGAAACGTTAAAGCAGCAAAGAAATGAAGCGTCACAGCAGGTAGCCCAGCTAAAGAGAGAAAAAAAAGACGCAGACGAGGTAATAAAGAAAACAAAGGAAGCATCTGCAAAAATAAAAGACCTTGATGTGGAGCTGCGGGAAATTGAAGAAGAGTTAGAAACTTTGCTTTTAACAATTCCTAATATCCCCCACGAAAGTGTGCCAGTCGGTAGTGATGAAGATGATAATGAAGAAATAAGAACGTATGGAGAGATTCCGTCTTTCTCTTTTGAAGCGAAAGCCCACTGGGATCTGGCAACAGAGCTAGGAATTGTGGAGTTTGAGAGAGCAAGTAAAGTGACAGGCAGCCGCTTTGCTTTTTATAAGGGGGCAGGAGCCCGTTTAGAGCGAGCCCTTGTCAACTTTATGATGGATCTTCATGAAGATGAGCATGGGTATGAGGAAGTACTGCCCCCATATATGGTAAATCGCACGAGCATGACGGGGACAGGGCAGCTTCCTAAGTTTGAAGAGGATGCCTTTAAGATTAGAGAAGAAGATTATTTTCTTATTCCGACAGCAGAAGTGCCAGTAACAAATTTACATCGTGATGAAATTCTTAATGGTGAAGAACTTCCGATAGGATATACGGCTTTTAGTGCTTGTTTCAGGTCTGAAGCAGGCTCCGCCGGCCGTGACACGAGAGGACTCATTCGTCAGCACCAATTTAACAAAGTGGAGCTGGTGAAATTTGTTAAACCAGAAGATTCTTATAAAGAGCTTGAAAAACTTACTGGACACGCAGAAAAGGTGCTTCAGCTCTTACACCTTCCATACAGGGTCATGAACATGTGTACAGGGGACCTAGGATTTACTGCCGCAAAAAAATACGATATTGAAGTTTGGCTTCCAAGCTACAATGAATATAAAGAAATATCCTCTTGCAGTAACTTCGAATCTTTCCAGGCCAGAAGAGCTAACATACGTTTTAAAAGAGATGCAAAGGCCAAAACAGAATTTGTTCACACGTTAAATGGCTCTGGTTTAGCGGTGGGCCGCACGGTAGCTGCAATCATTGAAAACTATCAGCAAGAAGACGGGACAATAAAAATCCCTGAGGTTCTACAGCCTTATATGAAAAACAAAACTCACATCAGATAAAATAAGCACTCTGTCTTTGGCGAGACAGAGTGCTTTTTATATAAAGATGTACGTGATTTCGCAAAAAATTACGGAATTCGAAGGAAATAGAAAAGGGAGAAAATTGAAGAATATATTACCAAATGGTCTCTAGGCGTTGAAATATGTAGAATTGTAAAAAAATCTTTCAATAATTTTGCTTTTTTCTAAAAACGAATATTGCATTAAATTACAAGTTTCCTTATAATAATCTTAATTCATTCTTTTAATTCTTACGAAAATTATAAATAAAGACGTATATGCGTGAAGATATCGTAACACATTCCTATACTTGGAAAAAATCAGCATGTATAACGAACAAGCCTAGGAAGAGTACATACAAAAAGAAGTGTGAGAGAAATGAACCATTTGGATAATACAGATTTCGCTATCTTAGGGTATTTGCAGGAAAATGGAAAGCGATCATACAGTGAGATTGCTCGTTGTCTTGATGTGAGTGAAGGAACCATTCGTTCCCGAATAAATAAAATGCTTCAGCAGGGAGTATTTGAGTTTATCATTCATACGAACCCAAATAAAGTAGGCTTAAAAGTCCAGGCGATTATTGGCTTTTCTACTCAACTAGGCAAGCAGGAAGAAATTGCGGGGAAATTGCAAAAGTACCCTGAAGTAAGATTTATTGGTGCTTTTTCCGGAAAACATGACCTGATTATTCAGGCCTATTTCAAAAGCAATGAAGATCTTGTTCACTTTGTAAACAAAGAACTATCACAAATTGAGGGTATTCTCACAGCAGATGTAAGCGTGGAGTTAAAGCAGTATAAAGATTCGTTTTCCTATATTATACCCTAACCCTATAGTAGAAAACTAGTTTTTTGGTAAGCCAGGGTCTCAGCATAAATTTTTAAAATATTCAGTAAAGGAAAATAGAGTTAAATTGAGGTGTACCTATGAGTAATGAAGCATTACTAGACGTAAAAGGATTAAAAACATATTTCTATCTTGGAGACCGAGTGGCTAAAGCTGTAGATGGCGTTGATTTTGAAATTAACAAAGGGGAAACAGTAGCTATCGTAGGGGAGTCGGGCAGTGGAAAAAGTATAACCTCCATGTCTATTATGGGTCTGATACCCAGTCCACCGGGAAAAATAGTAGAAGGCTCCATTAAATTAGAGGGGAAAGAAATCGTTAATCTTCCGGAACGGCAAATGCGGAACGTGCGGGGAAATGAAATTGGAATGATTTTTCAGGAGCCAATGACTTCACTGAATCCAGTATTTACTATTGGAAACCAGGTAGCTGAGCCGTTGATAAAGCACAGAGGATACAAAAAGAAGCAGGCTCGGGAAAAAACGATTGAGCTCCTGAAAATGGTTGGTTTTCCTCGTGCCGAAGAAACCATAGACGAATATCCTCATCAGCTTTCCGGGGGGATGAGACAGCGGGTGATGATTGCGATCGCTATGAGCTGTGACCCTAAACTGTTAATAGCTGATGAGCCTACAACAGCGCTGGATGTCACCATTCAAGCTCAAATTCTCGATCTGATGGCTGAAGTGAAGGAAAGAACAAATTCTTCCATATTAATGATTACCCATGACCTTGGCGTCGTCGCTGAGATGGCTGATAGAGTACTAGTGATGTATGGAGGTCAAATTGTAGAAAACGCAGATGCGAAGACACTATTTACGGAACCTAAACATCCATACACCGTCGGTCTGTTAGGGAGCATGCCTCAGCTTGACGATGAAAAAGAACGGCTGGAATCTATACCTGGTACTGTACCGCCGGCCCATAACTTTCCTCAAGGATGCCGGTTTGCTCCCCGCTGTAAGCATGCGATGAAAGAATGCACAACGGAAGTGCCGGACCTTCGGGATACAGGGAATAGGCAAAAAGTCCGCTGTATTCTCTATGAAGAGAGTCAAGGAGGTCAGCATTCATGAACACTACAAAAGAGAAACAACAGAACCAGCATGACGTTCAAAACCGTGAAAAGTTAGTAGAAGTTAAAAATATAAAAAAATACTTTCCTATCAAGGGAGGGTTCTTAAAAAGAACTGTAGCCCATGTGAAAGCAGTTGATGATATCACTTTTGACGTCTACAAAGGAGAAACCTTAGGAATTGTGGGAGAGTCAGGGTCTGGAAAATCGACCTTAGGAAGAATGATCCTTCGTCTTCTTGATTCTACTGAAGGAGAGATCCGTTTTGACGGACAAGAGATAACAAATATCTCTCAACGAAAAATGCGAAATTTAAGAAAAGAAATGCAGACGATTTTTCAGGATCCCTACGCATCTTTAAATCCAAGAATGAGTGTAGGAGAAATCATAGAAGAGCCGATGGTCGTTCAAAAGCTCATGAGCAAAAATGAACGGGAAAAAAGAGTCATAAATCTTCTTGAAACAGTGGGTCTGAACGAAAGTGCAAGGAACAAATATCCCCATGAATTTTCCGGCGGCCAGCGGCAGCGAATAGGGATTGCCCGTGCTCTTTCGACTCGTCCGAAGCTGATTATAGGTGATGAACCCGTTTCCGCCCTGGACGTTTCAGTTCAGTCACAAGTTCTTAACCTGATGGAAGATTTACAGGATGAATACGGGTTAACATACATCTTTATTGCTCATGACCTCAGCGTGGTTAAGCATATCAGCGACCGTGTGGCTGTGATGTATCTTGGAAAGCTGGCAGAAATTGCTCCTAAGGAATCAATATACAAAAAACCACTTCATCCATACACACAGGCCTTAATATCGGCTGTACCGACAACCAATGTAGAAGAAGAAAAAGAAAGGGTGGTCTTAGAGGGTGACTTGCCGAGCCCTTCTAACCCTCCTTCAGGTTGTCCGTTCCACACGAGATGTCCGGAAGCTCATGAAAGATGCAAAATAGAACGGCCTCAATTAACAAATATGGGTGGAGGACATTATGTTGCTTGTCACTTGTACACCGAGCCTGAACCTAAAATTGCTGAAAATGCCGAACAAGACTAACCTATTCAGCTTTTAACCTGTACAGGAGGTGACGCGGGTATAGGAGGAGAGGGAAGAGTCAAAAAAGTTTGCTGGTTTAGAAAATAAAAGGGGGTCACAAAAGATGAAACATAAAAGTTTGTTATTTTTACTATCTACAGGTCTTATCTTGTCAGCGTGTAATGGCGGCGATGAGGATTTTGAAGAAGGTGCAGATCCGGCAGAAGACGGCGCGGAAACAGAGACAGATGGAGAAAACGGTGAAACGGCAGGAGAGCCTCAAGAAGGCGGAAATATAAATCTTGCCATGTATTCCGCACCAGATCACCAGTTTAATCCAATTTACTATCAATCCTCATATGATAATAATATCCTGGAGTTCACACATGAAAAGCTTTTTGAACAGAACGAAGACCTAGAATTTTACGGGGAACTTGCAGAAGAATACGAATTAAATGATGAGCAAACAGAAATGACTGTTCAGCTTCGTGAAGATGTCGTATGGCATGATGGCGAGCCATTTACTGCAGACGATGTCGTGTTTACTTATACTGCTATCGCTGACCCAGAATATACAGGTGTTCGTACAAGCTATGCAGATTCACTGTTAGGCTATGATGAGTTTAAAGCCGGTGATACGGAGGAGTTTGAAGGTGTGGAAGCTGTAGATGAACATACGGTTGTATTTCGGTGGGAAGAGCCTACTGTAACACCAGAATACGATGCCAGCTTCTTTATTATTCCAGAGCATGTGTTTGGTGATGTTCCTGCTGATGAAATGGAACAACATTCTGCTTCCTCTAACCCTGGGGAAATCATTGGAACAGGGCCGTTTGAGTTTACCGCAGCTGTAGAAGGGGATCGCTATGAGCTTGAAGCATTTGAGGATTACTGGAAAGGTAGACCTCATCTTGATAGTGTGACCTGGAGAGTGGTTGACCAATCTGTTATGACTGGTTTACTGGATAATGGTGAGATTCACATGGTGGCTGAACCAGACGGAATCGTGCCAAATGATGTGGAAAGTGTTGAAGCGCTGGGGAATGTGAACCTTTACCAGCCTCAAGATTTAGGTTACCAATACATGGGTCTTAAATTGGCTCACCGTCCAAGTGAGGATGTGGAAGCCGGTGTAGTTGATCCTGATAATTTCATTGTTAACGAAAAACTTGAAGACAAGCGTGTGCGTCAAGCTCTTGTCTATGGTATTAATCGTGAAGCGATGATTGAAGGACTCCTTCATGGTTCTGGAGAGGTCCTCCACGCTCCATTCCCGGAAGCTTCCTGGGCATATGATGAAGATGCGCCAGTGAAATATGAGTACGACCCGGATCAGGCACGTGCCCTTCTTGAAGATGCCGGTTTTGAAGATGTAACAGGCGATGGCTTCTATGAAGATCCAGATGGAGAAGAATACGTATTGAACCTTGAATACCCTACTGGAAATGAAGCTCGTGAGAATGCGGCTTTAGTTATCGGGGAGAACCTTCAGGATATTGGTATTAATGTAAATGTGCAGCAGCCTCGTGAATTTTCTGCTCATGCTGACCGAGTTGAGGATGATGAGAGAAGCATGGATCTTTACCTTATGGGCTGGAGCTTAGCATCTGGCGATCCGGATCCTGCAGTCTATTTCCAGTCTGATGTGGCTTATAACTATACGCGCTGGAATGATGAGCATAGTGACGAACTCATTGCAGCTGGCGTACAAGCTCCAGAAGCATTTGATGAAGAGTACCGAATGGAAGTGTATGCAGAGTGGGCGGAGCATGTATCTGAAGAAGTTCCTATGGTCTTCTTATGGTCTCCAATCAATAACTTTGCATACGTCGACAGCCTCCAGGGAGTTACTGAACACCCTGCCAATATGTACAAAGATACACACGAGTGGTACCTCGCCGAATAAGGCTGTATAAGATGGTAAATGGCGTGTGGTGAATATGCCACACGCCATTGCTATGAGAGGGAGAAGGAGGAAAACATGTACAAGTATATACTAAGGCGCGTACTTGTCTTCATTCCGATGTTATTTATTGTGACAGTTGTTGTGTTTGCCCTTGCGTATTTAGCGCCAGGGGATCCTTTAACAGGCCAGCAGCTCGATCCTACGATTGACCCGGAAGTTTTAGAGCAGCGTCGAGAAGCATTGGGATTAAATGAACCACCCCATGTTCAATATGCAAATTGGCTCTCTAATGTGGCAAGAGGGAACCTGGGTGATTCATTGCACTACTCGGGACGAACAGTGCAGGAGCTTATCCTATCGAGGGTGCCCAATACAATTTATTTAGCGGTATTTTCTTTATTTGTCACGATTATTGTCGGTTTGCCTATAGGGATTTATTCAGCTCGTAAGCAATACACCGTAGTAGATTATTCTGCTACTACATTTGGTTTTTTGGGACTGGCAACACCTAACTTTTTTGCTGCACTGGTGGCGATTTATTTCTTTTCGTTCCAGTTAGGGTGGTTTCCAGCACAGGGAACGGTATCATCGACGAGTTTGACAGGGTTTGAAGCCTTTATTGATCGATTACATCATTTAGTTCTTCCAGGGATCACCCTGGGATTGGCAAGTACTGCCATTTACATGCGCTACATCAGATCTGAAATGCTAGACGTCATGGGAAGTGACTTTATTCGAACCGCACGTGCTAAAGGGTTAGGAGAAAACAGTGTTCTTTATAAGCACACCCTTCGAAACGCATTGATTCCAATCATCACATTACTTGGGTTTGAGTTTGGAACCCTGTTAAGCGGGGCGGTAGTGATTGAAGCCACCTTTAACTTCCCAGGACTAGGACAACTCTTTTTAACAGGAATAATGAACAGGGACTTTCCGTTAATAATGGGGATAAATTTATTAGTTGGAGTTACGATATTAGTCGGTAACTTGTTAGCGGATATTTTCTACGCTGTAGTTGATCCGCGAATTCGCTACGATTGAGGTGAAAGACATGAGTGATCCTAGATCTACAGAACAAATGGATAACACAGACCCAGGTGCACCTGAACCGAGCGAAGGACAAGAAAAGGAAAAGCACTATAGTCCCACCCAACTCGCTTTGCGGCGCTTTATCCGCAATAAGTTAGCGGTTATCGGTCTCGTTATCTTTATTTTAATAACTATTGTATCCTTTAGTGCTCCGTTAATAACAGACATTGACCCGACAAGAACGGACTTGTTAAACGTACATGCTGATCCAAATTCTACTAATCTTCTAGGGACGGACAGTTCAGGGAGAGATAACTTTGCCCGATTATTGTACGGTGGGCAGGTGTCTATTCAAGTAGGGGTATTTATTACCCTTATCGTTACAGTGATTGGTGTTGTGTTTGGCTCATTAGCTGGGTACTACGGGGGAATTGTGGATAGTGCTATTATGCGTTTGGCTGACCTTTTTTTAATCTTTCCATTCTTGCTTATGGTGTTAACAGTAGTAACTATTTTAGAGGAAACGACTATTTTCATATTCGTGGTGACTTTAGGTTTAATTACGTGGCCAAATATCACCCGTATTATTAGAGGGAATTATTTATCTTTAAGGGAAAAAGAATACGTACTTAGTGCGAGATCAATAGGCGCCTCAGATCTTCGGATTATCGGGAAGCATATGATCCCGAATGCTGTCGGTCCGATTATCGTCAATGCTACCGTCATTATGGCACAAATGATCATCTTAGAATCTGCATTAAGTTTCCTTGGTTTTGGGATTCCGCAGCCTACACCAACGTGGGGATCTATGCTGAGTGAAGCCACAAGCTTAAATATATTAACAAATCAGCCATGGGCCTGGCTGCCGCCTGGTCTTCTGATTGTGTTGACTGTCTTATCTATTAACTTCGTCGGTGATGGGTTACGAGATGCGTTTGATCCTAAAAGCCAAAGATAACAAAAGAGCTGTTCCGGTTGGAACGGCTCTTTTACTACATTTTAAATTTTTTTTAGAAAACTGCTTGCATGGGTTATGACCTTATGCTATTATAGTTCTTGTCAGCCAAAAAGACATAAACAAGCACGGAGGAGTACCCAAGTCCGGCTGAAGGGAGCGGTCTTGAAAACCGCCAGGGGCTTTGCGGCCCGCGGGGGTTCGAATCCCTCCTCCTCCGCCATAATACTTACTATTACAAGCATACCTTTTGTCAAAGGGTATGCTTTTTTATACTTAAATAGTGTTACTGGGATGAGAGAGGTGGTGAGCATTTGATGGAGGAACATGATCAACGTTTTATGAAGGAAGCAATAAATGAGGCTCTTAGAGCTCAGGAAAAGGGAGAGGTCCCAATTGGTGCCGTCATTGTTTTTAAAGGGGAAATTATTGCAAGAGGTCATAATGAAAGAGAAACCAGACAGCGTTCGGATGCTCATGCTGAAATGATTGCTATAGAAAAGGCATGTGAGTATATGGGTTCCTGGCGGTTGGAAGATTGTACATTGTACGTTACGTTAGAGCCTTGCCCTATGTGTGCGGGGGCTCTGGTTCAGGCCAGAGTTCCACGCGTAGTGTTTGGCGCTGTCGACCCAAAAGCAGGATGTGCCGGTACGCTGATGAACCTTCTTGATGACTCCCGTTTCAATCACCGGGCTGACGTAAGGGCGGGTATCCTTGAAGAGGAGTGCGGGCTGTTATTGACTTCCTTTTTTCAGGAGTTGCGCAAAAAAAAGAAAGAAAAGAAAAGACAAAAATCTGACCTTTTTTAGATTGGCTGCCTCTGGTTTCTCATGATATAGTTACCTTAGAGGTTTTAGAAGTGGAGGGAGAACGGTGCAACCGAATCAATTTTCTTTAGAAACAGCACAAAGGCTTGCTGAAAAACTTAATATGCCGCTAGAGCATATCATGCATACGCCGCCTCATGTGATTATGGCTAAGATTGCTGAATTGGAAAAAAAGCAGGAAAACACCGCAAACGAGAAATAAAAATTTTCTACGAAGAACCTCTTGCATTTTGTATCAAGAGTATGTAGAATGAGAAATGCGTCGCTGAAATGCTGACGCCTAACAATGTTATCAAATTTGTCGTGCTAGGCGGGGAGGTAGCGGTGCCCTGTACTCGCAATCCGCTATAGCGAGGCTTAATCCCTTCTCGAGGTTTTGTCTCCGTAAGGTCTGCCCTGAATAAGTGGTGTTGACGCCCGGGTTCTGCGCAACGGGAACCCGTGAACCCTGTCAGGTCCGGAAGGAAGCAGCAGTAAGCGGCCACTTCCGTGTGCCGCAGAGTCGCCTGGGTCTAGCTAACTGTTCAGGTAACGCTTATGGAGGCATTATCAACAGAAGGTGCACGGCTTTAATAAATGAAATGATCAAACGGCTCCGTCGGGGTCGTTTTTTTGTACATAAAATTATTGAAAAGAAAAGTCCGGAATTGGTTGTATCCTTGCTTTGAATTATGCGCTTGAGACCGGTATAATTAGGGATGAATGTCAGCCGGTTAAAGGAGGAACGGGAGTGAGCTACCAGGCGCTTTACAGGGTATGGAGACCACGGCAGCTAAGCGATGTGGTGGGACAGGAGCATATTACAAAGACACTGCAGAATGCTCTAATCCAGGAAAAGTTCTCTCACGCCTATTTATTTACTGGGCCCAGGGGGACAGGAAAAACAAGCGCAGCCAAAATCATCGCTAAAGCCATCAACTGTGAACACGCTCCCGTAAAAGAACCTTGTAATGAGTGTTCTTCTTGCCGGGGGATAGGAGATGGATCAATTGTTGATGTAATGGAGATAGATGCGGCTTCGAACAACGGGGTCGACGAAATCCGTTATATCCGTGAAAATGTAATGGCTGCACCTAGAGATATCAGGTATAAAGTGTACATTATAGATGAAGTGCATATGCTTTCTACAGGAGCGTTCAATGCGCTTTTAAAAACGCTTGAAGAGCCTCCGAAGCATGTTGTTTTTATACTTGCAACAACGGAACCTCATAAGATTCCCTTAACAATTATATCTCGCTGCCAGCGTTTTGATTTTAAACGAATATCCAGCCAGGCCCTCGTTGGCCGAATGGAATATATCTTAGAAGAGCAGCATATTGAGGCAGAACAAGAAGCTCTCCATTTGATTGGCCGTGCAGCCGAGGGCGGTATGAGGGATGCATTGAGTCTGTTAGACCAGGCCATTTCTTTTGCTGAAGATAGGGTGACATCTGCTGATGTGCTTGCTATTACCGGAGCTGTGTCACAGCAATTTTTGACTGATACAGCCAGGGCATTAAAGGACAAAGATACAGCAAAAGCGATCAAGACAGCAGACGCATTAATAAGAGAGGGGAAAGATCCCCTTCGCTTTATGGAAGACTTAATTTATTACTTCCGGGATATGCTTTTATATAAAACAGCACCGGAGCTGGATGAAGTGCTTGACCGTGTGAGAGTGGAGGAAAGCTTCGAGGAGACAGCCCAGTCCATTGACACTCCATGGTTATATGAAGTAATTGATAAGTTGAACCACTATCATCAGGAGATGAAGTGGGCAAGCCACCCCAAAATTTTTTTGGAGCTATCTTTAATCAATGTTTGTTATGTAGAAAACCAGGCTGAAGGAACAAGCTCTGCAGAGGTCCAGGAATTACACAAGAAGCTCAGCCGGATGGAAAAAGAGCTGGAGACGTTGAAAAAACAGGGAGTGCCTGCCGCTGCAGGAAGAAAAGAAGAATCGCAGCCAAAATCCCGAGTGGCGCCTTCTGTTTCTTCCTCCAAACAGGGCGGGGTTAATTTAGCCGGACTGGGCAAAGTCAAAGAAATGCTAGGTTCGGCTTCGAAACAGGAACTTCAAGTCATTTCTTCTAAATGGCCGGAAGTAATGAATAAAATTAAAAGCGAAAGTGTCCCGGCCAGTGCCTGGGCAAGTGATTCTAAGCCGGTGGCGGCCACAGGGGATTCTGTGCTCCTGGCATTTCAAAACGAGATGCACAGAAACATGGTGGACTCAAAGTTCCGCTCATTAGTTGAAAGCGCGATTGAAACGATCAGCGGGAAGCCGATGACTCTTATTACCATTCTTATGGGCCAATGGGAAAAGGTTAAGGAAGATTATATGCGGAGCCAGCTCAGCAGCCAGACAGAAGACGAGGCAGGAACGGAGCCGATTGTTGACGAAGCCATTAAATTAGTAGGTTCTGATTTAATAGAAATTGTAGAAAGTGAATAGTGACTATATTAGGAGGCGTGAGAAATGAAAAATATGGGTAGTATGATGAAACAAATGCAAAAGATGCAAAAACAGATGCAAAAAGCACAAGAAGAACTGAAAGAAAAAACTGTTGAGGCGACAGCAGGTGGAGGAGCGGTTAAGGTTATCGCTTCTGGTGACAAGCGAATTGTAGATATTGAAATTGATGAAGATGTAGTAGATCCAGAGGATGTAGAAATGCTTCAAGACTTGGTTCTAGCCGCAACAAATGAAGCACTAAAACAAGTAGACGAGTTAGTAGAACAAGATATGGGCAAGTTCACGAAAGGGATGAACCTGCCTGGGATGTTCTAAATTAGGAGGAGTGTTCGGTGCAGTACCCTGCCCCTATTTCAAAGCTTATTGACGGGTTTATGAAACTCCCGGGAATCGGGCCAAAGACAGCCAGCCGTCTTGCTTTTTACGTGTTAGACATGAAGGAAGATGACGTCCTGGACTTTGCCAAAGCCCTCGTTAACGCAAAAAGAGATTTGACGTACTGTTCAGTATGCCACCATATAACAGATACTGATCCATGCAGGATATGTGAGGATAAACAACGAGATCAAACCGTTCTTTGTGTAGTGCAAGATTCAAAAGATGTGATGGCGATGGAGAAGATGCGCGAGTATCATGGCTTGTATCACGTGCTTCATGGAGAAATTTCCCCTATGGAGGGAATCGGGCCGGAAGATATTAAAATTCCTGAACTTCTTAAAAGACTTCAAGATGACACAGTGACTGAAATCATTGTGGCAACAAACCCTACGATTGAAGGGGAGGCCACTGCCATGTACATTTCCCGCCTTGTTAAACCTACAGGAATTAAGGTAACAAGGATTGCACACGGGCTTCCTGTAGGAGGAGATCTGGAGTACGCGGATGAAGTAACGTTATCAAGAGCGATCGAGGGACGACGTGAGTTATAGGAAAGAGGATGCCGATGTTATTTAAAAAGAAAAGAATCCGGCAAAAAGAAAGAGAGAGGCTCGTGCGTTTAATCGGGGAAATGAAGCACCAGCTGGAAAGACAGCAGGCATTTGTATCAAAAAGTGTAGAGCCGTCAAGAGAAGTGTTGGCTGATGTTAAGCTTACAGAAGCCAAGTATTTATTTCTCTTAAAAGAAGCAAGACAAAAGAAGGTAAGCGGAGTGAGTAAGTAAAAAAGCACCTTCATCCTTCATATTGAAGAGGCACCCACGTTTTTTTAAAGCGTGGGTTTCTTTGTATTATTTATTTGGCCCCTTTTGTTCACTTGCTCTTTTCTGCAGTCAGCAGAAGTAAAGCCGGTATATCTGTTTTTCGCTCCCCTCCTTTACCTTAATGATTATGGAAGATGAATGAAGGAAAGCTTATCCTGATATGGGCTGCTGTTTTTAGGGGAAGGACCAGTCTGAAGTGCCTTTACTTCTAACAGGTATTTTAAGGGGAAAGATTTTTTAGGATGGACATACATATAGAGTAAACAAGTGAGTGGAAAGGCTAGGTGAACGAAAGTGGACCCGATACTACTTATTTCAGCATTAGGCTTGCTCGTCTTTTTTATTTTATTTGTCACTGGGCCCTTTAAGCCCTTTCGGTGGATTGGAAAAGGGGTCATACGTTTGATGATTGGAGCTCTTGCTTTATTCTTTTTAAATGTCTTTGGGAGTGCAGTGGGTTATCATATCCCTTTAAACCTCTTTACAGTTTCGATCTCCGGGTTGCTGGGCATTCCTGGAGTGGCACTTCTCGTAGTCGTCGATTTATTGATTCTTCCATAGAGAGAAAAAGTTTAGGCGGGGTCCTTAAAAGTCCCTGCTTTTTTTTTGATGGGTGAGTGATCTTCCATTTATAATGTTCTTTTTTATCATTCTCAGTCAAAATACAAAAAAAGTGTTGCATGTGTTTTAAGGACATGATATATTATTACTTGTCGCTGTTGAGGACAGCAATTATAATTAAAAAGTTGTTGACATTAAAAACAACTTCTGATAATATTAATTGAGTCGCTGTTGAGGCGGCAATTCATAGATTGCTAGATTGTCCTTTGAAAATCGAATGAAAGTCAAACGTCAGTTAATTTCTATTAAAGTAAGTTAAGTTAGTTTCA